>JAKBAA010000034.1 GCA_021809425.1 Actinomycetes bacterium | reverse complement strand
CGACCAGATGCGCGACCTGCTCGAGCGCTGCCTCTACGCCCTGCTCCACGAGCCCGGGCCACGACCGGCCGGGCCGCCGCCCGTGGACTGAGGCGACCGCCCGACCGGCCGGCCCCGCCAGCCTCCCGGCCCCGCCGACCGGCCGGCCCCGCCGGCCTCCCGGCCCCGCCGACCGGCCGGCCCCGCCGGCCTCCCGGCCCCGCCGCCGAACCACATCAGTGTGATCTCTCCCCAGCGTCGTCCACAGCTGTGGACGCCCGTGCGTCCGGTGCCGGCCCGCTAACGGTGGGTGGTGGGCGCCTCGACGGCCTGCGCCGCCCGGCCGGCCGCCCGGCGCAGCGTCGCCAGGTCGACGTCGCACCGGTCGCCCACCACCAGCCGGTCGCCGCCCGCCCGTCCGAGCACCGCCGCCGGCACGCCGGCTGCCGCCGCCCGGTCCAGCACGGCCTGGGGCTCGGGGGTCGCCACGACCACCCGGCCGGGCAGCTCCGACAGCAGGGCGGCATGGTCGACCGGCCCGTCGACGACGGCGCCGACGCCCCCGCCGAGCGCCAGCTCGGCCAGCGTGACGAGCAGCCCCCCGTCGCTCACGTCGTGGACCCCGTGGACCACCCCGGCGCCGCCCGCCACCGCCGCCTCCGCGGCGACGAGCCCGGCCACGAGGTCGCACAGCCGCCCGAGCGCCCCGTAGTCGACCTCGGCCAGCTCGCCGCCGGTACAGCCCTGCTGGCGCGCCCAGCGCGACCCGGCCAGGTTGCGGTCGTGCTCCCCGAGCAGCACCAGCGCGTCACCGTCGCGCTGGGCCACCACCGGGGGGGCGGCGGCCAGCCGGTCGAGCAGCCCGACGACGGCCACCACCGGCGTCGGGTCGATGTCGACCCCTCCCGGCGCGTTGTACAGCGAGACGTTCCCGCCCACCACCGGCACGGCGAGGGCCCGGCACGCCTCGGCCATGCCGTCGATGGCCTCGCTCAGCTGCCACATCACCTCCGGGTGCTCCGGATTGCCGAAGTTGCAGCAGTTGACGAGACCGAGCGGGCGCGCCCCGGCACAGGCCACGTTGACGGCGCACTCGGCCACCGTCGCCGCCGTGCCCCGTCGCGGGTCCACCAGGCACCAGCCCGGGTTGGCGTCGGCGCTCAGCGCCAGCCCCTTGCCGCGCCACGGGATGCCCGGCGCCGCCAGCTTGAGCACCGTGGCGTCCCCGGCACCCGGGCCGACGACGGTGTTGAGGAACAGCTGGTGGTCGTACTGGCGGTAGGCGAACCCCGGGTCGACCAGCAGCCCGGCCAACGTCGCGCCGAGGTCGGCCGGCGGGGCCAGGCGCTCCGGCCCGTCGGCCTGGCGCGCCGCCAGGTCGGCCGGCGGGGCCAGCGGGCGCCGGTAGCGGGGGGCGTCGTGCGACAAGCTGGCCGCCGGCACCTCGGCCAGCACCGGCCCGCCCGCCTCCCGGATCCGCAGCCGCCCGACCCCGTCGGCGTCCCGCTCGGCGACCGTCCCGATCACCGTCGCCTCCACCTCGAAGTGGCGGCACCGCTCCTGCACCGTCCCCAGGTCCTCCGGCCGGACGATGGCCAGCATCCGCTCCTGGCTCTCGCTCGTCATCAGCTCGACCGGCGACATCCCCGGCTCCCGGCGCGGCACCGCCGCCGCGTCGACGTCCATCCCGAGACCGCCCCCGGCCGCCGTCTCGCTCGTGGCGCACGCCAGCCCCGCCCCGCCGAGGTCCTGGATGCCGACCACCAGCCCGTCGCCGAGCAGCGACAGGCAGGCCTCGATCAGCCGTTTCTCCTCGAACGGGTCGCCCACCTGCACGCTCGGCCGCTTCTCGCCGCCGCCCCCCGGGCCGGACAGCTCGGCGGACGCCAGCACGCTCACCCCGCCGATCCCGTCCCGGCCGGTGCGCGACCCGAGCAGCACGGCCAGGTTGCCCACCCCCGACGCCGCCGACAGGGCGAGGTGCTCCTGGCGGAGCACGCCGAGGCAGAACACGTTGACCAGCGGGTTGCCCAGGTAGGTCGGGTCGAACTGCAGCTGGCCGCCCACCGTCGGCACCCCGACGGCGTTGCCGTACCCGGCCACCCCCCGCACCACCCCGTCCACCAGGTAGCGCGTGTGGGCGTCCTCGAGCGGCCCGAAGAACAGGGCGTCCATCAGCGCGATCGGCCGTGCCCCCATCGTGAACACGTCACGCAGGATCCCCCCGACCCCCGTCGCCGCCCCCTGGTACGGCTCGATGGCCGACGGGTGGTTGTGGCTCTCGATGCGCACCGCCACCGCCAACCCGTCGCCCACGTCCAGCACGCCGGCGTTCTCCCCCGGCCCCACCAGCACCTGCGGCCCCTCGGTCGGCAGCCGACCGAGGTGGACTCGCGACGACTTGTACGAGCAGTGCTCGCTCCACATCACCGAGTACATGGCGAGCTCCAGCTCGCTCGGGCGGCGCCCCAGGATCTCCTCGATGCGCGCCAGCTCGTCGTCGGTCAGACCGAGCGCCCGGTGCAGCCCCTCCGGCCAGCTCGGTCCGGCCCCCGGGGTGCCCTCGACCGTCATCGCCCGGGCGACGACGCCGCCGGCGCCGCCTGCCGGGCGAAGGCGCCGGCCGACTCGAGGAAGCCGGACAGCAGCACGTTCCCGTCCTCCGAGCCCAGCAGCGGGTCGCTCGCCCGCTCCGGGTGTGGCATCAGCCCGACCACGTTTCCCCCGGCGCTCGCCACCCCGGCGACCGCCCCCGTCGACCCGTTCGGGTTGACCCGGTAGCGCAGCACCACCTGCCCGGCCGCCTCCAGCTCCTCGAGCTCGCCCGGCCGGCACGTGAAGTTGCCCTCGTAGTGGTTGATCGGCAGCGCCAGCCGCTGGCCGGCAACCGCCGCCCCGGTCAGCACCGACCCGGTCGACGCCACCTCGCACTCGACCGTCATGCACAGGAACCGCAGCCCCTCGTTCGGACGGAGCGCCCCCGGCAGCAGGCCGGCCTCGGTGAGCACCTGGAACCCGTTGCAGATGCCCAGCACCGGTCCCCCCTGGCCGGCGAAGGCGGCCAGCGCCTCCATCACCGGCGAGAACCGGGCGATGGCCCCCGGACGCAGGTAGTCGCCGTGGGCGAACCCTCCCGGCACCACCACCCCGCCCAGCCCCGACAGCTCGGCCTCCTCGTGCCACACGAGCCGTGCCCGGCCCCCCAGCCGGGACACGGCGAGCGCCACGTCGTGCTCGCAGTTCGACCCGGGGAACACCAGCACCCCGATCACCGGCCCGCCGGCCGGCCCCTCGTCACCGGCGACCCCGCCGTCCACCGCTGCACCCGGCGTGCTCACGACCCCGCCCCGCTGGCCGGCCCGGCCGGCGCCCCGCTGCCGGCCGGCGACAGGTGGACCTCGGTGCGCTCGATCACCGGGTTGGCGAGCAGCCGCTCGCACATCGCCGCCACCTCCGCCCGCGCCGCCGCCTCGTCGGCGGCCTCCAGCTCGAACCGGAGCAGCTTGCCCACCCGCACGTCACGCACCCCGGCGAAGCCGAGCGCCGGCAGCGCCCGCTCGATCGTCCGGCCGGCCGGGTCGGCGATGCCCTCGAGGCCGCTCACCTCGACGGCCACGGCGAAGATCACCGCCCGCTCCCCACGCCCCACCAGTCGGCGAACGAGCGACCCGACAGCTGCTCGTAGGCGGCCACGTAGCGCGCCCGGGTGGCGGCCACGACCTCCTCGGGCAGCGGGGGCGGCGTCGACTCCTTGTCCCACCCGGTCGACTCGGCCCAGTCGCGCACCGGCTGCTTGTCGAACGACGGCGGCGTCACCCCCGGCTTCCAGGCGTCCGCCGGCCAGAACCGCGACGAGTCCGGCGTCAGGATCTCGTCGCAGATCGTCAGCTCGCCGTCGACGAGGCCGAGCTCGAACTTCGTGTCGGCGATGACGATGCCCCGCTGGCGGGCCAGCTCGGCGCCACGGCGGTAGGCGGCCACCGAGATCTCCCGCGCCGCGCTCGCCGTCGCCGGCCCCACCAGCTCGACGGCCTGCTCGAACGAGATGTTCTCGTCGTGGCCCTCCGTCGCCTTCGTCGACGGCGTGAACACCGGCTCGGGCAGCTCGGACGACTCGAGCAGCCCCTCGGGCAGCCGGGTGCCGTGCATCGTCCCGCCCCGCTGGTACTCCTTCCAGGCCGACCCGGTGAGGTAGCCGCGCACGATGCACTCGATGGGCAGCATCTCGGCCCGGCGCACCAGCATGGCCCGCCCCTCCAGGTCGGCCAGCCCCGCCGCCTCGCTCGGGAACGACGCCGGGTCGACCGTCACGAGGTGCGTCGGGGCGATCTCGGCCAGCTCGGCGGACCAGAACGCCGTCATCGCCGTGAGCACCCGGCCCTTGTCCGGCACCGGCTGCTCGAACACCCGGTCGAACGCCGAGATCCGGTCGGACGCCACCATCAGCAGCAGTCCGTCGCCGGCGTCGTACACGTCCCGCACCTTCCCCGAGTAGAGCCGCTCCATGGTCACTTCCCGACCTCCTCCAGCGCGTCGATGATCCGGTGCACGTGCCGCAGCGACCGCCCCAGGTCGAACGCCCCCTCGAGGAGCGGCCCCACCCGGTCGCCGCCGAGCGCAGCCACCAGCTCGCCGTCCTTCTCGAGCACCGACCGGAACGGCGCCCGCTCGTCGAAGGCCCGCCGGGCGTCCCGCTGCACGATCCGGTAGGCGGCGTCCCGGGTCAGCCCCGACTCGACGAGCGCCAGCAGGACCGGCTGGGAGAACACCAGCCCGAGCGACCCCTCGAGCAGGTTCTCCCGCATCCGCTCCTCACGCACTACCAGCCCCTCCACCAGCCGGGCGCCGCGCCGCAGCGCGTAGTACGCCAGCTGGCTGGCGTCGGGCAGCACCACCCGCTCCACCGAGCTGTGGGAGATGTCCCGCTCGTGCCACAGCGCCACGTCCTCGAGCCCGGGCACCACGTACCCCCGCAGCACCCTCGCCAGGCCCACCAGCCGCTCGCTCGTGATCGGGTTCCGCTTGTGCGGCATCGCCGACGACCCCTTCTGGCCGGCGCCGAACGCCTCCTCCACCTCGGCCACCTCGCTCCGCTGCAGGTGGCGCAGCTCGGTCGCGATCGTCTCCAGGGTGGCCCCGGCCGTGGCGATGGCGTACAGGTACTCCGCATGGCGGTCCCGGGCGATCACCTGGGTGGCCGGCACCGGCCGGAGCCCGAGCGCCCCGCACACGTGCGCCTCGACCGCCGGGTCGATGTTCGAGTACGTCCCCACCGCCCCCGACAGCTTGCCGACGGCCACCGCCTCGCGTGCCCGCTCCAGCCGGCGACGGTCCCGGTCGGCCTGCAGGCAGTACAGCGCCAGCTTCGCCCCGAACGTCGTCGGCTCGGCGTGCATGCCGTGGGTCCGCCCCAGGCACGCCGTCGCCACGTGGGCCAGCGCCTTCTCCCTGAGCGCCCCCACCAGCCCCGAGGACGCCTCGACCAGCAGCGCCGCCGCCCGGTCGAGCGTGGCGCACAGGGCCGTGTCCACCACGTCCGACGACGTCAGCCCGTGGTGCACCCACGAGCCCGCCGGCGGCCCGATGGCCCCCTGGACGACGTCGACGAAGGCCGCCACGTCGTGGTCGGTCACCGCCTCGCGCGCCGCCACCTGGTCGACCAGCGCCCGGTCGGCGCGGGGGGCCCGGGCGCGGCACGCCGCCGCCGCCTCCGCCGGCACCACCCCGAGCGACGACCAGCCCTCCAGCGCCAGCAGCTCCACCTCGAGCCACAGCCCGAGCTTCGCCTCGTCGGTGAACAGCCCTGCCATCTCCGGCAGCTGGTACCGCTCGATCACGCCGTCGCCTCCGCTGCGGCGCCGGCCGCGATGTCGCTGCGGTGCTGGCCACCGGCCAGCTCGATCCGCCCGACCGCCTCGTACGCGCGCCGGCGCGCCACGTCCAGGTCGGCACCGGTGCCGACGACGGTCAGCACCCGGCCGCCCGTCGCGTGCAGCGCACCCTGCCCGTCGCGAGCCGTGGCCGCGTGCAGGATGGTCACCCCCTCGACCGTACCGGCTTCCTCGACCCCCCGCAGCCGCCCCCCGGTCACCGGCGCCTCCGGGTAGCCCGGCGACGCCACCACCACCCCGACGGCCGCCCCCGGCGCCACCTCCGGCGCCACCACCTTGCCGGTGGCCGCCCCGTGCAGCAGCCCCGTCACGTCGCCCGCCAGCAGCGGCAGCACCACCTGCGCCTCCGGGTCGCCGAAGCGCACGTTGTACTCGATCAGCCGCGGGCCGTCGGCGGTGAGCATCAGCCCGGCGTACAGCACCCCGCGGTAGGTGACCTGCCGCCGGGCCAGCTCCCCGAGCGTCGGCTCGACGAGGCGGGCCATCACCTCGTCCACCACCGCCGCCGTCGCCAGCGGCACCGGCGAGTACGCCCCCATCCCGCCCGTGTTCGGCCCGGCGTCACCGTCGCCGAGCCGCTTGTGGTCCTGGGCGGCCGGCAGCGGCACCGCCCGCCGCCCGTCGCACAGCACCAGCAGCGAAAGCTCCGGCCCGGCGAGGCCCTCCTCGACGACCACCCGCCGGCCGGCCTCGCCGAAGGCCCGCCCCGACAGCTTGGCCGCCACGTCCGCCAGCGCCTCCTCGGTCGTCCCGGCGACCAGCACCCCCTTGCCGGCCGCCAGCCCGTCCGTCTTCACCACGTACGGGCCGTGCCCCACCGAGGCGAAGAACTCGGCCGCCGCCCCGACCGTCTCGACCACGGCGTGGCGGGCCGTCGGCACCCCGGCGGCGGCCGCCACCTCCTTCATGAACGCCTTCGACCCCTCGAGCCGCGCCCCGTCGGCGCCCGGGCCGACCACCGCCGCGCCCCGCCCCCGCAGCTCGTCGGCCAGCCCGGCCACGAGCGGCACCTCCGGCCCGACCACGTACAGGTCCGCCACCACCTCGACCGGCGGGGCCGCCGACACCTCGATCCGGTGCCCCTCCGCGGAGCGCCCCGCCATGTCGGCCAGCCCCGGCGCGACCACCACGTCGGCCGTGCGCGCGCAGGCCAGCGCCAGGGCGTGCTCGCGCCCTCCGGCGCCGACGACGCAGACCCGCAAGGCTCGGCTCAGGCGGCGAAGCGGACGTACTGCTCGCGACCCGGCCCCACCCCGACGTAGCCGACCGGCACGCCGCACTGGTCGGCGATCGCCTCGACGTAGCTGCGGGCCGCCTTCGGCAGGTCGCGCACCGACGTCGCCTGCGACAGGTCCTCCTGCCAGCCCTCGAGCTCCTCGTAGACCGGCGTCACCTTGTGCAGCACCGACTGGTGGTACGGCAGCCGGGTCATCCGCTCCCCGTCGGCCTCGTAGGCGACGCACAGCTTCACCGTCGGCAGCGCCGACAGCACGTCCAGCTTGGTCAGGGCGATCTCCGACAGCGAGTTGAGGCGCACGGCGTGGCGCAACATCACGCAGTCCAGCCACCCCGGCCGCCGGCGCCGCCCGGTGTTGGTCCCGTACTCGTGGCCCCGCTCGACCAGCACGTCGGCCAGCTCGCCGTCGACCTCGGTCGGGAACGGGCCGGCCCCGACCCGGGTGACGTACGCCTTGGCGATCCCGATCACCCGGTCGACGTCACGTGGCCCGATCCCGGTGCCCACGCACGCCCCCCCGGCCGTCGGGTTGGACGACGTGACGTACGGGTACGTCCCGTGGTCCAGGTCCAGGAACGTCGCCTGCGCCCCCTCCAGCATGATCTGCTCACCGGCCTCCAGCGCCTCGTGGACGAGGCCGACCGTGTCCCCGATCATCGGGGCGATCCTCGGCGCCAGCTCGTCCAGGTACCGGCGGGCGATCTCCTCGCCGTCGAGCGCCAGCCGGTTGAACACCTTGGCCAGCACGGCGTTCTTCTCCCGCAGCACCACGTCGAGCTTCTGGCGGAAGATCTTCTCGTCGAGCAGGTCCTGCACGCGCAGCCCGATCCGGGCCGCCTTGTCGGCGTACGCCGGCCCGATCCCCCGCTTCGTCGTCCCCAGCCGGTTCTTCCCGAGGCTCCGCTCGGTCGCCCGGTCGAGCTCGTAGTGGTACGGCATCACCAGGTGGGCGTTGCCCGACACCACCAGCCGGCTCGTGTCCACCCCGCGCGCCGCGAGGGTGTCGCACTCGGCCACCAGCACGGCCGGGTCGACCACCACACCGTTGCCGATCACCGGGATGGTGTGCCGGTACAGCACCCCGCTCGGGATCAGCTGCAGGGCGAACGACTCGCCGCCCACCACGATCGTGTGGCCGGCGTTGTGGCCGCCCTGGTAGCGCACCACGAGGCGCATGTCCCGGGCGAGGAGGTCGGTCAGCTTCCCCTTGCCCTCGTCGCCCCACTGCGTTCCGACCACGATGGTGGCGGGCACCAGGCTCCCTCCGGGATCGACAGGGCCACGATCTTAGTGACTCGCCGGGCGCCCCGGGCCCGGGTGTCGGGCGGGCCAGGGGCGACGCCGGGTGGCCGCTGCCGGGTGGCGGAGGGGCGGGTGCCGGGTGGCGGCACGTGCCCGGGTGGCGGGCGCGCTCAGGCGCCGAGCGCGCCGGCAGCGCCGGCAACGCCGACAGCAGCAGCCGGGGCCGGCTCGGCGGGTGGGGCCGCCGGGCGCAGCTGGAAGTCGCCGCCTTGCTCGTCGACCACCACCGTGGTCCCGTCGACGAAGCGCCCCTCGAGCAGCCCGAGGGCGAGCGGGTCGCCGAGGTCCCGCTGGATCACCCGGCGCAGCGGGCGGGCGCCGAAGACCGGGTCGTAGCCGCGCTCGGCCAGCAGGGCCTTGGCGGCCGGCGTCACCTCGAGGCCGATCCGGCGGGCGGCCAGGCGCTCGCGCAACGCCCCGAGCTGGATGTCGGCGATCGCCGCCAGGTCCTCACGGCCGAGCGGGCGGAACCGGACGATCTCGTCGATCCGGTTGACGAACTCCGGCTTGAAGTGGTCGATCGGCTCACCGGCAAGGTTCGACGTCATGACGAGGACGGCGTTGGTGAAGTCGACCGTCCGCCCCTGCCCGTCGGTGAGCCGGCCGTCGTCGAGCACCTGGAGCAGCACGTTGAACACGTCCGGGTGGGCCTTCTCGAGCTCGTCCAGCAGCACCACGGCATACGGCCGGCGGCGCACCGCCTCGGTGAGCTGGCCGCCCTCCTCGTAGCCGACGTAGCCGGGCGGGGCGCCGACCAGGCGGGCGACGGTGTGCTTCTCCTGGTACTCGCCCATGTCGATACGGACCATCGCCCGCTCGTCGTCGAACAGGAAGGCTGCGAGCGACCGCGCCAGCTCGGTCTTGCCGACGCCGGTCGGCCCGAGGAACAGGAACGACCCGATCGGGCGGTGCGGGTCGGACAGCCCGGCCCGGCTGCGCCGGATGGCGTTGGCCACCACCGCCACCGCCTCGTCCTGGCCGACGACGCGCTCGTGGAGGACGTCCTCCATGCGGACGAGCTTCTGGATCTCGCTCTCCATCAGGCTCGCCACCGGCACGCCGGTCCAGCGGGCCACCACCTCGGCGACGTCCTCCTCGTCCACCTCCTGCTTCAGCATCCGGTGCTGGCCCTGCAAGGTGGCGAGCCGCTCGGTCCCCTCGCCGACCTTGCGCTCGAGCTCGGGCAGCTCGCCGTAGCGGATCTCGGCCGCCGCCCCGAGGTCGCCGTCGCGCTCGAACCGCTCGGCGTCGACCCGGCGCGCCTCCAGCTGCTCGGTCAGCGCCTGGATCGCCGTGATGGCGTCGCGCTCGGCCTGCCAGTGGGCGGTCAGCCCGTGCTCCTCCTCGCGCAGGTTGGCCAGCTCCTCGTCGAGGCGCGCCAGGCGGTCGAGCGAGGCGCTGTCGGTCTCCTTGCCGAGCGCCACCCGCTCGATCTCGAGCTGGCGGATCCGCCGGGTGACCACGTCGATCTCGGTCGGCATCGAGTCGATCTCGATGCGCAGCTTGCTCGCCGCCTCGTCGACCAGGTCGATCGCCTTGTCCGGCAGGAACCGACCCGTCACGTACCGGTCGGACAGCACCGCCGCCGCCACGAGGGCGGCGTCCTGGATGCGCACCCCGTGGTGCACCTCGTAGCGCTCCTTCAGCCCACGCAGGATGGCGATGGTGTCCTCCACCGACGGCGGCCCGACGTACACCGGCTGGAACCGACGCTCGAGCGCGGCGTCCTTCTCGATGTGCTTGCGGTACTCATCGAGGGTGGTCGCCCCGATCAGGCGCAGCTCGCCACGGGCGAGCATCGGCTTGATGATGTTGCCGGCGTCCATCGCCCCCTCGGCGGCCCCCGCCCCGACGATCGTGTGGAGCTCGTCGATGAACGTGATCACCTCGCCCTCGGCGTCGGTGATCTCCTTCAGCACCGCCTTCAGCCGCTCCTCGAACTCGCCGCGGTACTTGGCCCCGGCCACCATCGACGCCAGGTCGAGCGCCACCACCCGCTTGTCGCGCAGCGAGGCGGGGACGTCCCCCTCGACGATGCGCGTGGCGAGCCCCTCGACGATCGCCGTCTTGCCGACCCCCGGCTCGCCGATGAGCACCGGGTTGTTCTTGGTCCGGCGCGACAGCACCTGGACGACGCGGCGGATCTCCTCGTCCCGGCCGATGACCGGGTCGAGCTTGCCCCGCCGGGCCACCTCGGTCAGGTCGCGGCCGTAGCGCTCGAGCGACCGGTACGCCGACTCGGGGTCCTGCGAGGTCACCCGGTGGCTGCCCCGCACGGCGCGAAGGGCGTCGAGCAGCGCGTCCCGGTCGACCTCGAGCACGTCGTGGAACGCCACCAGCAGGTGCTCCACCGACAGGTACTCGTCGCCCATCTCCTTCTGCAGCTGCACGGCCCGGTCGAACCCGTCACGCAGCGCCCGCGACCACTGGGGCTGCGCCCCCCCGTAGGCGCGCGGCAGCCGCTCCAGGGCGGACGTCAGCCGGTTGCGCACCTCGAGCGGCGCCAGCCCCATCCGGTCGAGGATCGGGAGCGCCACCCCCGCCTCCTGGCCGAGGGCGGCGAGGAGCAGGTGCGCCGGCACCACCTCCGCGTGGTGCTGCTCCTCGGCGCTTCGGATGGCCGCCTGCACGGCCTCCTGGGTCTTCAAGGTCCAACGGTTCGGGTCCAGCGCCATCACTGCTCCTTGTTGCTCGTCGCGCTGTTGGTCGTGGTCGTCGTGCGGGCCCCCGCTCAGCCCCGCGCCCCGCCGGGGCGCCAGCGCGCCGGCAGGCGCTCGGCGCGCAGCGGGATCAGGTCCCTCCGGTACTGGCGATGCGTCGCCGCCACCGCCTCGCGCGCCTCGACCCGGGCAGCGGTCAGCTCCGCCTCGAGGCGGGCCACCTCGGCCTCGAGCGCCAGCACCTGGCGGACGCCCTCCAGGTTGAGCCCGCCGCTCGTCAGCTCCTGGATGCGCCGCAGCGTCGCCAGGTCGGCGTCGGAGTACCGGCGGCTCCCGCCCCCGGTCCGGGCCGGGTCGAGCAGCCCCTTGCGCTCGTAGATGCGCAACGTCTGCGGGTGCACCCCAGCGAGCTCGGCGGCCACCGAGATGACGTACACGGCGCGCCGCTCGGTGGCGTGGCGCGGCACCTCCCCCGGCCGGCGCCCGCCGCCCGCCCCGGGTCGCTCGTCCGCCGCCACCTATGCCTCCAGGTGGTCGCGCGGCGACCGGGTCGCGGCCGCCCCGAGCGCCTCGACCGCCTTGCGCTCCGCCGCCGACAGGTCCTTCGGCACCTCCACCTCCACCGTCACGAGCAGGTCGCCGTGGCGGCTCCCGACCTGGAGCCCCCGGCCGCGCACCCGGAACGTCTTGCCCGACGGCGTCCCGGCCGGCAGCTTCAGGCTCACCGGCTTGTCCAGGGCCGGCACCCGGATCGTGGCGCCGAGGGCCGCCTCGGGGAAGCTCACCGGCACCGTCAGCGTCAGGTCGGCGCCGCGCCGCCCGAACAGGCGGTGCGGCTCGACGTGGACCACCACGAACAGGTCGCCCGTCTGGCCCCCGCCCGTCCCCGGCTCGCCCCTGCCCTTCACCCGGATCCGCTGCCCGTCGTCCACGCCGGCCGGGATGCGCACCTTCACCTGGCGGACCCGGCGCTGGCTGCCGGTGCCGTGGCAGGTCGGGCACGGGTCGACGATCTTCGTGCCGCGCCCCCCGCACTCCGGGCACGGCGTCGACAGCGAGAACAGCCCCTGGTTGTCGTTGACCACGCCCCGCCCGCCGCAACGCGGGCACACCACCGGCGAGCTCCCCGGGCGCGACCCGCTGCCGTTGCACGTCGTGCACGTCCCGCTGCCGGTCACGTTGACCGACGTCACGACCCCCTCCAGGGCCTCCTGGAACGGCAGGTGGAGCTCGGCCTCGACGTCGTTGCCGCGCTGGGCGAACTGGCCCCCGCCGGCGCCCGTGCGGCGCCGGCTCTGCTGGCGGAACACCCCGCCGAACAGGTCCGACAGGTCCTCCACCCGGAAGTTGAACCCGCCCCCGGCCCCGCCCGCGCCGCCGAAGCCGCCGAGCCCGCCGGCCGCCGGCCCGAGCCGGCGGACCTCGTCGTACTCCTTGCGCTTCTGGGCGTCCCCGAGCACGTCGTAGGCGGCCGTGATCTCCTTGAAGCGGTCCTCCGACCCCGGGTGCGCGTCGGGGTGGTACTGCTTGGCCAGCTTGCGGTAGGCGCGGGTGATCTCCTTGTCCGTCGCCTCCGGCGCGACCCCGAGCACCTTGTAGTAGTCGGTCTCGAACCACTCCCTCTGTGGCGCCACGGTCCTCCCTCTAGCCCTGCACCGTGACCATCGCCGGACGCAGCACCCGCCCCTTCAGCCGGTAGCCGGCCCGCAGCACCTCGGCGACCACCGCCGACGGCGAGCCACCTGGCGCGCCCGGCTCGCCCTCGGCCGCCGCCGCCCCCCCCGGGGCCGCCTCGACCGCTCCGGTCTCGCCCTCGCCGGCATCGCCGGCATCGCCGGGGCCACCGGCGTCGCCGGAGCTCCCGGGCGCCGGCAGGTGGGCGACGGCGTCGTGGATCTCCGGGTCGAAGTGGACGCCGGCGGCGTCGATCCGCTCCAGCCCGTCCCGGGCCAGCCCGTCGCGCAGCAACGAGGCGATCTGGGCGAACACCCCCCCGTCGTCCCCCTCGGCCGCCCCGGCCCGGTGGGCGAGGGCCAGGTCGATGGCGTCGAGCGCCGGCAGCAGCCGCTCGAGGAGCCCCTCGGCGGCCCGGTCGGCCAGCTCGGCCTGCTGGCGGGCCGTGCGCTTGCGGAAGTTGTCGAACTCGGCCTGCAGCCGGCGCAGCGCCTCCAGGTACTCGTCGCGCTCCGCCGCCACCCGGTCGAGCTCGCCCTCGGCCGACCCCAGCCCGCCCGTCGGCGGCCCAGGCGGCGGCGCGCCGCCCGCCGCGGCGGTGGCGGCCGGCTCGGCGCCCGCTGCCCCGGCCGGACCCGACCCGCCGGCCGTGCCATCCGCCGGCTCGGCCGGCACCTGCTCCTCCTCGGCGCGCTCGGCGCCGCTCGCGAAGGCGGTCACGCCCGACCCTCGCCGGGCTCGTCGACGATCTCGGCGTCCACGACCTCGTCGTCGTTCGGCGGCGCGCTCGCCCCGCTCGACGCGCCGGCGGCCGACGAGCTCGAGGCCTGCTCGTAGAGGCGCTGGGCGAACGCCTGGGACGCTGTCATCAGCGTCTCGGTCGCCGCCCGGATGGCCGCCGAGTCGGTGCCCGACAGCGCCTGCTTCAGCGCCGACAGGGCCGAGTCGACCTTGTCCTTCTCCTCACCCGTGAACTTGTCGCCCTCGTCCTTCAGCAGCTTCTCGGTCCGGTGCACGAGGGCATCGGCGTTGTTGCGCGTCTCCGCCTCGTCGCGGCGCCGCCGGTCGTCCTCGGCGTGCTGCTCGGCGTCGCGGACCATCCGCTGGATGTCGTCCTTGTTGAGCGACGACTGGCCGGTGATCGTGATCGACTGCTCCTTGCCCGTCGCCCGGTCCTTCGCCGACACGTGGACGATCCCGTTGGCGTCGATGTCGAAGGTGACCTCGATCTGCGGGATCCCCTGCGGGGCCGGAGGCAGGTCGACCAGCTGGAACTTGCCGAGCGTCTTGTTGTACATCGCCATCTCGCGCTCGCCCTGGAGGACGTGGATCTCGACCGACGGCTGGTTGTCCTCCGCCGTCGTGAACACCTCGGACCGCTTCGTCGGGATGGTGGTGTTGCGCTCGATCAGGCGGTGCATGATGCTGCCCTTCGTCTCGATCCCGAGGCTCAGCGGGGTCACGTCGAGGAGCAGGACGTCCTTCACCTCGCCCTTCAGCACGCCCGCCTGGATGGCGGCACCCACCGCCACGACCTCGTCCGGGTTGACGCCCTTGTGGGGCTCCTTGCCGGTCAGGCGCTGCACCAGCTCCTGGATGGCGGGCATCCGGGTCGACCCGCCGACGAGCACGATGTGGTCGATGTCCGACTTGGACAGCCCGGCGTCCTTGATCGCCTGCTCGAACGGCCCCCGGCATCCCTCGACGAGGTCCTCGGTGAGCTCCTGGAACTTCGCCCGCGTCAGCTTCACGTCGAGGTGCTTCGGCCCCTCGGAGGTCGCCGTGATGAACGGCAGGTTGATCGTCGTCTCCTGGACGGCCGACAGCTCGATCTTGGCCTTCTCCGCCGCCTCCTTCAGGCGCTGGGTGGCCATCTTGTCGACCGCGAGGTCGACCCCCTCGGTGTCCTTGAACGTCTTCACCAGCCAGTCGATGACCCGCTGGTCCCAGTCGTCGCCACCGAGCTGGGTGTTGCCGGCCGTCGACTTCACCTCGAACACGCCCTCGCCGATCTCGAGGATCGACACGTCGAACGTGCCCCCGCCGAGGTCGAACACGAGGACGGTCTGCTCCGCCCCCTCCTTGTCCAGCCCGTAGGCCAGGGCCGCCGCCGTCGGCTCGTTGATGATCCGCAGCACCTCGAGGCCGGCGATCTGGCCCGCCTCCTTCGTGGCGGTCCGCTGGGCGTCGTCGAAGTACGCCGGCACGGTGATCACCGCCTGGTTGACCGTGTCCCCGAGGAACGCCTCGGCGTCCCGCTTCAGCTTCTGCAGGATCCGGGCCGAGATCTCCTGCGGCGTGTAGGCCTTGCCGTCGATGTCGATCGTCCACCCGGTGCCCATGTGGCGCTTCACCGACCGGATGGTCCGTTCCGGGTTCGTGATCGCCTGCCGCTTCGCCACCTCGCCGACCAGCACCTCGCCCGACTTGGCGAAGCCGACGATCGACGGGGTCGTCCGGTTGCCCTCGGCGTTGGGGATGACGGTCGGCTCACCCCCCTCGAGCACGCTGACGACGGAGTTCGTCGTTCCGAGATCGATACCGACCGCCTTGGCCATGTCGCCTCCACTCCTGGGTCGCACGGGTCGCTGCGATGTCCTTCCCCCTGCTCGTGCGCACACGCCGCAGGAGGAACGACCTCATGATAGCGAACTTGAGTGCCAAGTTGTCAGCTTTTCGGACAACGAGGCCATCGCCCTAGAAGGGTAGCGGGGACGGGACGCAGCGGCGCGAGCGCGCCAGCGACATGCACCGCCGGGGGCGGCGCCGCGACGGACGTCAGGGGGCGGGTGGCTCGGTCCCGGTCAGGACGAGCGCGCCGGATGGGCCCGCATGCCGTCCAGCGTCACCAGCTCGCGCCAGCGGTGGTCGGCCACCCGGCCGAGGGTGGCGAGCTGGCGGCGCTCGCGGGCCCGGAAGGGCCGCCCGGAACGGCCGGCCAGCAGGGCCAGCCCGGACACCTCGAGGGAGGCCCAGGCGACGTCGTTGGCCGAAGCCGCCGCCTGGGGATCCCGGTCGGCCAGCCGGGCGCCGGTCACGAACGCCTCCAGCCACGGCCCTGCCGGGGCGCCGGGCGACGAGGCGAGCACGACCGGGCCCTCCGGGTCGACCACGGCCGCCCAGTCGGCGGCGAAGGCGCGCCCGACACCGGCCACGAGGGCGGCGAACACCTCGCCGACCGTCCGCTCGCGCAGCACGTCGGCGGCCACCTCGAGCGGGTCGACCAGCGGGTGGGGCAGCCCGGCGACCACGGCGCGCACGTCCTCGACGTCCACGGCGTCGAGCTCGGCGATCTTCGCCAGCATCAGCGGGATCCGGTCCTCCCCCGGCAGGTCGATCGTCAGCTCGTCGATCACCCGGCCGTCCTCGCGCTCGAGGATGTCGATGCCGACGACGTCGCCGCCGACGGCGCCGATGCGCGAGGCGACCGCCCCGAGCGCACCGGGACGGTCGGCCAGCCACAGGCGCAGGACATAGCTCGCCACGGGACGGATGCTAGGCACCCGTTGTGAACGGACGATTGCCGCCTCGCGACGAGCACGTGTCGCCGACCGGACGACCAGGTAACGGGCGTCCGGGTTGGCCGCCGCCCGCCGAGCGGCGCGCCGTGGCCGCCCCGCCGGCCCCTTCGGCGTCACGGTGGCGAGATAGCCTGCCGGTGCATGCCGACGCTCGTCCTCCTCCGCCACGGCCAGAGCGCCTGGAACGCCACCAACCAGTTCACCGGCTGGGTCGACGTCGACCTCTCCGAGCTCGGCGAGGCGGAGGCCCGGGCCGCCGGGCAGCTGCTCGCCGGCGAGCCGGACGTGGTCGTCGATCTCGTACACACCTCCGTACTCACCCGCGCCGTACGTACGGCAAACCTCGTCCTCGACGAGCTCGGTCGCTCCTACCTCCCGGTGCGCCGCCACTGGCGGCTCAACGAGCGCCACTACGGGGCGCTCCAGGGGCTCGACAAGAAGGCGACCGCCGAGCGCCACGGGCCCGAGCAGCTCCGGGCGTGGCGCCGCGGGTATGCCACCCCGCCACCGCCCCTCGACCGGGACGACCCGACCCACCCGGCGCACGACCCGCGCTACGCCGACGTCCCCCCGAGCGCCCTCCCGGCGGGCGAGTGCCTGGCCGACGTCGTCCGCCGCCTCCTTCCCTACTGGGAGGACGCCATCGCCCCCGACCTGCTCGCCGGGCACACCGTGCTCGTGGCCGCCCACGGCAACAGCCTGCGCGCCCTGCGCAAGCACCTCGAGGCGATCACCGACGACGACATCGCCGGCCTCGACATCCCGACCGGCGTGCCCCGCGTCTACGACCTGGACGCCCGCCTCGAGGTCGTCTCGGCCCGCGACCTCGGCGATCCGGCGGCGATCGCCGCTGCCGCCGAGGCCGTGGCCCGCCAGGCCGGCTGACCGCCGGGCGCCTCGCTACCGGGGCGCCTGACCGCCCTGGGCGCCTGACCGCCCTGGGCGCCTGACCGCCCTGGGCCGGCGGCCCGGCGACGGGCCTCGCCCGGGCGCCCGTTCACACGCCGGAAACACGCAGGTAACGCGCCGTTCTCTCCCACGCCACGGCAGCGAAACGAGCTGTCCGTAGCGTTCGCTCAGCCGATCGCCGCCGGCGCACGTGCGGCCCGAGAGAAGGAGCGTGGATGTACTTCCCCTATCCGAGCTGGCTCGTGGCCGGGGACAACTCGTGGCAGATGACGGCGGCCACGTTCGTCGGCCTGATGAGCCTTCCCGGGATCGCCGTGCTGTACGGCGGGCTCGTGAAGAAGAAGTGGGTCGTCAACACCATGCTGATGGCCTTCGCCGGGTTCGCCGCCGTCCTCGTGGCCTGGGTGTTCTGGGCCTACCAGATGGGCTTCGGCAACTCGATCCACCTGGCCGGCAACGGTGCCAACATCCTCAACGGCTTCCTCGCCCACCCCGGGTCGGTCGCCGGTCCGGGGCCGCTCCTCAACCAGGCGAACATCCCGAACCTGGCCTCGGCGTCGCCGCCGTTCCACTTCTCGGGTGCCTCCCTCATCTACTTCCAGTTCGTCTTCGCCGGGATCACCCCGCTGCTCTTCCTCGGCAGCGTGCTCGGCCGGATGAACTTCAAGGCGTGGCTGATCTTCGTGCCGGCGTGGACCACCTGCGTCTACGCCGTCAACGCTGCGCTCATCTGGGGTGGTGGCTACTGGGCCCAGAAGGGCGCCCTCGACTACTCCGGCGGCTACGTCATCCACCTCGCCGCCGGGGTCACCGGGTTCGTGGCCGCCTGGATCATCGGGCCACGCCTGCTGCGGGACCGCCAGTCCTTCCCGCCCACCAACCTCCTGCTCGTGGCGGTCGGGGCCGGGATCATCTGGCTCGGCTGGAACGGCTTCAACGGTGGCGACCCGTACTACGCCAACGCCGACGCCGCGGCGGCCATCCTCAACACCAACCTGTGCACGGCGACAGCCCTGCTCACCTGGGTGGTGTGCGACACGTTCCTCAGCCCGGCCAAGAAGCCGACGTTCCTCGGGGCCATCAACGGCATGATCGTCGGCCTCGTCTGCATCACGCCGGCCGCCGGCTTCGTCAACGGCAACGCGGCCGCCCTCATGGGCGTGCTCGCCTCGGCCATCGTGTTCTTCGCCTGGAACTACCTCCCGAAGATCCGGCCGTTCTCGAAGGTGGACGACGCCCTCGGGGTCGTCTACACCCACGGCATCGCCGGGTTCCTCGGCGGGATCATGACCGGCTTCGCCGCCGACCCCCACATGGTGGAGTACGTGGCCGGCAAGACCAACGCCGCCTCCCTGTGGACCGGGCTCAACGGGGCCGCCGGGCTGATCTACGGCAACTCGGACCGGGTGCTCATCCAGTTCCTCACGGCCCTCACCATCATCGTCTGGGACGGCGTCGTCACGGCCCTCCTGCTGCTCATCATCAAGTACGTCTTGCGGGTGCCCCTCCGTTACAGCGACGCTGAGCTGGAGGAGGGCGACGTCGCCGTCCACGACGAGGAGGTGGAGCCGCCCGTGTACGTCACTCGCAGCGACCTGCTGCAGCGCCAGATGCCGGCCGCGGAGATGGAGGGAGCCCGATGAAGGTCGTCGTCGCCATCGTGAAGCCGTTCAAGCTCGACGACGTCAAGGAGGCCCTCAAGACCTCCGGCGTCCAGGGGCTCACCCTCACCGAGGTGCAGGGCTTCGGGCGCCAGGGCGGCCACACCGAGACCTACCGGGGCGCCGAGTACACGATCGACCTCGTCCCGAAGATGCGGCTCGAGATCGTCGTCGAGGACGACCAGGTGGACGACGTCGTCGACACCATCGTCACGAGCGCCCGCACCGGCAAGATCGGCGACGGCAAGGTCTGGGTGGTGCCCGCCGAGGACATCGTCCGGATCCGTACCGGCGAGCGCGGCCGGGACGCCCTCTAGGACCGGCTGCCCCGACGCCCCGGCGGACCCTGCCTGCGCAGGGCCTCCGCCGGGGCGTCGCCGCGCCCGGGCGACCCCTAGGCTGCGGCGTCGGCCGCACGTCGAGGAGGTGGCGCATGGCCAAGCTGGCAGCCGGGATCCTCCTCTACCGGCGCGCCCCCGACGGCCCCGAGGTGCTCCTCGTCCACCCCGGCGGGCCGGTCTGGGCCGGCAAGGACCAGGCCGCCTGGTCGGTCCCGAAGGGCGAGCCCGACCCGGGCGAGGACCTGCTGGCCGCCGCCGAGCGCGAGTTCGCCGAGGAGACCGGCCTGCCGGCCCCGGCCGGGCCCCGCCTCCCGCTCGGGGAGGTCCGCCAGGCGAGCGGCAAGCGCGTCCACGTCTGGGCCGTCGAGGGCGACCTCGACGCCGCCTGCTGCACCAGCAACACCTGCACGATCGAGTGGCCGCGCGGCTCCGGCCGCCTGCTCGAGATCCCCGAGGTCGACCAGGCGGCCTGGTTCCCCCTCCCGGCCGCCCGCGACCGGCTGGTCCTCGCCCAGGCCCCCCTCGTCGACCGCCTCGCCCTCGCCCTCGCCGACCCGACCTGACGACCGGGCCGTCAACCGCCCCCGCTTCCCGGCCGTTATCGCCCCTGGGCCGCCCGTCCGGTCGGGCTGCCCCGGAGGTGACCCAGCATGGCCTGCCCCTGCACGGCCCCGGCGACCTGCGCGCACGGGGACACCCTGCTCGTCGCCAGCGCGCTCGCCCACACCCGGTCGGCCGTGGTCGAGGCGGTGCAGGCCGCCGGCGCCCGCGCCCGCCAGCGGGGGCCGGTCGTCGAGGTCGACCTCGCCGGCGAGCCGGCCGACCGCGTGCTCTCGGCGCTTGCCGCCGCCCTCTCCGGCCCGGAGCTCGAGGAGGCGCGCGTCCTCGACGCCCTCGACGCCCGCGACGACCCGGTCGCCGCCGCCCTCCTCGCCCCGACCCTTGCCGAGGCGGCCGCCCGGACCGCCGAGCCCGAGCTGGCAGCGCTGCTGCGCGCCGAGCAGTCCGCCTTCTCGAGCGCCTACCAGCCGATCGTCCGCCTCGGCGACGGCGCCGTCGTCGGCCACGAGGCGCTGCTCCGCGCCCGCGGGCCCGCCGGTCCGATCCCGCCCGACCGGCTCTTCGCGGCGGCCGCCCGGGCCAACTGGCTCGCCACCCTCGACCGGATCGGCCGGGAGACGGCGCTGCGCGGCGCACGCGGCTGGCTCGGCCACGACCTGCTCTTCGTCAACTTCATCCCGACCACCATCTACCGGCCCGAGGTGTGCCTGCGGA
Source organism: Actinomycetes bacterium (assembly GCA_021809425.1). GTDB lineage: Bacteria > Actinomycetota > Acidimicrobiia > Acidimicrobiales > Bog-793 > JAKBAA01. The sequence continues at coordinate 15,042 of JAKBAA010000034.1, read as the reverse complement.
CCACCGAGCGGGCCATGGCCGACGCCGGCCTCCGCTTCGGCCAGGTGGTCTTCGAGGTCACCGAGGGCGAGCGGGTGCGCGACGTCGGCCACCTCGAGCACGTCCTCGACCACTACCGCGCCCGCGGCTGCAAGGTCGCCCTCGACGACCTCGGCGCCGGCTACTCGACCCTCAACCTCCTCGTCCGGCTCCGCCCCGACGTCGTCAAGATCGATCGCGAGATCGTCCAGGCGCTCCCGGGGGCCACCGCCCGCACCCTCATCGGCGCCGTCGTCGACATCGCCGCCTCGATGGGGACCACCGTGCTCGTCGAGGGCGTCGAGACGCCCGCCCAGGCCGAGGCGGCCCGCGACCTCGGCGTCGACCTCGCCCAGGGCTTCCTGTTCGGCCACCCGGTCCCCCGTCACGCCCCCGGGGCCGCTCCGGCCGCCTGAACCCCGCCCGGCACCCCGCCTGGCACCCCGCCTGGCAGCCCTCCCGACCCGGCCCGACCCCGGCGGGCGCCCCGGGCCGCAGCCGGCCGGCCGCCGGCCTCGGCTACCGTCCGGCCCCATGGCGCGCCGCACGAGCTCGACCTCGTGGCGGCCCGGCCAGCTCCGCCACCCGGTCCTCGTCAGCCTCCTCGCCATCGCCGCCAGCGTGCTCCCGGTGTTCCTCACCGGGGCCCTCAGCGTCCAGCTGCGGGCGTCCCTGTCGTTCGGGACGGCCACCCTCGGCCTGCTCGTCGCCGTCTTCTTCCTCGCCGCCGTCGCCGGGTCGCTCGTCGCCGGTCCCATCGCCGAGCGGTGGCGGGCCGGGACCGTGCTGCGCTGCGCCACCGCCACCAGCGCCACCTGCCTCGCCGCGGTGGCCCTCGCCGTCCACAGCCCCATCGCCCTCGCCGTCGTCCTCGCGTTCGCCGGGGTGGCCAACGGGGTCCTCCAGCCGTCGGTCAACGCCTACCTCGTCCACGCCGTCCGCCCCGGCCGCCAGGGCCTCGCCTTCGGCCTGCGCCAGTCGGCCATCCCCCTCTCCACCCTGCTCGGCGGGCTCGCCGTGCCGGCGCTCGCCCTGACGGTGGGCTGGCGCTTCGCCTACGGGGCCGCCTCCCTCCTGGCGGTGGGCGCCGTCGCCCTGCTCCCCCCACCGAGCACCACCCCGCCGCCGGAGCGGCGCAGCGGGGCGGCCAACGCCGGCCGGGTGGCGCTGGCCCCGCTCGCCGTCCTCGCCCTCGGCGCCGGCCTCGGGGCCGGGGCGGCCAACGCCCTCGGCTCGTTCCTCGTCCCGGGAGCCGTCGCCGCCCACGTGCCGGCCGGGCTCGCCGGCGGCCTGGCCGCCGGCGGCAGCTGCTGCGGGATGGCGAGCCGCATCGCCGTCGGGGCCCGGGCCGACCGCCGCGACGGCGGCCACCTCCGGGTCGTCGCCGCCATGCTCGCCCTCGGCGCCGGCGGCTACCTGCTGCTGGCCACCGGCCGGCCGTTGCTGCTCGTCCCCGGCACCGCCCTCGCCTTCGCCGCCGGCTGGGGGTGGAACGGGCTGCTCAACTTCGCCGTCGCCCGCTCCCACCCTCGCGCCCCGGCGCGGGCCACGGCGATCACCCAGGCCGGGGTGTTCGCCGGATCGGTTGCCGTGCCGATCGCCTTCGGGCTGCTCGTCGGCCACACCTCCTACCGGGCCGGCTGGCTGCTCGCCGCCGGCCTCGTCCTCGCCGCCGCCGCCGTCGTGGCGGTCGGCCGTCGGCTGCTCGCCGCCGCCGTGTCGCCCGCCGAGGTCACCGCCCCGGCGTCGCGCCCCTGACCCGCTCGGGCAGGGCGTCCGTGGCGGCGTCCCCCCGGCCGGTCTCAGCCGGCGTCGGCCCCCGTCAGGTCGCCGTCGTCGTCCGCCCGGGCGTGGAAGGCCTCGAAGCCGGCGATGTGGCGGGCGATGTGGTCGGGCGCCTTCTCCCAGTGCCAGTCGCGGTTCTCCGGCTCGTCCACGTCGGCGTCCGGGCCGAGCAGCCGGCGCGTGGTCCGCTCCAGGTCCTCCGGGGTGACGGCGCCGACCTCCAGCACCGTGCCGTCGGCGTCGACGAACACGTTGCACGGGACGCCCCGCACCTGCAGCAGGTCGACCACCGCCCCCTCGGCGTCGACCAGCATGGTGCCGCCGATGCCCCACAGCTCCCGGAAGCGCTGGGCCTCACCGCGGGCGCCCACGCCCTCCCACACGTTGATCGAGATGATGTCGAGACCAGACCGGCTCGTGCGGCGACGCAGGTCCTCGATGACCGGCGCCTCCGCGTTGCACGGGCCTCACCAGCTGGCGAAGAAGTTGATGATGTACTTCCGCTCCGCCCACTCGCCGATGTGGCGCAGCTCCCCCGAGGTCACCTCCGGAAGGGCGAACTCGGGGATGCGCCGCCCGACCAGCGGATGGGCCCCCTCCTCGACCACCTCGGCCGGCGGCCCGTCGAGGTCGAGCTCGACCACCGTCAGCGTGCCGCTCCCGGCGTTCGCCACCAGGATGCGCCGGGGGTCGCGCGGGTGGTAGGCCACGCCGCCCGGAGCCGTCCCCACCGGGACACGCGCCCACTCGCGCCCGTCCAGGCCGAGGACGCTGCAGGTGCCCTCTCCCCGGTTCGTCACGTACAGCCGGTCGCCCTCGGCGCCGACCGCCAGGCCGACCGGCGCCCCGAGGCCGAACAGCTCGCCGGTCTGCTCCCCCCGGTCGGCGTCCAGCCGGGCCACCGAGCTCGCCAGGCAGTTCACCACGTACACCTCGCCGCGCTCGGCCTGGACCCCGACGGCGCACGGCCCCTCGCCCACCTTCACCTGCTCGAGCGCCACCAGCTGCTCGGTGTCGAACACGCTCACCGTCGACGTCACGAAGTTGGCGCAGTACAGGCGATGGCGTGACGGGTCCGCCACGACCGCCCCTGCGCCGAGCTCGGCCTCGAGCGTCGCCACCACCTCGAGCCGGTCCAGGTCGACCACGCTCACGCTGCAGCCGATCGTGTTGCCCACGTACAGCCGCCGCCCGCCCTCGTCGATGGCGAGCCCGGCCGGGTAGATGCCCACGGGCACCGTCGCCACGACCGCACCCTGGTCGATGTCGATCACCGACACGGCGTCGTCGCGGGCGTTCGCCGTGAACAGCCGCCGGGTAGCGGTGTCGACGACGATGTCGATCGGCTCCTGGCCCACCTCGATCGTGGCCACCACCGCCATCCGCTCGAGGTCCACCACCGACACGGCGTTCGAGCGCGAGCAGGCGACGTAGGCCCGCTCGAGCACCGGGTCGACCACGACCCCCTCCGGGTCCATCCCGATCCCGATCTCGCCCAGGATCCGGTAGGCCGGCGCGGCGGCGAGCGCATCGATGCGGCAGCTCGCCCCTTCGGGCAGACCGCCCTCGTCGAGCGCCTGCCCGTCTTCCCGCTCCGTCATGCCGTCCTCCCGCGACCGCGCCAGGGCCGTAGTGCTGCGTGCTCCGATCGAGCCGCCGCGCGCGCGGCCAGCCCAAACGCTCCCGGGGACGTTACCCGACGCCAGACCCCCTGCAATCCCACGTGGCGTCCCCCTCGGCGGGTGACCGGGACGGCCCCGACCGACACCTGGCACGGCCTCCCCGGTGCCGTCACGGGGGTGCCGGCGGGTACGCCGGCGGGTTTGCCCCGGCACCTCCAGCCCGGGGGCGGAGGTGCCGTAGAGGATGCGACGGGGCGCGCCCGGGCGCACCGCGGGACGAGCTGGGAGACCGCCTGCACATGCCACCTCTCCGACCGGCGCGCCGACCTGCTCCCGCCGGGCGTCGCCGGTCCGCCGCCGTGGCCGCCGCCGTCCTGCTCGTCGGGATCGCCGGCGCCGCGCTGGCCGGCATCGTGCTCGCCCGCACCCAGCCGTCGTCCGCCCGGTCGCAGCGGAGCGCCGCGGCGCTCCGGGTCGCCTCGACGGTCGAGCGGGCCGGCCAAGGCGTGCTCGACCTGCTCACCGCCGAGCGGGCCGCCGTCACCGCCGTCCCCGCTCCTTCCCCCGCTGCCTTCGCCGGCTGGTCCGTCCGGCTCGGGGCGTTCGCCCGCCTCCCCGGCCTCGTCGAGCTCAGCGAGACCGTCCTCGACCGCTCGGCGGGCGCTGCCGGCTCCTGCCGGCGGCCCCTCGTCGTCACCCGGACCACCGCCGAGCTGCCGCCGCCCGGGCTCGACGCCTGCACCGGCCTGCTCGGCCTCGCTGCCCGGGCGGCGGCGACCTCCGGACGGGCCGCCTTCGGGCTGCTCCGCATCGCCGGGCGCACCCGGCTCGAGGTCGAGCTCCCCTTCTACCGCGGCGCCCGACTGCCGGCCACGCCCGCCGCGCGCCGGCGCGACCTGCTCGGCTGGGTCGGCGCCGGCCTGACGCCGCAGGCCACCCTTCGCCGAGCCCTCGCCGGGCAGCCGGCCGCCGGCGCCGTCCTCGCCGACCGGGCCGACCCCCTCGTCGGCTCCTTCGCCGCCGGGCGCGCCCCGCCGGCCGGCACGACCGTCGCCATCGCCCTCGGCGACGGCTGGCGGCTCGAGGTGGCCGAGCCGGCCCCGCCGGCCACCGTCCTCGGCTCGCCCGCCGCCCTCACCGTCCTGCTCGGCGGCATCGCCGCCTCCCTCCTCGTGGCCCTCCTCGTCTTCGCCCTCGCCACGGCGCGCGCCGAGGCGCGGGAGGCGGCGCGCCGGCACACCGACGAGCTGCACCACCTCGCCCTCGTCGACGACGCCACCGGCCTGCCACGGCGGGCCCTCGTCATGGACCGGGTCGCCCAGCTCCTCGTGCGCACCCGGCGCAGCCTGACCTCGCCGGCGCTCTTCCTCGTCGACCTCGGCCGCCTCGACCAGGTGGCCGCCGAGCTCGGCACGACCTCCGCCGACGAGCTGCTCCAGACCGTCGCCGGTCGTCTGTCGGCCGCCGTACGCGAGGGGGACACCGTCGGCCACCTCGGCGGCGGCGAGCTCGTCGTGGTCGCCGAGTGCTCGCTCGCCGACGAGGGCGCCGACGCCATCCTCGGCCGGATCCGGGCCACCCTCTCCCGCCCGCTCGACCTCCCCGGCCAACCGCGGCCGGTCCGCCTGCGCGCCCGCATCGGGATGGCCGTCGGCGATCGGGCGCTCCCCGAGCAGCTCCTCCACGACGCCGACCTGGCGCTCTCCCAGGCCAAGGCCACCGCCGCCGGCTCGATCGGCTTCGTCCGCCGACCCGACGACCTCGGCGGCGCGGGCCGCCGCCAGCTCGGCGAGGAGCTGGCCAACGCCCTCGCCCAAAGCGAGCTCTTCCTCGTCTACACCCCGGTCGTCGACCTCCAACGCACCCGTCTCGTCGGCCTCGATGCCCGGCCGCGCTGGCGCCATCCCGCCGGCGGGATCGTCGCCGAGGACGCCCTGCGCGCCCACCTCGACGCCACCGCCATGACCGGCCCGGTCGGTGCCTGGGTGCTGCGGGAAGCCTGCGCCCAGGCGGCCCGCTGGGCGGCCCTCGGCCACCCCCTCGACGTCGCCGTCGACCTCTCCCACCACCAGCTCGACGACGACCTCGTCGATACCGTTGCCGCCGCCCTCTCCCGCAGCGGGCTGGCCCGGCGCCACCTTCTCCTCGACCTCCCCGAGTCGGCCCTGCTCGAGGCCCCGAACGCCACCTCGGCCCTGCTCCGCCGCCTGCGCTCGCTCGGCGTCCGCATCGCCCTCGACCAGTTCGGCACCGGCTACACCTCGCTGGCCTACCTCCGCCAGTTCACCTTCGACCTGCTGAAGATCGACGCCACCGTCGTCGCCGGCGCCGCCCGCTCCGAGGAGGCGGCGGCCCTGCTCCGCCGGCTCGTCCACCTCGGGCGCCGCCTCGACCTGCCGATGCTCGCCACCGGCCTCGACGCCGACGAGGCACGCGTCGTCGCCCTCGAGGAAGGCGTCGAGCTCGGCCAGGGGCGCTGCTTCGGCGAGCCGTTCGAGGCGGCCGCCTTCCCCGAGGCGCTCCGCCACCTGCTCGACCCCGACTCCGGTCGGCCCGGTCCCGCGGTCGCCGGGCCGCACCGCTGAGCGTTCCCCGCGCGCCCCGGGGCCGCGGCTGGCGGGGCGGGGGCTGGCGGGGGCGGGGGCTGGCGGGGGCGGGGCGGTTGGCCCACCCGGGCGAAGCGGTGGGCCGGGACAACCGGCAGGTACGATCCGGGCCGGCTATGACCGAACGGCGCCGCACGTCCACCTCCAACTTCGGCGTCGGCCGCCGCGAGAGCCACGACGCCTCCCCCTTCTACGACCGCTTCCGCGCCCCCGAGGTGAGCGACGACGACACCGTGCCCATCCCGGCACCGGTCGCCACCCCGCTCGTCCACGGCGACGCCCGCCACATGGACGCCGTGCCCGACGGCGCCGTGGCCCTCGTGGTCACCTCGCCCCCCTACTTCGCCGGCAAGGCCTACGAGGAGGAGCTCGAGCGCGAGGGGGTCCCCGGCTCCTACCTCGAGTACCTGCAGCTGCTGCGTGACGTGTTCGCCGAGTGCGTCCGCAAGCTCGAGCCCGGCGGCCGGATCGCCGTCAACGTGGCCAACCTGGGGCGCAAGCCGTACCGGAGCCTCTCGTCCGACGTCGTCCGCATCCTGCAGGACGACCTCGGGCTGCTGCTGCGCGGCGAGCTCATCTGGCAGAAGGCCGAGGGTGCGACCGGTTCGTGCGCCTGGGGGTCGTTCCGCAGCGCCGCCAACCCGGTCCTGCGGGACGTCACCGAGCGGGTGGTCGTGGCCAGCAAGGGCCGCTTCGACCGGGCGCGCACGGTCAAGCAGCGCCAGGCTGCCGGGCTGCCGTTCGAGAGCACGCTCATGACCGAGGACTTCATGGCGCTCACGCTCGACGTCTGGTCCATCCCGCCGGAGCGGGCCAGCCGTGTGGGCCATCCGGCGCCGTTCCCCGTCGAGCTCCCCGAGCAGCTGATCCGCCTGTACACCTACCGCGACGACCTGGTGCTCGACCCGTTCATGGGCAGCGGCTCGGCGCTCGTGGCGGCAGCCCGCCTCGGCCGCCGCTACGCCGGCTACGACCTCGACCCGACCTACGTCGACATCGCCGCCCGGCGCGTCGCCGAGACGCTCGCCCCGGCGAGGACGCTGGCGTTCGACTGGACGGGAGCGCCACCGGGCGGGGACCTCGCGAGCCGAGCCACCCACGACGGCAAGGCGGCGCCGCGCCTCGCCGAGGACGCGCTCGTCGCCGCCGGCTTCACCATCGTCGACCGCAACCACCGGGTGCGGAGGTCCGGGGTGACCGTCGGCCTTGCCGCCGAGGACGCCAGCGGCCGCACCTGGCTGTTCGACGTCGCCGGCGCCTTCACGAGCTACCGAGGCGGCCTGCTCCGTACCGAGGCCGTCTGGCGGGCGCTCGGCCGGGCGCACGCCGTCCGCGGCCAGCTCCCGGCCGGCGTGCACCTCGTCCTCCTCACGACGCACCTGCCCCGCCGGCCGAGCGAGGGCGACACCGCCCTTCGGGCCGCAGGCCCTGCCGCCTTCTTCGACGCCGTCGACCTGCTCTCGGACGAGGGACGTGCCCGCCTCCGCCACTACGCCAGCAGCGCCCGCCCTCCCGCGCCGCTCGCCGGGTTCTGGACCCCGAGCGACCTGTCGCGCCCGGCGCCGTGACGGCGGGGCTCGGCGCGCCGGCCTACGGCACGGGCGTCAGCGCGTCGGTCACCGCTGCCAGATCCGCCGGCGACGTGCCACGGGCCGCGGGCATCCCCGAGTGCACAAGGGCCACGGGGGCCACAGGGGCCACGGGGGCCACGGGGGCCGTGCGCAGCGTCGCCAGCGCCTCGGCGGGAACGGGGGGCGACCAGAGGTAGCCCTGGGCGAGCCTGCAGCCGAGCCCGGCCACGAAGTCGCGCTGGTCCGGGCGCTCGACCCCCTCGGCGCAGGTCTCGAGGCCCATCGCCTGGGCGAGGCTGACGATCGTCCGGACGATCTCGGGCGCGTGCGGGTCCGAGCCGATGCTGGCGACGAACGACCGGTCGATCTTCAGCTGGCTGACCGGGAACCGGCTCAGGTAGGCGAGCGAGCTGTAGCCGGTGCCGAAGTCGTCGATGGCGACGGCGACGCCGAGCGAGCGGAGCTCCTCGAGCATCCGCGCCGACGACGCCACGTCGTCCATCAGGGCCGACTCGGTCAGCTCGAGCCGCAGCGCCTCGGCCGGCAGTCCCCGCTCGGCGAGCGCCCGCTCGCAGGCGGACGCCGGGCTGCCCATGCTGAGCTGTCGGGGCGACAGGTTGACGGCCACCCAGATCGAAGGGAACGCCCCGGCACGCCACCGGGCGACCTGGTCGAGGGCCTGCTCGAGCACGAAGGCACCGATCCCGACGACGAGACCCGACGCCTCGGCCGCCGGCATGAACTCGGCCGGCGAGAGCAGGCCCCTCGTCGGGTGCTCCCACCGCACGAGCGCCTCCACCCCCACCGTCCGGCCCTCGGCGAGGGCGACGACCGGCTGGTACCGTACCCGCAGCTCACCTCGGTCGAGGGCGAGGCGGAGCGCCTGCTCGATCTCCAGCCGCTCCGACACGGCCCGCCGCAGCCGCTCGTCGAACACCTGCACCCGGCCCCGCCCGCGGTCCTTCGCCTCGTACATGGCGGCGTCGGCGTCCCGCAGGGCCACCTCGGCGCTCGTCGACCCGTCGACCACCACCATCCCGCAGGAGGCGGTCACGTAGATCGGCTTGCCGTCGACGTCGAACGGTTCGTCGAACAGCGTCACCATGCGGCGCGCCAGCACGTCGGCGTCCTCCCGGCCGACGACGCCTTCGCACACCACGATGAACTCGTCGCCGCCAAAGCGCGCCACGAGGTCGCCCTCGCGCACCCCGAGCAGCAGCCGGCGGGCGGTCTCGGCGAGGATCGTGTCACCGGCGACATGGCCGAGCCCGTCGTTGATCACCTTGAACCGGTCGACGTCGAGGAACAGCACGGCCAGCTTCGTGTCGCTGGCCGCCGCCCGCCCGAGGGCGCCGTCGAGGAAGGCCGCCAGGCCGCGGCGGTTGGGCAGCCCGGTGAGGCTGTCGTGGTGGACGCGGTGCTCGAGGGCCGCCTCGTGCGACCTCCGCTCGGTGACGTCCTGGAACTGGCTGAACAGGTAGCGCGGCTCGCCGTCGTCGCCCCGGATGAGCGACACGTCGACGAGGCACCACACCACGCCGCCGTCGAGGCGCGCATAGCGCCGCTCGCACCGGTAGTGGTCGACCTCGCCCGACAGCAGCCTCGCCCGCTCGCTCACCCGGTCGGCGGCGTCGCCCGGGTGGATCCAATCGCTCGCCGACGTGCCCACCAGCTGCTCCGCCGTCACCCCGAGCAGCTCGCACAGGGCCGGGTTCGCCTCGACGATCCGCCCGTCGAGCGCCGTGATGCTCATGCCGGCCGTCCCGTTCTCGAAGCCCAGCCGGAACCGGTCCTCGGCGAACCGCCGTGCCCGCTCGGCCCGCACCCGGGCCGACACGTCCGACAGGTTGACCACCACCGCCCCGCCGCCGTCGCCGGCGTCACCGTCGGGGGCCCTGCTCACCGTCGCCTCGACCCACCGGCCCTCCGGCCCGTCGCCGGCGGTGCCGGTGCCGGCGGCGGCGGCGGCGAGGCGCAGCTCGAGCCGCTGGGGGGCCGCCGACCCGTCGAACGTCCCGGCCACCGCCGCCCGGAAGCTGGTTGCGGCGGTGGCATCGAACAACGTGGCCGCCTCGACGCCCAACAGGTGGGCGACCGGCCACAGCCGCTCGATCGACGGGCTCACCTCGCGGACCCGCCCGTGGCGGTCGAGCACGAGGTAGCCGTCGCTCGCGTGCTCGAGCAGCTGGCGCCGACGACGCTCGGCCGACAGGTGGGACGCCTGGGCCTCCCGCTCACCGGTCACGTCCCGGAAGCAGGCCACCGTCGCGTACGGCGCCGTGCCGGGCGGCTCGGCGAGCAGCGACACGGACAGCTCGATCCACCGCCACTCGCCGTCCGCCCGGCGCATCCGCTGGACGATCCCCTCCACCGGCCGGCCGCTTCGCAGGGCCCGAGCGGTCGCCGTCTCCCCGGGGGGCACCGGCATGCCGTCCTCGTCGGCCAGCTCGAGCGACGCCAGCGGCGGCGGTCGGAACAGCAGCTCGGCCGCCGGCCGGCCGATCAGCTGGGCGGCGCTCTCGTTGACGTGCAGCACCCGGCCGGCCGGCGAGCAGATCACCACTCCTTCGAGCAGCGTGTCGACCACCCGTCGCTGGTGCTCGACGTGGCGGACCAGCCGCCCGATCCGCTCTCGCGGGACCGTCCAGCGCCGCAGCTCCTCGCGCAGCGTCTCGGCCGTCAGCTCCTCCCGGGTGACGAACCCGGTGGCGCCGCGCCCGAGCACCGCCGACCGGTCGCCCGCCGACCCGACCACGATCAGCGCCGGCCCCTGGCGGACGATCCGCAGCTCGCCGGCCAACGACGCCAGCGCCTCGCCGGCCACCGGCAGGTCGACCAGCACCACGGCGAACCGCTCGCCGCACACGGCAGGGAACGCCGCCTCGGCCGTCGTCGCCGTCACCCAGCTCCCCGGGCCGAGACCGGCCAGGGCCACCAGATGGTCGAGCGCCTCCGCTGGGCAGACCAGGAGCGTGCGCCCTCCATCGGGCCACCAGTCCCACCCTGCGCCGCCGTCGTCCATCCCCACCTTCCCCTGCCCGGTCCACCTGGGTATCGGCGGGCCGCCGCCACGCCTTGAGGGACGGAGCGACCGGGGAGCCGGCGAGCACCGTCCGGCGACGCCTTCAGGGACGGCTCGGCGCCACCTGGCCTCCGGCCGGCGCCGGACCGGGCGCCCCCCGAAGGGAGCGGCTGGTGACGAGGGTGACCACAAGCACCCAGAGGAACGCGACCGCCGCAAGGTGCACGTCCTGCCAGTCGGCCGCGGCCCGGGTGAGGGCGCTCGCAGCCCCGAAGGCGGCGACCGCCGCATAGCTGCCCAACGAGGCGACCGCTAGGGCCCGCCACCACCCCTCACCTGCCGTCCGCCTCCAGTGGGTCCCGACAAAGGCCACGAGGGCGAGGCCAACGCAACCGGCGAGCCCGCGATGGACGAGCTGCCAGTCGGCGAGCCCGGGTGCCGACGACGGGCAGAGCGGCCAGGAGGGGCAGCGCGTGGCGGCGCCGGTGGCGACGACGACGCTGCCGCCGACGATCGTCAGCAGCGTGCTCGCCACGAGCACCGGTGCCCACCGGCCGACCTCGCCAGGGGACCAGCACCACCGCGGCGCCCTCAGGGCGGCGGTCGCGGTGACGACGGTCGACGCGAGGAAGACCAGCCCCACGACGAGGTGGACGGCGACCGTCCACGGCTCGTTCCTCGCGAACACCGTCACCGCCCCGAGCGCAGCCTGGAACAGGACCAGCCCGGCGGCGACCATCGCAGGGACCGAGGCCCGCCGGCGCACCCGAGAGCGGCGAGCCAGCACCGCCGTCGTGATGGCGCCCACGGTCACCAGGCTCGCCAGGTACCGGTGGGACTGCTCGAGCAACGCGTGGTACTGGTCCACCGGTCCGACGTGGCCGAAGCACAGGGGCCAGCTCGGGCAACCCATCCCCGAGCTCGTCACCCGGACGGTGCTCCCGAGCACCACCAGGCCGAAGGCGGCGACGGTGGTGGCCAGGGCGGCGGTGACGACCGACCGGTCGGGGCCGCGGCGCTCGGTGCCCTTCGCTCCCGCCGAGCTCCGTGTGCCGGCCTTGGACCTCGTGACGCTCAGCTGCACGCGATCCTCCCTCCCCGTCGTCCGCCGCCGGCGTGACGCCCGGCCCACCTCGGCGCGTCGAGGCTAACCGTATCGGCAGCTCTACCTCAACTCCCTCACTTCTTGTCGAGTGCATCGCCCGCCCGTAGGGCTGGCCGGCCTCCTGGTACGCCCGCGCCGCTCCCGAGCGATGATCGCTCCTCGCAAGGGTGGTTGAGAGCTGATTGAGAGTAGTGACGAAGTCCCTGGTCAGGGCCTATTTATGGGCTGCGAGCTCGTGAGAGTCGTTCAATGCGGAGCTTCCAGCAGGCACGGGGGTCCCGCGGGCTGTGGCCGACCCAATCGACGAGCTGCTCCCGCTGCAGCGTGCGGAGCGTCCGCAGCACGACCGGCCGTGAGATGCGCATCTCCTCGAAGATCCTCCGGATCCCCTCGCCGAGCTCCTGGCCGAAGCGGAGATCGGAGCAGACCCGGGCGATGCGTGGATCGCGGGCAAGGCGCGTGACGCTGCGGGGATCGGCGAGCTCACGCCGGTCAAGGTGACCGAGCCCGTCGCCACGACCTGGTCGATGGACGACCGGGCCGGTGTCTCGTTCAAGGCGGCGAAGATCGAGCCGCTGCAGGTGCGCGCGGCATGAGCCTCGTCCCGCCGGGCCCGTCGCGCTCTCGTCGCTCGCCTCGGGGACGTGCTGTTCGGTCCCGGCGCTGACGTGCTCGTCGTGCTCGCCTTCGCCGTCACCTCGCTCGGCTCCGTCGTGCGCCTGCGTCTCCTCGACGCGAAGCGGTGGAACCGTCGACTTCCGTGACGGACCCGCCCGCTGGCGTCCCGCCCCACGTACACGTGAGCTCCGACGCCTCGGGCGCCTTGTCCGGTCGGGGACCGATGCTGTCCGCTATGGCCCTCCCCTCCGGCCCAACAGCTGTTGGGCCCGCTGTTGCGCCGAAGGCGCTTTCAGGCGGCCACCGCCAGCACTACCGCCGCGTAACTTGCTGAGCTGGTCTTTCCGGTGGGCCGCCCGGGTCTCGATCCGGTCACCGTGGGACTAAAAGGGGCAGGCAGTGGCGTCACAATGCGTCTACTTTTGTCCGAGTTTGTCGCATCTTCGCAGCTCAGAGGGGGTCCGACTCGAAGGCGTCGAGACGACATGAGCAAGCCCGCGACTGGGTAGGACGCAATTGTTGGCACCGGCCGACGCCGTAAATGACACTTGCATGCCATCAGATTCGTCCGTGAGGGCCGGGCCCGCTGCGCGCAAGCCTTGTGGACGAGCCGCCCGCGAGCACTCATCCGCCCAGCGTGGAGGCGGTGAGCGTGCCACGAGGTCGCCACTGGGGCGACGCTACGGCCCCGGGCGGCGCGCACGGTGCCGCCGCGGGCATGCCGCCGACCCAGCGGGCCCTGCAGGCGTCCTCGGCGTCTCCCTGGCTCGCGTCGCCCAGATCCTGACCCTCCTCACCCGGGCCGGCGCGCTGGTCGATGGCGCCGTCGACCTCGAGGAGGCCGCTCCTCACCGACGCCGTCGCCACGGCATCCGCCGACCTCACGCCAGATCTCGTCGCGCCGTGGCGCACCGCTTCGAGGACGCACGTCTCCACGTCAAGCGCCCTCGGCGTCGAGCCCGTCGGGTTCGTTCCTGCGCTGGCGCCCGGCGACGCCACGATCGCCGTCCGCACGGTCAAGGACCTGTCGGTCGTGGCGACGTGGCGCATGGTGGAGGACGTGCCCCTCGTGCATCGCCTGCAGACGGTCGGGGACCTGCACGACCTCGGCGGGGCTGACCGCCTCGAGGCTGCCGCAACGAACAGGCCTGCTCGTCTGCCTCCGTGTCGCCTCCCTGCCTACCGAACTGCTGGCTCGGCCGACGGCGCCTCCCCGCCGATCAGCTCGTCGATCGCCTCGCAAAAGCGCGCTGCTACCCGCGGCCGCGACAGCACGTCGACGATGGGCAGACCCGGCCGCCGGCGCCAGCCAGCCGCCTCGAGACCGTCGAGACGCTTGGCTGCCCCCGGCAGGCCTCCGATCCGATCGGCGAGCACGGACAGCCGCTTCAACGACACCACCTCGCGCATCCAGTCGAAGTTGACGGAGATGTTCGGCGTCTCGTGCGTCTGGCAGGTCCACACCCGCGCCCGAGCTCCGTCGACCTCGAAGCTGGCCGTCACAGCCGGCAAGGGTGCCCGTCCCCAGCTGAGCACCGCCCCGCGCGCCATGGCGTGCTCGTAGATCGCCCTCACGGCCGTCTCACCCTGTGGGCAGCGCTCGGCGAGCGTGGCGAAGAGCTTGCTCTCGTCCCACACGGGTCCGCTGGGCGACGGCTTCATCTCCTGGCCGTAGAGGGCCGGCACGAGGATCTCGAGGTCGCCCTCCTTCGCGTAGGCGAGCTCGAAGGCGAGGACGCGCATCTCCGAGATCGTGTGCTCGTTGAGGTAGCGGACGATGCGCTTGAGCTCCTCGGTGATGGCGTCGACGGCGATGACGAGATCGAACCGTCCGGCTGCCAGGGTGGCCGCGACCGCTCGGCGGAATGCCTCGTCGTCCCAGTCGTCTTCGCCCACCGTCCGGCGGGCCGCCTCGAGGAGGGGCACCTGTGCGGACCTGTTGAACCGACGCTCGAACTCGGCGTAGTCGAGGCGCCAGAGACCAGCGGCGTAGGCGAGGATCTGGCCGATCACCGTACGGCGGATCTCGGCGTTGTCCCTCAGCTTGCACTCGACGAGGGTGATCGCGCCTGACCCGTCGACGCAGGCGAGGTCGAGCGAGCCGGTGTCGGGGACCGACAGCTCTCGGGCGACCGCGACAAGAGGGAGCCCGAGCAGCTCGGGCGAGTCCGCGACGATCTTCTGCAGCATCTGCTCGCCGAGCGACGCCGCCGCTGCCGCTGCGAACCGGTAGCCACCGATCGCCGGGGGGCGCCAGGTCGATCCAGCCGGGCGGACGAGCAACCGCGGGCTCGAAGGATCCGAGGTCCGCGGTGGCGACGGCACGGCCGAGGACGGCTCGTCCAAAGCAGGCGTCGAACTCCCGGCCGGTGACGACTCGTCGCGGTGCTCGGCGGAGCTCCCGACGGCCTCGTCGTGGTCGGTGCCGACCTGTGCCTTCGAGAGCGGCGAGCGTGCAGTTCGTGCCGACGCGTCGCGCTCCCCAGCTTCCTCTTCCATGCCGCCCGCCTTACGACCGACGTCCGGTCCATGCTCATGCCATCGCAGGTACGGCGGCAGCCTACGCGTGGTCGATGGACTTGTGTCAAGGGACAGCAGGATCTCCTCATAGACGGACAGCTGGTCTCCTGACCGGCGGACAGCAGATCTCCATGCTGACGGACAGCGTGTCTCCCGTGCCCGAGCACGAGGTAGC
>JAKBAA010000033.1 GCA_021809425.1 Actinomycetes bacterium | reverse complement strand
AGGCGAGCTGCGGGCGGCGATCGAACCGCTCGGGCGACCGGTCGTCCAGCGGACCACCCTCTACGAACGGCTCGGTCCGGTCGCGACGGCGCCCTGAGGCCCCCCGGCTCCTGCGGCCCGTGCGGCCCGTGCGGCCCGTGCGGCTCCCGACGCCCGGAGCGGCCTAGCAGGAGGCGGTGCGCCCACCGCCATCTCGAGCGGCGCTGACGACCACACCCGCATCGACGAGGGCGGCGACCTCGTCGGCTGCGTAGCCGGCGCCCCGAAGGATCGCCTCGCTGTGCTCTCCGAGCGCCGGCACGTGGCGCTCCCTCGACGGATCCCCGAGGGGGAAGCGCAGGAGCGGGAGGGTGCCCACCGGCGAGGACGCCTCGACGAGCATCTGGCGATGGGCGAGCTGCGGATGCGCCAGCACCTCGGCGACGTTCCGCACCTCTCCGTGCGCCAGCCCGGCGGCGCCGAGCCGTTCCAGCCAACGCCCGCTCGGCTCGGCGGCGATCGTCGCCTCGACGAGCGCCTCGAGCTCCTGGCGATGCGCGCGGCGCGCCTCGATCGAGCAGAAGCGCTCGTCGGCGAGCCATTCCGGCCGCTGCGCCACGGCGGTCACGAACCGCTCCCAGTCCCGGGCGTTCGCCACGACGAGGTTCACCCAGCGTCCATCCCCGGCGAGATACGGGCCGTAGGGGCACAGGTACTGGTGGCGCATCCCGGTCCGTGGCGGCTCCACCCCCTCGTGCCAGACGTGGTGCGGGAAATAGCCGAGCCACGGCACGGCGGCGTCGAGCATCGAGAGGTCGAGATAGGCCCCTTCCCCGGTGGCCTCCCGCTGGCGCAGCGCGGCGAGGACGGCGATCGCCGCCGTCGACCCGCCGATGAGGTCGGTGATCGGCAGCCCCACCTTCGCCGGCGACTCCGGCTGGCCGTTCGTGAGCAGGATGCCCGACTCGCCCTGGACGAGGAGGTCGTAGGCCTTGACGTCTCGGTAGGGGCCGTCCTGCCCGTAGCCGGAGAGCGAGCAGTAGACGAGACCGGGATGGGTGGCGCGCAGCTCCTCGTGGCCGAGGCCCAGCCGGTCGGCCACGCCCGGCGCGAAGTTCTCGAGGAACACGTCCGCCTGCGCGGCCAGACGGCGCACGACCGCCCGACCGGCCTCGATGCCGAGATCGACGCACAGGTCACGCTTGTTGGCGCTCAGCCACACGAAGCCGCTCGAGAGGCCCCCAGCCACGTGGTCCCATCCCCGGACCACGTCCCCGCTGCCCGGTCGCTCGATCTTCACGACCTCGGCCCCGAGCTCGGCGAGGACGAAGGAGCAGAAGGGCATGGCGACCGCCTGCTCGAAGGCGACGACCCGCAGGCCTTCGAGCGTGCCCCACAGGCCCGTCGGGCTAGGTCCCGGCACCGTCGCCCACCGCGGGGAACAGGGCCACCGACGGCGCATGCGCCCGCTTCCAGACCATCACCGAGCGCCGGTAGCGGATGACGAGCGTCCCGTCCTGCTTGTACCCCCGTGTCTCCACCTTCACGATGCCCTGCTCCGGTCGGCTCCGCGACTCCCGCCGCTCCACGACCTCCGACTCCGAGTACAGCGTGTCGCCCGGATAGACCGGGTTCGGCAGGGTGATCTCGTCCCAACCGAGCGCGAACCCGTTCTCGCTCACGTCGGACACGCCCATGCCGGCGACGATCGAGAGGGTCAGCGCGCTGTTCACGAGGCAGCCCCCGAACGAGGTCCGCTCGCCGTAGTCCCGATTGAAGTGGATCTGGTTCGTGTTGTTCGTGAGCAGGGTGAACTGGATGTTGTCTGCCTCGGTCACCGTCCGCCCGTAGCGACAGCGGTAGACGTCGCCGACCTCGAAGTCCTCGAAGAAGCGACCCTCCCAGCCCGTCCTCACCGTTCCCATCTAGGCCCCCTCCCCATGCGCCGGGCCACGCCGTCCGCTCGCCTCGGCGAGCGCCAGGATCCGCTGGGCTCGCATCACGATCGGGCGGTCCACGAGCTGGCCTCCGACGGCCACCGAGGCATCTCCCCGGCGCTCCGCCTCGTCGAAGGCCGCCACGACCCTCTCGGCGTAGGCGATCTCGTCGGGGCGAGGGCTGAAGATGTCGTTGATCACCTGGACCTGGCGAGGGTTGAAGGTGGACTTGCCCGTGAAGCCGAGACGGCGAGCCCTCACGGCGTCGTCGACCATCCCCGGCTCGTCATCGAGATCCGGGAAGACCCCGTCGACGCTCGCGATATGCGCCGCCCCGGCCGCCACGACGATCGTCGAGCGAGCGTGGACGAGCTCCGCCGCCTCGCCCTCCCGGGCGGTCCCGAGCCCGAGATCGAGGGCGAAGTCCTCGGCCCCGAAGATGAGCCCCGCCATGCGCGGCTCGCCCCGGGCGATGTCGGCCGCGGCGAGCAGACCGGCCGCGCTCTCGATCGCGGCGAGGATCTTGACGCTTCCCTCGGGAACCGATCGCTCGGCCTCGAGCCGGACGAGACGGGAGGAGAGCAGCTCGACCTCGGCCGGGCTCTCGCACTTCGGGAGGCAGATCCCGTCGATCCCCGGGTGGACGACCGCTTCGAGGTCGTCACGATGCCAGCTCGTCGCGACGGCGTTGACCCGCACATAACGCTGCGGGCGGAAGGGCAGCGCCATGCACGCGGCGATCATCTCCCGGGCGGCGGCCTTCTGATCGGGCAGGACTCCGTCCTCGAGATCGAGAAGGACGCAGTCGACGTCGGACACCGCTGCCTTCTCGAGGTAGCGCGCCTTGTTGCCCGGCACGAACATCCAGGACCGAATCGGCCGATCTCGCATGCGGACTCCTTTCCCAGGGCCTCCCGGCCACCGGGGCTAGTAGGACTTCGGCAGGCCGAGGACGTGGCTCGCCAGGAAGGCAAGGACGAGATTGTTGCTCACCGGCGCGATCTCGAGCAGCTTGGTCTCGCGGTACTTGCGCTCGATGTCGTACTCGGCGGCGAACCCGTTGCCGCCGAAGGTCGTCATGGCGGCATTGGAGGCCTGGACCGATGCCTGGGAGGCGAGCAGCTTGGCGGTGTTCGCCTCGGCCCCACAGCTCTCGCCGGCGTCGAAGCGACTCGCCGCGTGGAAGCGCATCAACGAAGCGGCCTCGGTCGCCGCGTAGGCCTGGGCGATCGGGAATTGGACGCCCTGGTTCGCGCCGATCTTGCGGCCGAAGACCTCCCGCTCGTTCGCGTAGGCGGAGGAGCGGTCGAGGAAGAAGCGTGCGTCGCCGATCGCCTCGGAGGCGATGAGGCACCGCTCGGCGTTCCAGCCGTCGATGATGTGGCGGAAGCCCTTGTCCTCCTGTCCGATGAGGTTCTCCACCGGTACGTGGAGGTCGGTCATGAAGACCTCGTAGGTGTGGTGGTTGAACATCATCGGGATGCGCCGGGTCTCGACGGCGCCGCCCGCCGCACGCAGGTCGACGAGGAGCACCGACAGGCCCACCGCCCGCTCCTCCGCCGACGGCGCCGGCGCCGTGCGCGCCAGAAGGAGCATGAGGTCGGACTGCTCGACCCGGGAGATGTAGATCTTCTGCCCGTTCACGACGTAGTGGTCACCGCGTCGCTCCGCCCGCGTGCGGATCTGCGTGCTGTCCGACCCGGCGTCCGGCTCGGTCACCCCGAACGCCTGGAGGCGAAGCCGCCCGGCGGCGATCTCGGGGAGCCACCGCCGCTTCTGCTCGTCGCTGCCGTGCCGCAGGAGGGCGCCCATCGTGTACATCTGGGCGTGACAGGCGTTGGCGTTGGCGCCAGAGCGGTGGATCTCCTCGAGCACGATGCCCGCCTCGACGACGCCGAGGCCGCCGCCGCCGTACTCCTCGGGGATGAGGATGGAGAGCCAGCCCAGCTTGGTCAACGTGTCGACGAACGCGCTCGGGTAGTCGCCCTTCTCCTCCCGCTCCCGCCAGTACTCGCCGGGGAAGTCGCGACAGACGCTGCGCACGGCGTCCCGTATGGCGAGCTGCTCCTCGGTCAGCGAGAAGTCCATCCTCAACGCCCTCCCTTCCGAGCGAGCGGCTCCGCCTGTGCGAGGAACGATTGGATCTCCTCCCATTGACGAGTGTCGTCGGCAGGCACGTACGCCACGTCGCACCGGTCGACGCCGGCAGCTTCGTGGACGGCCAGCTTCGCCGCTAGCCCCGACAGGTCGCTCCCGGCGTACATGGGCACCGCGTCGACCATCTCGTCCGGGATCGACTTCCGTGCCGCCGCGAACCCCTCGGTCCGGTGGAGCTCCTGCACCCGGTCCACGACCTGCGGCCATCCCATCTTTCGCAGCAGGTCGGAGTAGCCCTGCTGGAGGGAGTAGAAGGTGAGCACCTTCTTGAGCGCCCACCTCGCCTGGGCCGGGTCCTCGTGCAGGCAGACCCGGATCTTCGAGACGACCTCCAGCTCGTTCGGGTCCCGGCCGGCCTTGACGGCCGCCTCGCGGAAGCCGGAGACGACCTCCTTGATCATCTCCCCGTCCGCCATGTTGATGACGATCCCGTCCCCGAGACGCCCCGCGAGGCCGACCATCTGGGGACCGAGCCCGGCGACGTAGAGGCGCAGCCGGCCCTCGGGCGGGGTGAAGGCGAGCTTGAAGCCCTTCGAGACCGAGAAGAAGTCACCTTCGATGTCCGGGACGCGCTCGCCGCTGTAGACGGCGCGGACGACCTCCAGGTACTCGCGCATGCGCGCCAGCGGGCGGGAGAACTGCTGCCCGTGCCAGCCGGCGATGATCGGGTTGCCGACGCCCAGGCCGACGATGAGACGGCCGCCGCTCATCTCGTTGAACGTGGCCGCCTGCACCGCGAGGGTCACCGGAGAGCGGCCAAAGAGATGGTAGATCGCCGTGCCCAGCTCGACGGTGGACGTCTGTGCCGCCATCGCCGACAGGAGGACCATCGGGTCGCGGCTGTTCGACTCTCCCTTCCAGATGCAGCCGAAGCCGCGCCGCTCCGCCTCCACCGCGGCGGGCAGGCAGATCTCCGAGGGGATCTGAGCCGCCGAGTTGAACTCCGTGTCGAGGATCACCCCATGGCCTCCTTCGTCGTCAACGCGTGTACCAGCCCTGCGGGTCGAGCTCGGTCCGGATGAGCCGCAGCTCCTCCTCGGTCGGCGCGCTCGTGACCTCCGGCCCTCCCGGTCGGACCTGCACCGCGTAGGGCGTCGCCTCCAGCACCGCCTCGGGATCCTCGCCCGGGTGGACGCTGTGCAGGAAGGTGCCCTCGTCGGTCACCTCGAGCACCGCCCGGTCGCTCACGACCGCCACGGTCCCCTCGCCCGGCAGGCCGAGCTCGCTCCGGCGGCGGCCTCCCACCGCCCGACCCGGGCTCGTCAGGAAGTCCAGGCACGCCCGGAACCGGCGCGGCTCGTGACGGAGCACCACGAGGGTTCGCCCGGCGAGCGAGGCGATGTCGTTGCCTCCTCCCGACCCGTTGATGCGGCGGAGCGATCCGTCCTCGAGGTGGACCTGGGTCGTGTTGATCGACCCATCGGGGTCGACCTGCACGGCGCTCAGGATGCCGAGGCTGACCCTGCCGCCGTGCAGCATCGAGCCCAGCACGTCGAGGACCCCGCCGAAGACCGCGGCGCCCTCCCACATGCGAGGATCCGCGATCCCCATCGACGGACCGGTCGGGTGGGGGTCGAACACCCCGAGCTCGAGCAGCAGCTCGCTCGTCGGGGCATGCGTCCGCTGGGCGAGCAGGGCGGCCACCTGGGGCAGCCCGAGGCCCACGACCGCCAGGTCCCCGTCGCGCACCTGGCCGGCTGCGGCGACCGCCAGCATCTCGAGCGGTGTCCAGGGTTGGCTCGCCTGCGTCATGGGTGCACCGCCCTCGCCTCGAGCATTCCTTCCAGGTAGCGCCGGAACCGCTCGCCACCCTCCTTCGTCGCCTCGACGTGCGCCTCGAGCCAGGCCCGGTCGTAGTCGTAGTGGCCTGGCAGCGCCGTCGGGCTGGCACCACGAGGAACCTCGGTCACGGCGCTCACGACCGTTCCCGGCACGACCACGCGCTCGGGGGGGATCGTGCCCCGGAGCACCACCCGCTCGGTGGTCACGATGACCCGGGCGGCGGCGAGCGCCGTCTCCCGCAACGACCACCTCGGCCCGGCGATCGTCGCGTTGCCCTCCTCGTCGCAGGTGTCGGCGTGGACGATCGCCACGTCGGGTCGGACCGGCGACATGACGAGCACCGGCGACCCGGTGAAGGGGTCGGTCTGCTCGACGATCTCGCCCGCCGCCCGCAAGTTGTCGAGCAGGCTCGAGCCGAGCATCGACCGGGTCGGCACGAACGGCAGCCCGAGGCTCCCCGCCGCGAGGCGGAGCGTCAGCGCGAGGGTCGAGTACTCCTCGATCTGGAGCGTCCCTGTGGCGATCGCCCGGTTGACCGCGTGGACGAGACCGAAGCGGTCGAGGGAGCCGCCCGAGTAGACGAGTCGATCGACGCAGCCCGCCCCGACGAGCAGGTCCGTCTCGAGCCCCACGATCACCTGCGTCAGGCGCAGATGTCGCCGCTTGGCACGCGTGAGCTCGAGGGCGGCAGCCACGGCGTTGCGGGTGATGGCAAAGCCCGTCAGCCCGACGTGGCTGCCGTCCTCGATCGAGGCCATCGCCTCGGAAAGGGACACGACCTTCGACATGTCGCCTCAGTCCAGCCCGAGCAGCTTCGCCGGGTTGTCGCACAGGATGGTCCGGATCGCTTCCGAAGGTACGCCGAAGCCGAGGAGCGCCCGGACGAAGACGCGCATACCGTCGATGGCGTCGAGATGCAGCACCTGGCCGAAGTCGCTCCCGCTGACGCACCGGGCGGCGCCGATGCGCCGGATCACCTCGACCGTCTCCATCGGGTCCGCCACCGGCTGGTACAGCGAGGGGATCATCGGCTGGCAGTAGGTGCCCACGTAGGTGCCCAGGGCGGCGAGCTGCTCCATCTCCTCGATCAGGAGCTTGTTGAGCTCCAGCAGGGGATGGTCGAGGACCGTTCGGACCCCGAGGCTCGCCGCCATCGTGGCGAGCGGCAGCAGCTCCTCGAAGTCCGTGTGGCCGAGCGCGACCGCCACGCCCTTCTCGGCGGCCATCTCGAGGACGGCGCGCATCGCGGGCAGCACGTTGCCGGCGTCGTCGACGAGGCGGACGTACTCGTCCTCGGACGGGTTCATCCCCGCCGAGCGCGCCCAGCCGTACGACTTGAACGTCGGGAGCCAGATGCAGGCGAAGTTCGGGTACTGCAGGCCGACCCGCACCGCCTCCGGGTTGATCCCCAGGTTGAGGCCGAGGCCCCCGTAGACCTCGACCCGGTGCGCGAGCCGCCCGTCGAGCACCATCTCGTCGATCTGGCGCTGCACGAGGTAGGCCGCCCCTGCCGTGATGTTCCAGTGGTCCTTGAAGGCGATCGCCCGCATCCTCGCCCGCGAAGCCTCCACGGCGATCTGGAGCATGTCCTGCGAGCGGGGGACGAAGTCCGGGTAGGCGTGGATGTGGTGGTCGATGGCCCCGACGAGCAGCTCGTCCTCGACCCCCGGCCGGATCGCCGTGAGCTCGGGATTGTCCTTCAGCATCTCGTAGAAGTACGAGCGGGAGTTGAGCTCACGCACGCGTTGCACGGTGAGCACGCGCCCGACCAAGTCGGACCCGTTGCCGGGAATGGCCAGACCGTGGTCGTCACACATGACGGCTCCTCTCGTCCCAGGCTGAGCGTTCTGCAATCCGGGAGAGATATCCCGTATTGCGGGACAGTAGGCCGGAGCGGGACGAGCGTCAAGCGCGGACGCCCAGGTTCGTCAGTCGAGCTCCGCCAGGCGATCCGTGACGGCCTGCGCGGCCTGGCGAACGGCCAGCACGACCTGCCCGACGACCTCGTCGGTGAGGCGGAACGACAGCCCGACGACGCTGATCGCGGCGACCACGCGCCCGTCAGGGCGGAACACCGGGGCGGCGATCCCGCGCACCCCGGGATCGACCTCACCTTCGGTGACCGAGAAGCCGTCGGCTCGGATCGTCGCCAGCTTGGCACGGACCGCGTCGGCGTCCGTCGGCGTCCGCTCGGTGAAGCGCTCCAGCGGGGCAGCGGACAGCACCCGTTCGATCTCGTCGCTCGGGGCGAACGCCAGCGCCGCGAGGGCCGAGGCGCCGGCATGGCAGGGCAGCAGGTGACCACGCTCGTAGGAGAGGCGCACCAGATGGCGCCCCGGGACCCGCTCGATGCACGCCACCTGGGACCCGCTCCGCCGCGTCAGCAGCACGTCCTCACCGGTCGCGGCGGCCAGCGCCTGCATGACCGGCAGGGCAGCCTCGGCGACCCCGATCCCCTTGCGGGCGACCCGGGCGAGCCGCAGAACCTGCGGCCCCAACCGGTACCTTCCCGAGCCGTCCTCCTCCTCGAGGAAGCCCGAGGTACGGAGGCTCTGCAGGTACCGATAGGTCGTGCTGCGCGACATCGCCAGTCGAGCGGCCACGTCGCCGGCCGCCAGGGTCGGGTGGTCGTCGTCGAACAGGAGGAGGATCTCGACCGCCCGGTCCGCCGTCGCGTTCCGGCCGGACGTCGAACGGTCATGCTTGGACACGCTTTCCGACATATGGGACATGTTAAGTGGCGCGCCGTTGCGGCCCGCGGCGAACCTGCGGCGCGTGCTCGTCGCCCCCACGGCCCGTGGGGCCTGCTCGGCGCCCCCCTCAGGCCCGCCAGAGCTGGTCACCGGCGCGGGAGACCACGAGGTTCGGCACCACCGCCCGCGCCGTCAGGTGGGTCAGCGCGACCACGAGCTCGGCGACGTCCTCTGCGGCGAGCATCGACGACCGGTCGATGTGGTCGGTCGCCCAGGCGCCCATGTCGGTGTCGACGAAGCCGGGCGACAGCGCCGTGGCGTTGACGCCGTTCCCCGATTCCTCGACCGAGATCGCCTCGCACAGCGAGATGAGCGCCGCCTTCGTCGCGCCGTAGGGACCGAGCTGCGGCTCGGCCACGACGCCGGACATCGATGCGAGCGCGACCACGCGAGTGCCACGCTCCGGATCCTCGCCCGCTGCCGCCCGGAGGGCCGGCAGGCACACCTGGACGAGGCGGAGCGGCGCCCGCACGTTGACCGCGACCATCCGGTCGAGGCGGCGCAGCGGGAAGTCCGCGACCGGTCCGGCGAGGGCCATCCCGGCATTCAGCACGAGCAGGTGCAGGCGCGGCTGCCGCTCCAGGTGGGCAGCGGCGACCCGCTCGACCGCGTCCTCGCTCGACAGGTCTGCCGTCACCGTGTGCACCCGCGCCCCGGCGGCGGCCAGCTCCTCCCCCAGGGCCGCGAGCGGCCCCTCGTTGCGAGCCGTCAGCGTCAGCTCGAATCCCTCGGCCGCCAACCGGCGGGAGATGGCCGCTCCGATGCCTCGGGACGCCCCCGTGACGAGCGCGCACCGGGCCGTCACGGCGACCCCCCGCCGCGTCGGGCTGCCTGGGCCGGCAGCGCGCCCGTCGGCTCCAGGAAGGAGCCATAGCGCTCGCGCGCGGCGTCGGCCAGCAGCCCGCAGAGGACGGTCGACAGCTGTGCCCTCCCGTAGACGCCCACGTCCCGGTACGCCCCGAGGTGTCGATGCTTGAGCGCCCACATGTGGGCGAGCATCGTGAGGTTCCACCCGACGAGCTCGGCGTCGTGCGCCCGCAGCGCGCCCGTCGCGCTCCCGGCACGGAGCTCGGCCACGAGCAGGCCGGTCGTGGCTACCTCGAGCGCGATGACCCGCTGCAGCGCCGCTCGGCTGAGCGAGTGGCTCTCTCGATACGCGAGGACGGCGGCCGCCCGGCGGCCGTCGACGACGTCGAGATAAGCGAGGAAGCCGGCGGCAAGGCGCTCGACCGGGTCCACCAGGCCGACCATCGCGGCCGGGACCTCGGCCGCATAGGTGTCGAGGACATCCTCCAGGACGGCGAGGAGGATGCTCTCCTTGTTGTCCAGGTACTGGTAGACGGTGCCGACGCTGATGCCGGCCTCGCGCGCCAGCGCGCTCACCGACATGTCGTGGTAGCCCTGCTCCCCCATGAGGCGGGTCGCCGCATCCACGATCTGGCGCCGCCGCCACGACGTGCGAGCTGCCCGGATCGCCTCCGGCCCTACCGTCATCCCGGTCGCGTCGCGCTCCATCGACCTCCCCGCTCTTTTGTTGAACAGCCGCTCATTCCCATCGAACCGCCATCCTACTCCGGTGCCGTCGTACGACCATGACCTTGACGGACAACAGATTCCGGCCTAGCTTCGCTACTGAACGAGTATTCAGTCCATGTGAGTGAGTGTTCATTTTGTCACCGTGGACGCCGGCGTCGGAGGTGGGACGTGCGCATCAGCCTGGAGGGCAGGACGGCGGTGGTGACCGGTGCGGCTTCGGGCATCGGTCGGGCGGTGGCGCTTACCCTCGCCGAGGCCGGCGCCACCGTGGCCGTTGCCGACATCAACCTGGACGCCGCCACCACGACGGCCGAGCAGGTCGCAGCCCGAGGGGGCAAGGCCGAAGCCTTCTCCGTCGACGTCCGCAGCCGAGCGAGCATCGAGGCCCTGCAGCGTGCGACGGAGCGCGCGCTCGGCCTCGTCGACGTCATCGTCAACGGGGCCGGCTGGAACGCCGGGCAGCCCTTCCTCGAGAACGAGCCGGACTTCATCGAGAACGTCATCGCCCTCAACCTCCTCGGGCCCATCTGGATCTGCCGGTCGTACCTGGCGCCCCTTGTAGCGGAAGGTCGGCCCGGGCGCGTCGTGAACATCTCGAGCGACGCCGGTCGCGTCGGCAGCCTCGGGGAGACCGCCTACGCGAGCGCAAAGGGCGGGGTCATCTCCTTCACCAAGTCCCTGGCGCGCGAGATGGCGCGTCACGCCGTGCACGTCAACTGCGTCGCGCCGGGCCCCACGGAGACGCCGCTCCTGCATGCCCAGCCGCAGAAGATCCAGGACGCCCTGCTCCGGGCCATCCCGCTGCGGCGCTTCGGCCAGCCTGAGGAGATCGCCGACGTCGTCACCTACCTCGCGTCCGAGCGCGCCTCGTACGTG
This sequence comes from Actinomycetes bacterium, assembly GCA_021809425.1. GTDB lineage: Bacteria > Actinomycetota > Acidimicrobiia > Acidimicrobiales > Bog-793 > JAKBAA01. The sequence goes on along the minus strand of JAKBAA010000033.1, from coordinate 24,685 downwards.
ACCGGCCAGGTGATCAGCGTGAGCGGCGGCCTGACGATGGTCGGCTAGGGCGATGGCCGTCTCGGACGCGACGGTCTCGCCCGCAGGCGCGACCCACCGCGACGACGGGCTGCGCCGGGCACGCGTCGAGGAGATCAGGGCGCTCGCCGCCTCCGAGCTGCTCGACGTCGCCGGCACGGGCACCCGAGGCCGAGTCAACCGCCCGCTCCTCCTGGCGATGGCGCGTCACGGCCTCCTCGAGGCGCTCTACCCGGGCGCCGCGACCGGCCGCCCCCAGGGGCAGGCGACGGCCACGGAGCTGTGCTGCCTTCGCGAAGGCCTGGCGAGGGTGTCCACCGAGGCCGAGACGGCGCTCGCGCTGCAGGGGCTCGGGGGCTACCCGATCCTGCAGCACGGTGGCGAGGCGACCGTCCAGCGGTGGATCCCCGCCATCGCCCGCGGCGAGGCCGTGGCCGCCTTCGCCCTGAGCGAGCCGGGCGCCGGCTCCGACGCCGCCGCCCTCTCGCTCCGGGCCGAGCGCGCCGGCGACCGCTGGCGCCTGTTCGGCGAGAAGCTGTGGATCTCGAACGCCCCGGACGCCGACGTCTACACGATCTTCGCCCGGACCACCCCGGGCACTGGTGCCCGGGGCGTGACCGCCTTCGCGCTCCCTGCAGCGCGTTCCGGCCTGCGCGGCGAGCCCCTCGAGCTGCTCTCACCCCATCCCATCGGGCGGCTCGTCCTCGACGGCGTCGAGGTCGGCGAGGCGGACGTCCTCGGAGAGGTCGACCGTGGCTTTCGCGTCGCCATGTCCACCCTCGACCTCTTCCGGCCGAGCGTCGGTGCATTCGCCGTCGGCATGGGCCAGGCGGCCCTGGAAGCGGCCCTCTCGTACACGGCGCAGCGCCACGCCTTCGGGGGTCCCCTTGCGGACCAGGAGGCGGTGGCGCACCTGCTCGCCGACATGGCCACCGAGCTCGAGGCTGCCCGCCTCCTCGTCGTCGCCGCCGCCGCCGCCTACGACGCCGGCGCCGAACGAGCAGAGGTGACACGCCGTTCGGCCATGGCCAAGCTCTTCGCCACCGAGACCGCCCAGCGGGTCGTCGACCGGGCCCTCCAGCTCCACGGCGCTCGCGGCCTCGTGCAAGGACACGTGCTCGAGCACCTCTACCGGGACGTGCGCGCCACCCGCATCTACGAGGGCGCCTCGGAGGTCCAGCGCACGATCATCGCCCGGGGGCTGCGCCCGTGAGGACCGGGGCGGGTCCCGCCCGCCATGGCGGCCCCGCCTCCCCGGCGGCCGTGGCCGCAGCGCCCCACGTCAACCCCATCCGCATGCGCCACACTTCCCCCGAGGAGATCCGCCGATGAGCCCCTTCCGTGGTTCGGTCAGCCCCACGTCCGACTGGCAGCACTTCGACCTGAAGGTTGCCGACCGGATCGCCACGCTCACCTTGAACCGACCGGACAAGCTGAACGCCCTGACGTTCCAGAGCTACGCGGACCTGCGCGACCTGCTGCGCGAGCTCCCCCAACGGGACGACGTCCGGGCGCTGGTCATCCGCGGCGAAGGCAAGGCGTTCTGCTCCGGCGGCGACGTGAACGAGATCATCGGCGAGCTCCTCAAGATGCGCCCGGACGAGCTGCTCGACTTCACACGGATGACCGGGGAGGTGGTGAAGGCCATGCGGGAGTGCCCGGTGCCGATCATCGCCGCCATCCACGGGATCGCCGCCGGAGCCGGCTCGGTGATCGCCCTCGCCTCGGACTTCCGGCTGCTCACGCGCTCGGCCCGGTTCGCCTTCCTGTTCACCAAGGTCGGCCTGGCCGGTGCCGACATGGGCTCGGCCTACCTGCTGCCCCGCATCGTCGGCTTCGGTCGGGCCACGCAGCTGCTGATGCTCGGCGACACGATCGACGCAGCGACCGCCGACCGGTACGGCCTCGTCTCGGAGCTCGTCGCCGACGACGAGCTCGACACCAAGGCCGACGCCCTCGCCCAGCGGCTTGCGACCGGGCCCTCGTTCGCCTACGCCCAGACCAAGGCGCTGCTCTCCCGCGAGCTCGACATGCCCCTCTCGGCGGCCATCGAGCTGGAAGCGATGACCCAGGCCCTGCTCATGAAGAGCGCCGACCACGCGGAGTTCCACGCGGCCTTCAACGCGAAGCGACCGCCCGCGTGGCAGGGCCGCTAGCGACGCCCACCAGCTCGATCGGGCCACCAGGAGGGGAGGAGGCCGTGTCCGCAGACACGCAGGCAGCACGACGACTCGCCGAGGCCGAGGCCGGGCCGCTCGGCACGGCGCTCGGTCCCCGGCGACCGGGCCCGACCGGCGTGCGCACGAGCGCGCACAACGTGACGGCCTGGCTCGAGGATCTGGCTCGCCAGTCCGGCTGGATGGACCGGCGCGCCTACCTGGACGACGGCCGGCCGTGGAGCTACGAGGAGCTCCACGCCGCCATCGCGTCGTCCGCCACCTTGCTCGCCGAACGGGGCGCACGCCCCGAGCGACCGGTGCTCGTGGCGACCCACGACCGGATCGCCTTCGTGCTGGCCTTCCTCGGTGCGGCCCGCCTCGGCGCCGTTCCCGTGCCGGTCAACCCACGACTGACGGCGCACGACTACGCCTTCATGACGGCCGACGCCCGTCCGACCCTCGTCGTCTGCGAGGACGAGCTCGTCCCCCACTTCCCCGGGCTCTCCGTGCTGACCGCGAGCGAGCTCGAGGCGCGGGGCCCCCGGCAGCCGGCCACCCCGGCAGCAGCGCTGCCGGAGAACGCCCTCCTCTACGGCCAGTACACCTCGGGGACGACCGGGACCCCGAAGCTCGTCCTGCACCGGCACTCCGACGTCGCCCACCACGCCGAGGTCATCCGGACGATCCTCGAGCCGACCCCCGACGACGTGTTCTTCTCGGTCTCGCGCGCCTACTTCTCGTACGGGCTCGGCAACAGCGTGCTCTGCGTGCTCTCGACCGGCGTCGGCGCCGTCCTGCAACGGGCGCTGCCGACCGTCGCGGCGGTCTCCGAGCTCATGGCGCGTGCGCGCCCGACCGTGCTCTTCGCGGTCCCGACCTTCTACGCCGTCCTCGTCACCGAGGGAGAAGCCTCGCCGTTCCGGTCGCTGCGCGCCTGCCTCTCCGCCGGAGAGGCCCTGGCGCCGGCGATCCAGGAGCACGCGGCCGACTTCCTCGGCGCGACCATCCTGAACGGGCTCGGCTCGACCGAGGTGGGGCACCTGTTCGTCGCCAACACCCTTCGCGACTGCACCCCGGGCACCTTCGGGCGCGCCATGCCGGGCTACACGCTCGGCGTGCGCGACGAGCGTCGCGAGCTCGTCGAGCCCGGCGAGATGGGCACCTTGTGGGTCCAAGGACCGACCCTCATGGTCGGCTACCACAACCGGCCGGAGGAGAGCGAACGGATCCTCTCCGGCGACTGGCTCTGCACGGGCGACCGGGTCATCGTGGACGGCGACGGCCTCGTGCACCACCATGGCCGGAGCGACGACCTCGAGATGGTCGGGGGCATCTCGGTGGCCCCGATGGAGATCGAGGCCGTCCTCGCCGGGCATCCGGCGGTCGAGGACGTCGCCGTCGTCGCCCTGCCGGACGGGATCGGCGCCTCGCGCCTTCGTGCCTTCGCCGTGCTCGCACCGGGCCAGGCGCCCTCCGAGGACCTCGAACGGTCCTTGCTGCAGCTCGTGCGGGACCACCTGGTGGCCTATATGGTGCCGCGCAGTGTCACGTTCGTCGCCGCCCTCCCCCGCACCCCCTCGGGGAAGCTGCAGCGGCACGTCCTCCGCCGGGGCTGGCCGCAACCAGGCTCCCCGTCCCCGGCCGGAGCCGACGGGCAACCATAGGGCGCTCCGGCGCACGAGCAGGAGGGAGCGACCATGACCAAGGACGCCGTGCTGCGTGAGCGGCGAGGCAACGTCGAGATCCTCACGATCAACCGCCCCGAGCAACGCAATGCCATCAACGTCGCCGTCTCGCAAGGGATCGCCCGGGCCCTCGACGAGCTCGCCGAGGACGCCGGGGTCGCCGTCGTCGTCGTGACCGGCGCCGGCGACCGGGCCTTCTGCGCCGGCATGGACCTGAAGGCGTTCACCGACGGCGCGATGCCCGCCATCTCCGCCGTCTCCGGCGGGTTCGCCGGCATCACCCGGCGCCGCTTCCCGAAGCCCCTCATCGCCGCCGTCAACGGCGCCGCCGTGGCCGGCGGGTTCGAGGTGGTGCTGAGCTGCGACCTGGCCGTGGCCGCCGACCATGCGGTCTTCGGGATCCCGGAGGTCACGCGGGGCCTGCTCGCCTCCGCCGGCGGTCTCGTGCGGCTGCCGAAGCGGCTCCCCCTCGCGGTGGCGCTCGAGCTCGCCCTCACCGGGGAGCCGATGGACGCCCAGCGAGCGCGCGCCCTAGGGATCGTCAACCGCGTGGTGCCGGCCGGGGAGCTCCTCTCGAGCGCCCTTGGCCTGGCCGAGGTGATCGCCGCCAACGCGCCGCTCGCCGTGCAGACCTCGAAGGCGGTCATGCGGGCGGCAGCAGACACCGACGAGGCCTCGGCCTGGCAGCTCAACGACGAGGCGGCGGCCATCGTGACCCGTTCGCCCGACGCGCGGGAGGGTGCCCTGGCCTTCGCCGAGAAGCGCCCCCCCGTCTGGACGGGACGGACGGATGCCTGAGCCGCTGCGGCGGAGCTACCTCGTCGACGCCGTTCGCACGCCCATCGGCAAGGCCGGCGGCGCGCTCGCCGGGATCCGACCGGACGATCTCGCCGCCGCCGCGCTCGGAGCCGTCGTGCGACGGACGGCCTCGCTCGACCCGCGCCGCATCGACGACGTCGTCTTCGGGGATGCCAACGGCGCCGGCGAGGACAACCGGAACGTGGCGCGCATGGCCGTCCTGCTCGCCGGCCTGCCGACGACGGTCCCGGGCGCCACGACCAATCGCCTGTGCGGATCTGGCATGGACGCCCTCATCCAGGCGGCACGGGCGATCGCCGTCGGCGACAGCGACCTCGCCGTGGCGGGCGGGGTGGAGTCGATGTCGCGCGCCCCCTACGTCCTCGCGAAGCCCGAGCGGGCCTACCCGCAGACGAACGGCACCCTCTTCTCCTCGACCCTCGGCTGGAGGATGGTCAACCCGAAGATGCCCGCCGAGTGGACCGTCTCCCTCGGCGAGGGGGCCGAGATCCTGGCGGACCGCTACGCGATCACGCGCCAGGCGCAGGATGCCTTCGCCGTGGCAAGCCACGAGAAGGCCGCCGCCGCCTGGGAGAAGGGCGCCTTTGCCGACGAGATCGTGCCGGTCGAGGGCGTGGCGATGGGCCGCGACGAGGCGATCCGGGCCGACACCTCCCTCGAGCGTCTCGCCGGCCTTCGGCCGTCGTTCCGACCGAACGGCACGGTCACGGCCGGCAACGCCTCCCCCCTCAGCGACGGCGCCGCCGCGCTCCTCCTCGCCAGCGAGCCGGCCGTGGCCGAGCTCGGGGTGGAGCCGCTCGCCCAGCTCGTGTCGAGCGCGGTCACCGCCATCGAGCCCCAGCTCTACGGCCTCGGACCGGTCGCCGCCGCCCGACGGGCGCTCGAGCGGGCAGGCATCGGCTGGCAGGACCTGGCGGTGGTCGAGCTCAACGAGGCCTTCGCCGCGCAGAGCCTCGCCTGCCTCGCCGAGTGGACCGAGCTCGATCCGCGCACGCTCAACCCGCTCGGGGGTGCCATCGCCCTCGGTCACCCGCTCGGCTGCTCGGGGGCGCGCCTCGTGGCGAGCCTCGCCTGGCAGCTCCGCCACCGCGGCGGGGGATGGGGCCTCGCCGCCATGTGCATCGGGGTCGGGCAGGGCATCGCCGTCGTGCTCCGGGCCTGAGGGCCGCGGCCACGAGCGTGGGCGTTGGCGTTGGCACCTCGGTCCGGCCGAGTGCGGAGGGGACCACCGTCGGGGGCCTCAGGTGACGAGCGCCGAGCCGTTCGTCGTCATGGCCAAGCCGACCGGACCGATCTGCAACCTCGACTGCGCCTACTGCTACTACCTCGGAACGACCGACCTGTTCCCGGCCGGCGAGCGGTACCGGATGCGCGACGAGACCCTGGAGGCCTACGTCCGCTCCTTCATCGAGGCGGCCCCCGGCCCGACCGTCCACTTCGTGTGGCACGGCGGTGAGCCCACGCTGGCGGGCCGGCACTTCTACCACAAGGCCCTCGAGCTCCAGCGCTACCACCTCCCCAAGGGCTGGTCCTGTCTCAACAGCCTCCAGACCAACGGGACCCTGCTCGACGACGACTGGTGCGCCTTCCTGGCCGAGCACCACTTCGCCGTGGGGATCTCGATCGACGGCCCGGCCGCCCTCCACGACGCCTCCCGGCCCGACCGGCACGGGGGGGCCACCCACGCCCGGGCGATGCGGGGCTACCGGCTGCTCCGCGAGCACGGGATCGACCCCGACGTGCTCTGCACCCTGAACGCCGTCAACGTGCACCATCCCCGTGAGGTCTACCGGTTCTTCCTCGGCGAGCGGATCCGTTGGCTCCAGCTCCTCCCGGTCGTGCAGCGACAACCCTCCGGAGCCGTCTCCGACCGCTCGGTCCCCCCCGAGGCCATGGGCGCCTTCCTGTGCACTGTGTTCGACGAGTGGGTCCGCCACGATGTCGACCGGATCGGGGTCCAGGTCTTCCTCGAGTCCCTCTCGGTCCTCTCGGGCGGGCAGGCGTCGCTGTGCACCATGGCGGAGACCTGTGGTCGGGCCCTCGCCCTCGAGCACGACGGGGGGGTCTACGCCTGCGACCACTTCGTCGATCCCGCCCACCGTCTCGGGGACGTGGGCCAACACGGCCTCGCCGCCCCCCTCGCGTCCCCCGAGCAGGCGGGCTTCGGGGCCGCCAAGTCCAGCGGGCTGACGGCGACCTGCCGGGACTGCCCGGTCAGGCGCCTCTGCCAGGGCGGCTGTCCCAAGGACCGGTTTGCCACAGCGCCTGACGGGGAGCCTGGCCACAACTACCTGTGCCTCGGCTACCTCCGCTTCTTCATCCACGCCACCCCCTACCTGGAGCAGATGGCCCACCTCCTCCGACGGGGACGGCCCTTGGCCGCCATCATGGGCGAGCTGGCCAGCGCCGAGCGCGCGGCGGAGGCACCGTGGCGTCTGGCCAGGCGCAACGACCCCTGCCCGTGCGGGAGCGGGCGCAAGCTCAAGCAGTGCTGCCTCGGGGTCCACCGACGCCGGTAGGCCGTCCGGGGCTCGGGCTACGGCTCGGGATAGGAGAAGAACCCGCGGTGGCACTTGCGGCCGAGCTCGCCTCGCGCCACCTTCTCCCGGAGCAGGCTCGGTGCCTCGAAGCGCTCGCCGAGGAGGGGGCGGAGGTAGTCGGCGACGGCGAGGCGCACGTCGAGGCCGACGAGGTCGGTCAAGTGGAGCGGCCCGACCGGGTGCTTGTAGCCGAGCGTCATCGCCCGGTCGATGTCCTCGGGCGTGGCAACCTGCTCCTCGAGCATCCGGATCGCCTCGAGGCCGAGGAGCACCCCGAGCCGGCTCGTGGCGAACCCTGGCGAGTCCCGCACCACGATGGCCTGCTTGCCGAGGGGCTCGACGAGGGACCTTGCCCGCTCCACGGTGGCCGGGGTGGTGGTGGCGCCCACCACGATCTCGACGAGCAGGCTCGCGGGCACGGGATTGAAGAAGTGGAGGCCGACGAAGCGGCCCGGACGGGCGAGGCCAGCCGCGAGCTCGCCGATGGCGATGCTGCTCGTGTTGGTCGCCAGCAGCGCCTCCTCCGGGACGACGCGCTCCAAGAGGGCGAGGACCTCGAGTTTGAGCCGGACCATCTCCGGCACCGCCTCGATCGCCACCGCGACGTCCTCGGCGGCGGCCAGGGCGTCCCCGCTCTTGTGGACCTCGAGGCGTGACATCGCCCGCTCGACGCCTTCCTCGAGCCGGCCACGCCGCGCCGACTCCTCGAGGTGCTGGCGGATCCGGGCGCGGCTCGCCGCTGCCACCGACGCGTCGACCTCGAGCAGCTCGACCCGCCGGCCGGCGACAAGGAAGGCATGGGCGATCCCGCTCCCCATGAGCCCCCCGCCGACCACCACCACGGTGCCCGTGCCGCGCTCGCCCTGCCCTTCGCTGTGTGCCACCGTCTCCGTCCTCCTCCCCTCGCTGGCCCTGCCGTCAGTCCGGCTCGACGGGCTGCTCGTGCTCGCCCCAGAGCCGCTCGACGATCGTCTCGCCGAAGCGCCGTCGCATCACCGCAGAGCGGAAGCACTCCTCGCCCGCCTCCAGGCGAGCGAGGGCGGCCGCGAACTCCTCGTCCGACAGCAACCTCGCACCCAGCTCCTCTGGGGCCGGCGAGAACGGCCCGATCTCCCTGCTCGACATGGCACACGCTCCCCCATCGCTCGTTCGGCCGTCCGTGCACGCTGCGGGCGGTCGCTACGCGCCCCGCGCCGTCCATCGCGCCGACCCTAGGAAGCGGCGCCGCCCCGCAACAGGGGCGAAGGGCCCACCCCGGACCGAGCGGCCCGGTCGGGCCCCGTCACCCGCCCCGGCCGAGAGGTAGAAGAATCGTCGATCTTTCTATTGTCGCCAAGTCATTCCAACTTGTCCGGTGCAAAATCATGAGAAGTTGTCTAGCTTGAGATCACACGGGCAACGGCTGGGCGGATGCCCGACGACGGAGGGGGAGACGGATGACGACGACGGGCCAAGCAGTCCCGATGACCGTTGCCGACCATCCGCTCGCAGCTCGGGTGCTCACCCCGGCGGTGGTCGAGCTGCTCGCCGAGCTCGACGCGCGCTTTGGCGGCCGGCGCAACGATCTCCTCGCCGATCGGGCCCGCCGGCAACGGACCCTTCGCGCCGGCGAGCTCCCCGGGTTCGCGCGCGCCACCGCCAACCAGCGATCGACCGGGTGGCTCGTGGCACCTGCCCCTGTCGACCTCGTCGACCGGCGGGTGGAGATCACCGGCCCGGTCGATCGCAAGATGATGATCAACGCCTTCAACTCGGGGGCGTCGGCCTTCATGGCGGACTTCGAGGACGCCACGGCGCCCACCTGGAGCAACCTCCTCGAGGGACAGGTCAACCTGCAGGACGCCTGCCGGCTCCGCCTGGCACACGAGACGCCCGAGCGGCGTTACGAGATGGCCGCCGGCGCGGCCGTGCTGCTCGTCCGACCGCGCGGGTGGCATCTCGAGGAGCGCCACGTGCGTGTCGGTGGTCACGCCCTCTCGGGGAGCCTGTTCGACGTCGGTTGCCACCTCGCCCACAACGCCGCCGCGCTTGTCGAACGGGGCTCTGGGCCCTACCTGTACCTGCCAAAGCTCGAGGGCCACCTCGAGGCGCGACTGTGGGAGGAGGTCCTGTCGGCGATCGAAGAGCTGCTCGGCCTCCCCCGTGGGACCGTGCGGGTCACGGTGCTCATCGAGACGATCCTCGCCGCCTTCGAGATGGACGAGATCCTCTACGAGCTACGCGATCGCATCTGCGGGCTCAACGCCGGGCGCTGGGACTACATCTTCTCGATCGTGAAGAAGCTCGGGCACGACCGCCGCTTCCTCCTCCCGGATCGCTCCGCCGTCACGATGACCGTGCCGTTCATGCGCGCCTACACCGACCTGCTCGTCGCCACCTGCCACCGCCGCGGCGCCCACGCCATCGGCGGCATGGCCGCCTTCATCCCCAACCGCCGCAAGCCGGAGGTGACGGCATCCGCCCTGCGCCAGGTGGCGGCCGACAAGCGGCGCGAGGCCCTGGACGGCTTCGACGGGACCTGGGTCGCCCACCCCGACCTCGTCGCCACCGCTCGGGCCGAGTTCGACGCCGTGCTCGCCGGACGACCCAACCAGCTCGGCCAGCTTCGCGACGACGTCCTCGTCACCGCCTCCGACCTCCTCGCCGTCGACCAGACGCCCGGTCGGCAGACCCGGGCGGGCCTGGAGCGCAACGTGTCCGTCGGCATCCGCTACCTCGAGGCCTGGCTCGCCGGCGTCGGTGCCGCCTCGATCGACGACCTGATGGAGGACGCGGCGACCGCCGAGATCTGCCGCTCGCAGCTTTGGCAGTGGATCCACCACGGGGTGCGGCTCGAGGACGGCTCCGTCGTCGACGCCGCCCTCGTCCGTGCCGCCGCCGACGCCCTCGTGGACCCGGCGGGCCTCGACACCACCGCAGGCCTCCGCCGCTCCGTCGCCCGCCACGTGTTCGAGGAGGTCGCCCTCAGCGAGGAGTTCGTCGAGTTCCTCACCGTCCCGGCCTATGCCGAGCTCGACTGACCGACCCCGACCCCTCCTTCCACCCTTCGTCGCGCCGCACCACCGACCGCTCCGACCGAGAGGCAGGTACCCATGAACCCATCCGCTGGCACCACCACGGCCGACCTCGAGGCGACCTGGCGCACCGACCCTCGCTGGGCGCGCATCGTCCGTCCGTACCGGGCCGACGACGTCCTGCGACTTCGTGGGTCCGTTCACGTCGAGCACTCCCTCGCCCGTCAGGGCGCCGAACGGCTCTGGGAGCTGCTTCGAGCCCGTGACTACGTGGCCGCCCTTGGCGCCATGACGGGGGCGCAGGCCGTCGAGATGGTCAGGGCCGGCCTGGAGGCGGTCTACCTCTCCGGCTGGCAGGTGGCGGCCGATGCCAACCTGTCCGAGCAGGTCTACCCGGACCAGAGCCTGTACCCGTCGAACAGCGTCCCTGCAGTGGTGCGCAGGATCAACAACGCGCTCCGGCGGGCCGACCAGATCGAGTGGGCCGAGCGAGGCAGCGAGCCCGTCACACGCCATTGGATGGCGCCGATCGTCGCCGACGCCGAGGCCGGCTTCGGTGGCCCGCTCAACGCCTACGAGCTGATGCGCTCCCTCATCGAGGCGGGCGCCGCAGGCGTCCACTTCGAGGATCAGCTGGCCTCGGCGAAGAAGTGCGGCCACATGGGCGGCAAGGTCCTTGTCCCGACGAGCCAGCACCTCCGAACGCTCGCAGCCGCCCGCCTCGCCGCCGACGTCGCCGACGTCCCCACCCTCGTCGTCGCTCGCACCGACGCCCTCGGGGCCGCCCTGCTCACGAGCGATGTCGACGAGCAGGATCGGCGCTTCTGCACCGGCGAGCGCACCGACGAGGGCTACTACGTCGTCCACCCCGGCCTCGACGCGGCGGTCGCGCGCGGGCTCTCCTATGCCCCCTACGCCGACCTTCTCTGGTGCGAGACGTCCACCCCCAGCCTCGAGGAGGCCCGACGCTTCGCCGAGTCCGTGAAGGCCGAGCACCCGGACCTCCTGCTCGCCTACAACTGCTCGCCGTCGTTCAACTGGCGACGCCACCTCGACGACGCCTCGATCGCCCGATTCCAAAAGGAGCTGGCCGCCATGGGCTACCGGTTCCAGTTCGTCACCCTCGCCGGCTGGCATGCCCTCAACGCCTCGGCGTTCGAGCTTGCCCACGGCTATGCCGAGCGAGGCATGTCGGCCTACGTGGAGCTCCAGCAGCACGAGATGGCGCTCGAAGGCGACGGCTACAGCGCGACCCGCCATCAGCGCGAGGTGGGCGCCGGCTGGTTCGACGACCTCCTGTCGGTGCTCGCCCAGGGCCGCGCGTCGACCTTGGCCCTCGCCGGCTCGACCGAGCAGGAGCAGTTCTGAGCGAGCAGCCGCGCACCCCCCGTCGCGTACGGGGGGTGCCGGCGCCACGGCCAACCCGGGGAGGGCTGCGGCCGAAGGGTCGGCCCCGGCCCCTCCCCGGCCGCGGCCGGAGCGCGGAAGCGCCGTGCCGCTGCAGCCCTCGGAGAAGTACCCTTCGAAGAAGGTGAACGAGCTGACGGCACTCGGATCGGACGGGTCGATCGACCCGTCGGTGTTCGGGCACCGCCTCCGCCATCATCGACGCCGCGCCGGGATGACCCTCGAGCGCCTCGGGGAGGCCGTCGGACGGCCAGCCTCGTATCTCTCCCAGCTCGAGAACGGACGGCGCGAGCCACGGCTCTCGACGGTGAACCAGCTGGCCGCTGCGCTCGGCTGCCGCGTGGGCGACCTGCTCGAGCCCCGCCCCCCCGACCGGCGCTCGATGCTCGAGCTCACGTTCCAGCGGATGCAGGAGGACCCGCGCTACGTCGCGCTCCAGCTCCCGCTGCTCCGCCCCTCGGCCCGGGTGGACGACGTGGTCCTCCAGCACCTCGTCGCCCTGTTCGACAAGGTCAAGGAGCTCGGCGACCTCGCCACCCCCCAGACGCACGGCGCCAGGGCCGCCAACGTGGCCATGCGCGAGCAGATGCGCCGAGCCGACAACTACTACCCGGACATCGAGGCCATCGCAGCGGACGCCGTCGGCGCCATCGGCGAGGACGGCGGCGGCGTGGTGTCCGAGCGCGCCCTCGCCTCGCTCGCCGCCCACTTCGGCTTCTCCATCGCACGGGCAGGAGACCTTCCCGCCTCCACGAGATCGGTGACCGACCTGCGCAACCGCGTCATCTACGTCGCCCAGCGCAACGACCTGCCCCCTCGGACCGCCCGGTCCGTCGTGGCCCAGACGCTCGGCCACTTCGCGCTCGGCCACCACGACCCGGTGGACTTCGCCGACTACGTCCGCCAGCGCGTCGAGGCCAACTACTTCGCCGGAGCGCTCCTCGCCCCCGAGCGTGCGGCCGTCCCCCTCCTCGCCCACGCCAAGCTCACCGGGGACCTCGCCGTCGACGATCTGCGCGACGTCTTCTACCTGTCCTACGAGATGGCAGCCCACCGCCTGACCAACCTCATCACCCGGCACCTCGACATCCCGGTCCACTTCACCCGATCCGACCCCGAGGGGGTCGTGTGGAAGGCCTACGAGAACGACGACGTCCCGCTGCCGGCCGATCCGGACGGCACCGTCGAGGGCCAGCGCCTCTGCCGGCAGTGGGGTGCGCGGACCTCGTTCGACGACGAGGAGACCTTCGCACCTCGCAGCCAGTACACGGCGACCTCGGCGGGCACCTTCCTCTGCATCACCGTCGTCGGCGCCGACGGCGTGGGCCGCGACGCCGTCACCGTCGGGACCCCCGAGCGCTACGCGCGCTACTTCCGGGGCAACGACACGACGGCGCGTCGTAGCTCTCGCTGCCCCGACCCACGCTGCTGCCGCGAGCCCGAACCGGACATGGCCGCTCGGTGGGCCGGGGTGACCTGGGCCTCGGCGCGGGACCGGAGCCACTTCGTCTCGGGGCTTCCGACCGACGCCATCTCGTTCAACCCCTATCCCGGGGTGGACCTCGGCGAGGTCGTGGCATTCCTCGACCGCCACGACCGCCCCTGAGACCTGCGCCCGTCGGGAAGCGCCGAGGGTGCTGGCGGGCCCTCAGGCGGGGCCGAGGTGCGGGTCGGTGATGCGGACCGGGACGGCCAGCCGGTCGAGCAGCGACGACCAGAAGGGCTCGTGTCCCGCGGTGCGCCACCGTCGATGCTGCTCGAGCAGCGCGTCGCGCTGGTCCTGCCAGGCGGCGGCGTCGGCGAGGAGCGGCGCCAGCGCGTCGGCGAAGCGCGAAGGGTCGTCCTCGACCGAGAGCGCACCGGGCACCTCGAGGGGCACCCCCTCGGCACCCACGGTCGTCGCCACGGTCGGGACGGCGAACTGCAACGCCTCGACGGTCTTGATCTTCACGCCGGCCCCGTAGCGCAACGGCACGATCACGGCCCGCACCGAGCCGTAGAAGGCCGAGAGGTCGTCGACCTCGCCGACGAAGCGAACCGCCGGGCCCGCAAGCCGGCCGACGTTACGGGGCGGGGAGGCCCCGGTCACGAGCAACCGGGCACCGGCCGCCCGGGCGCGCACGAGCGGGAGCACCTGCCGGACGAACCACAGGAGGCCGTCGGCGTTCGGCGACGTGCCACCGGCGAACCAGCCGGCCACGTAGCCGATGTCGGCTCGCTCGTCGAACCCCTGTGGCGTCGGGCTCGGACCGGCGAGGAACGGGGCGTTCACCTCCACCCGACCCGGGGCCTCGGCCTCGAAGAAGGCGGCCTCGTCGGCCGAGATGCAGACCACGTGGTCGGCGTCCGCGGCGATCGCCGTCTCGTCCGCCCGCACCGCCGCCGCTGCCGCCTCGAGCGCCCGGCGCTCGACCGGGTCCTCTACGAGGGCCGCCTGGCGGTCGATCCGCCGGTGGTACAGCGCCTCGGCGTCGTAGACCACCGGGACCCCGGGCAGGAGGCGGCGCACCACCGGAGCGAACCGCACGTAGTTGTGCGGGCGGGACACGACGACGAGCGAGTAGCTGAGCCCCTGCTCTGCCAGGTGGCGCTCGATGGGCTCGTCGATCACCTCCACGCCCCGCTCGGCCATCGGGTCGTTGCGAGCCTCGCCGCCTTCGAGCGAGCAGAGCAGGCTGACATGGCATCGACCCGTCCCGACGAGCTCGTCGATGGCGTCCGCCATGCGGGCGAACCCCGATCCGATCGACGGCTCGGGGACCCGGTCGTCGATGACGAGCACCCGCAGCGGTCGCCCGAGCGCTCGCCACACGGCGCGCTCGACGGCCGGCTCGTGGGCCACGACCCGCGGCTCGCGGCCCGCGAGCTCCCCCGCCCACCGGGCGGCGAAACGCTCGTGGTTGCGGTCGAGCAGGAACTGGCGATAGCCCGGTCGCGTGCTCGCCGACTCCCGGTGGGTCACCACCGAGCGCGGCTGGAACCAGACCTGGCGCCCCCGTGCGGCGAGCTTCAGGCACAGGTCGGCATCCTCGAAGTACGCCGGGTAGTAGGCGTCGTCGAGACCGCCGACCGCCTCGAAGTCGTGCCGGCGGACGAGCAGGGAGCAGCCCGAGCAGTAGTCGACCGGACGCTCGTAGTCGAACCGCTTCGTCGTCCCCGGAAGGCCCCGCCCGACCGTGAACGTCCAGCCGTCCGACCACACCACCGACCCGGCCTCCTGGATCGTGCCGTCCGGCAGCAGGACCTTGCTCCCGACGGCCGCCGCGCCCGGGCGCCGGAGGGCGCCGTCGACGAGGTGCTCGAGCCAGCCCGGGTGCGGCTCGGCATCGTCGTTCAGCAGCACGAGGAGCTCGCCTCGCGCCCTGCTTGCCGCCAGGTTGACCGCTCCCCCGAAGCCCACGTTGGCCCGCGTCCGCACGACCGTCGCCCCCCGCAGCCGAGTCGCCACGCGTGCCTCGAGCGCCGGCGTCGGCTCGTTCAGGACGAGCACCACCTCGTAGGCCACCCCCTCCACGCTCCGGGCGACCGCCGCCAGGCAGTCGAGGACGTACGGCGCAGACCGCCAGGCGACGACGATGACCGAGGCGAGCGGGTTGTCCTCCTCGGGCAGCCGCACGAGCGCCGACGAGACCCGCCCTGCCCCCGCGGCGCCCCCGTTCGAGCGCACCGACGTCATCGCCGGGGCCTCGCGTCCCGGCGGGCCCCACCCCACCCGGCGGGCGTCATGGCGCGAGGTCCGAGGGCGCGAGGTCCGCGGGCACGAGCTGCTCGGTCACGAGACGGGCGAACCGCTCCGGTCGACCGTCAACGAACGACCGACACCGCGGGAGCCCCTCGACGTAGCAGGTCGTGTAGGCACGCCAGGTCGGATCCGTCAAGAAGGCGACGAGCTTGTCGGCTCTCGAGCTCGCCAGCAGGCCGAACCGGGCCACCTCGCCGGCGACCGTCGCCGGGTCGGCACCGTCCTCGTGGAGCCGGAAGGCGGCGTTCGCCCGCACCCCGGCCAGCGCCTCTCCCGCGTCGGCCACGGCCGCCACGACGTCCGGGTCGTAGGCGATGCCGAGCGGGCGGAGGTGATCGGCCGTGAACCGCTCCGGGCGGCGGCCGACGACCACCTCGAGGCCCAGGTCGGCGAGGCCCTCGGCGAGCAGGCACTGGGGCGTGCCGACGAGGAACAGGGACTCCTCGTGGAACCTTCGGCCACGGACGAGGCCTACCTCCTTCCGGCTGTGCTCGGTGTGGTGACCCGGATAGGCCTCGTGCGCCACCAGCTGGGCGATCGAGGTTGCGAGGACCGGGAGGTCGACGTTGACGGCGATGCGTGAGCGGCAGCCGCCGAGGTAGTAGTTGAACCCGGACCACGGCTGGCCGGTCACGAGCTCCACCTCGATCGCCTCCCCGTCGGGAAGGCCGCACAGGGCGTCGGTCCGGGCGCGGAGGTCCTCGGCGAGCGAGGCGATCACCCGCTCGAGGCGGTCGGCGGGGATCGCCTGGGCCTCCCGCCAGGCGACCAGCCGCTCGGGGAGCGGGCCGGTCCCCGGAACCGCCTCCTCGAGCGTCCGGTGGGCCTCGAGGAAGCGCTCCTCCGGCACGCGCGCCGGCCGTACCCCGTAGCAGGCCTCGACCTCCTCGGCGTAGCCGACCGGCTCTCCGGCGAGGCGGCGCAGGGTGGTCGCCACCCCGACCAGCTGCGCATGGAGCCAGCGGCGGCGGGAGGCCGGCTCGTCGGGCGAGTCACCCGGGCGCTCGCCGGCGGCCTCGACGACCCCGAGCGGCTCGCCCGCAGCGAGGGCGGCCAGCAACGACCGCGCCTCGACGAGCAGTGCCGCCGGCCGTCGCGGCGGCTCCGCCGCCGCCCGCTCGGCGAGGGAAGGCGGGCCGTAGTAGGCGTCGACAAGGCCCGGCAGATGGCGCCCGGTGGCCAGGCCCAAGGAGAGGTACCGCTCGACGATCCCGGTCACGACGACGAGGGTACCGACTCGGCGTAGCAAGGGCTGGACGCCTGCGGCTCCACTGTGTACCCTGCGCATGGGTCCTGATTTTAGGGTCTTATATCCCGTTATATGGGACTGTAGGGGGTGCCGCGCACGGCGCGGTGGTTGGGGGCGACACGCGTGAGGGTCTCCACACGACCGGCGATGCGGACGCACGGGTGACGGGCGGCGACCGCCTGGCCACCTTGGCGCCGGCGACCTCGGAGGCGCTCGTCCTCGAGCACGTCACCAGGCGCTTCGGCGGGGTGGTCGCCACGGACGATCTGTCGCTCGCGGTCGCGCCCGGCGAAGCGGTCGGCGTCATCGGACCGAACGGCGCCGGCAAGTCGACGCTGCTTCGGCTCGTCGCCGGAGTGCTCCAGCCGAGCAGCGGCACCATCTGCTACGGCGACCGGTCCCTCCGCCAGCTGCCGCCACACGACGTGAACCGGCTCGGGGTCGGCCTGGCGAACCAGATCCCTTGCCCGTTTCGGGCGCTGACCGTCGAGGAGAACCTGCGCGTGGCGGCAACCGCCTCGCGAGCCGGTCGTCGATCCTCGCAGAAGGGCGCCGTCGGCGAGGTGCTCGCCGCCTGCCAGCTCGACGCCCTCGCCCGCACGCCGGCGGGGCAGCTCGGCCTGCTCGACCTGAAGCGGCTCGAGCTCGGGCGAGTGCTCGCGAGCGGGGCACGCACCCTGCTCCTCGACGAGGTCGCGGCCGGCCTCGTCGGCAAGGAGCTGACGGCGGCCATCGAGCTGATCCGCGCGATCCACGCGAGCGGCCGCAGCCTCGTCATCGTCGAGCACGTGCAGCGCGTCATCGAGGAGGTCGTCGACCGGGTGGTCGTGCTCGACTGGGGGCGGCTGATCGCAGACGGCACCCCTGGCGAGGTCGCTTCCGACCCCCACGTGCGCAAGATCTACCTCGGATCCACCACAGAAGGCGCTCCCCGGCCGGCGGCGCCGGCTCCGACGCCACGCGCCGCCCCTCTGCTCTCGATCGACGGGCTCACGGCCGGCTACGGCTCGCTCGTGGCCCTCTCGGACGTCAGCTGCGCGATCGGCGAGGGGCAGATCGTCAGCGTCCTCGGGGCGAACGGCGCCGGAAAGTCCACGCTCGCCCGCGCCATCAGCGGCCACGTCCCGGCGCGCGCCGGACGCATCCTCTGGCGCGACCGCCCCGTGACGACGCTCGCCGCCCACGAGCGGGCCAGGCTCGGCATCGCGCACAGCCCCGAAGGTCGGCGCATCTTCTCCGAGCACACCGTCCGCGAGAACCTCCTCCTCGGTTCTCCCCGGCGAGCCAGCAGGGCCCGGCGGGCCGATCGCCTCGACTGGGTCCTCGAGGTCCTTCCGGCCCTTCGCCGGCTCGCCGGCCGACGCGCCGGCATGCTGTCCGGCGGTGAGCAGCAGATGCTCGCCATCGGTCGCGCCCTCATGGCCGAGCCGTCCCTGCTCGTCTGCGACGAGCTCTCGCTGGGGCTCGCTCCGGCCATCGTCGATTCCCTGTACGAGACGCTCCTCGAGGTGCAGCGCCACGGCATCGCCCTCCTGCTGATCGAGCAGAACACGCATCGGAGCCTGGCCATCTCAGGCAGCGCCTACGTCCTCCACCGCGGTCGCGTCACCTATGCCGGATCGCCCGATCCGCTCCTCGACGAGGCGTTCCTGGCCGACCGCTACTTCGCAGCGCCCGGGGCCGGCGCAGTCCCACCGGCGGAGCCACCCCCGGGACAGGTCGTCGCGACCTCGCACGGCGGCTCCTGAGCGCGACGGCCCGACGATCCCGATCGGCAAGCAAGAAGGTGAGGTCACAACCATGGCACGAACGAGGAGAGCAGGTCGACTCCTGTTGGCGGGGTCGATCGGCGCGGCGGCGCTCGGGGCCGTCGGCGCGGTCCCGAGCGTCAGCGGGGCGACCGGCTCGACCATCACGATCGGTGCGAGCCTGCCGCTCACCGGGCCGCTCGGGGGTCTCGGCAGCGACCAGGAGGCCGGCTACACCCAGGCCGTCAACGACGTCAACGCCGCCGGCGGCCTCAAGGTGCACGGCGTGCGGCATCTCGTCCATCTCGTCGTGCTGGACAATGCCAGCGACTCCACGACCGCCAGCCAGCAGGCACGCAGCCTCGTCCTGAAGGACGGCGCCGTCGCCCTCCTCGGTGGGGCGACGCCACCCATCGCCATCCCCGAGGCGCTCGCCGCCGAAGTGCTGCGCGTCCCGTTCGTCACGACGAACAGCCCCGTCGATGCCTTCGCCGCTGGCAACAAGGCGGGCTGGAACTACGCATGGGACCTGTTCTTCAAGGAGCAAGACCAGGCCGTGGCGGTCTCCCACTACGTCAACCTGTGCTCGACGAACAAGAAGGTGGCGCTGTTCACCGACACGGAGCAAGACGGCGTGTTCCAGCGCCCGCTCTACCTGGCCGCCCTTGCCAAGGCGGGCGACCGGGTCGTCGGTGACTACACCTTCCCGGTGAGCACCACCGACTTCACCTCGTTCGTCACCAAGGCGAAGGCGGCGGGCGCTCAGATCGTCGTCGGCCAGATGATCCTGCCGGCGGGGGTGACACTGCTCAAGCAGATGAAGGCGCTCGGCTTCGCGCCGCGGGTGGTGATCATCGCCAAGGCGTCGAACGCTCAGAGCTGGGTCCAGGCGCTCGGCTCGCTCTCGGAGGGCACCGGTATGGAGCTCACCTGGTCACCCGCCTGGAAGAATCCCGGGACCGCCCACGTCGAGGCGACGCTCGGCAAGCGGCTCGGCCTCGTCGACCTCGCCTCGGCCGTCCCCGACTACGGCGCTGCCCAGGTCCTCCTGAACGCCATCAGCGCAGCGGGCACGACGGCCGCCGCCAAGGTGAACGCGGCCATCCGAGCCACGAACGCCACGCTGGTCGTCGGCCACGTCCGCTTCGCGAAGAACCACACGGCCGTCCTCAACTACGCCGTCGGCCAGTGGCAGGGCAAGAAGGCCGTCCAGGTCTACCCGTCCGTGGCCGGGGCGCACCTGGAGTGCCCGATGGCAGGGCTCAAGTAGGCCAGGGCCGGCGCGGCGGCGGGCGAGGGGCACGGCGATGAACGCCACGACCATCCTGAACGGGCTCTTGATGGGCGGTCTCTACGCCCTCGTCGCGCTCGGCCTCTCGCTCGTCTTCGGCGTGCTCCGCCTCATCAACCTGGCCCACGGCGTCCTCGTCGTCGGGGCCTCCTACGGTGCGCTCGAGCTCACCCAGCTCGTCCACCTGGGACCGTTCGCAGCGCTGCCCGTCGTGGTCGTCGTCGCGGCCTGCTTCGGCTACGGCCTGCAGCGGCTGGTCCTGACCAACCTGCTCCTCAAGGGAACCGAGGCGGGCATCGTCGGCACCTTCGGCCTTGCCGTGCTCGGCGAGGCCGCCTTCGCCTCTGGGTTCACCTCGAACGGGCAGAGCCTGTCGAGCTCGCTCGCCACGGCGAGCATCCGCATCGGAGGGACGACCCTCGAGGCGGTGCTCGTCGTGGCGACGGCCGTCGCCGTCGCCCTCACCGCCGTCCTCGCCCTCGGGATCTCGAGGACCCGTGCCGGCTCGGTCCTGCGTGCGGCAGCGAGCGACCCGGCGACGGCCGAGCTCATGGGCATCGACGTGCGCCAGGTGTTCGCCGTTGCGGTCGCCCTCGCCGCGGCGCTCGCCGCGGTCGCGGGCGTGCTCTACGGCGTGGCGAGCAGCTTCACACCGACCAGCGACACCTCGCTGCTGCTCATCGCCGTGGCGGTCGTCGTCGTCGGCGGCGTCGGCAACCTCACGGGCACGCTCGTCGCCGGCCTCGCCGTCGGCCTCGTCCAGGCGCTCTCGGTCGGGCTCTTCGGTGGTGGTTACAGCGACTTCACCGTCTACCTCCTCTTCTTCCTCGTGCTCGTCGTGCGACCGACCGGCCTGCTCGGGCGGGGGGCGCTCTGAGATGGCCACGGCAACGGCCCACGTCGTGACGGGCGCCGCCGAGCTCGATCCGCTCGCTCGACGGCGGGTCCCCGTCGCCGTCGGGGCGCTCGCCGTCGTCGCCGTCGTCGGGCTCGGCGCCGAGCGCCTCCTCTCGCCGGCGCTCCTGAACGTCGGCGTCACGCTCTTCGCCTACGTCGCCCTGGCCGAGGCGTGGAACATCCTCGGTGGCCTGAGCGGGCAGATGTCCCTCGGCGTCGGCGCCTTCGTCGGGACCGGGGCGTACTCGATGGCGCTCGCCATGAACCATCTCGGATGGTCCTGGCTCCCCGGGCTGCTCGTCGCAAGCGCAGCTGCGGGCGTCCTCAGCGCGGTCCTCGCCGTTCCCCTCCTTCGCCTCCACGGCGACTACTTCGCCGTCGGCACGCTCGCCGCCGGCCTCGCCCTCGAGGCGTGGGTGAACAACTGGGGCTTCGCAGGGGGCTCCTCGGGCATCTCGATCGCCGTCGGTGCCGTGCCGACGCTCGGCACCCTCTACTCGATCGGCCTCGTCGTCGCCTTCCTGGCCGTCGCCGTGACGGTCGTCCTGCGCTGGAGCATCTTCGGCCTGCGGCTCCTCGCCTTGCGGGAGAGCGAGCTCGGTGCCGAGCTCCTCGGGGTCGACGTCGTTCGCTACCGGCTCCTCGTCCTCGTGCTGAGCGGCATGCTCACCGGTCTTGCCGGCGGGCTCTTCGCGCTCACCCAGATCAACTTCGTCCCGAGCGACATGTTCGGCATGACCTGGACCATCGAGGCGCTCGTCATGGTCATCATCGGCGGGATGGGCTCCGTCCTCGGCCCGGTCGTGGGCGCCCTCGCCATCTACTACGGCATCAGCACCGAGCTCGCCACCTACCCGACCCTCAGCCTCTTCCTGGAGGGCGGCCTGCTCCTTGCCATCGTCCGGTTCTTCCCCGAGGGACTCTGGCCGTTCGCCGTGCGGCGGCTCCGCGCCCTTGCCGCCCCGGCCAGGGCAGCTCGTCGCCTCAGCGGCGTCGCGGCGCGACGCTGAGCGACCCGGGCACCGGGCAGTCGCCCGGGTCGAGGCCCGCCGAGGGGTCGACCCGGCCGTTCGGGCCCACCACCTGGGTCGCGAGTGCCACCTCGACCACGAGACCCGGGGAGCCGGCGACGCAGCGAGCGAACAGTGGCTCCGGCAGCACACGACCGGTCCCCACGACGACCCACCGCGCGATGCCCGCCGCCGCCGCCGCCCGTGCCAGGTCGGCCCCGACCGGGCGCAGGAGCATCTCACGGCTCGAGGCCGCCTCGGCCTCGACGACGACGAGACCGGCGCCGAGGAGCGCCGCCTCCACCTCGTCCGGTCGATGGCCGACACCGGGCGGGCCTCCCCCGATCCCCCCCGCCAGCTCTGCCAGGCCGGCGCGCAGCTCGAGCGGTCCGCCGACGAGGCGCAGCTCGAGATCCGGCCGCTCGGCGAGCCCGGCGAGCGCCGATGCCGCCGCCTCGATCGCCACACGAGCCCCCGCCGGCAGGGCGTAGGTGAGCTCGAGCGGGGTCAGGTCGCCGAGGAGCCTGCGGGCGCACTCCTGCGCCACCCCCTCCGGATCGACCGCCGCCAGCACGTGCGCCGAGACCCACCAGAGAGGAGCGTTGTGGGGCTGCGCCTCGAGCAGGCGCCGGCAGGCCGGGACGAGGGCCCGCGGCTCTCGGGCCAGCGACGCGAGCGCCTCGGCGGCCTCGAAAGCCAGCTCTGCCGGCGGGGCTCCGGTGCTGCGGGCGACGAAGCGGAGCCGCTCGATCGGGTGCACAGCGGGACGCTACCCGCCTCAGCCGACGATGCCGCCCCTCGTCATCGCCAGCACGTCGAGCGCCCGGTCCAGCTCCTCCTCGCCGAGCAGGCCCAGCTCGAGCACGACGGCCCGCAGGTCCTTCTGCTCGGCGATCGCCTTCTTCACGACCTTCGCCGCCTGCTCGTAGCCGATGTACGGGTTGAGCGACGTCACGATCGACGGTGACGACAAGGCGTAGGTGCGGCACCGCTCGACGTCGGCCTCGATGCCGGCCACGCACTTGTCGGCGAGCGCCCGGGACACCGAGCCGAGCAGCCGGATCGACTCGAGGAGGTTGCGCCCGATGACCGGGAGCATCACGTTCAGCTCGAAGTTGCCGGCCGACCCCCCGAACGCCACGGCGGCGTCGTTCCCGACCACCTGGGCCACCACCTGGCACACCGCCTCGGGAACCACCGGGTTGACCTTGCCCGGCATGATCGACGAGCCCGGCTGCAGGTCGGGCAGGTGCAGCTCGCCCAGGCCGCACCGGGGGCCGGACGACATCCAACGCAGGTCGTTGGCGATCTTGTACAGCGACAGCGCCACCGTCCGCAGCATCCCCGACGCCTCCACCAACGCGTCGCGGGCCCCCTGCGCCTCGAAGTGGTCCCGGGCCTCCCGTAGCGGCAGACCGGTCGCCGCCGCCAGCGCGGCGATCACCTCGGCGGCGAACCCCGCCGGCGCGTTGAGCCCGGTGCCGACCGCCGTCCCTCCGAGCGGCAGCTCGCCGGCACGGGCGAGGCATCCCTCGAGGCGCTCCATGCCGTGCTCGACGGCCGCTGCGTACCCGCCCAGCTCCTGGCCGAGGGTCACCGGCGTGGCGTCCATCAGGTGCGTGCGGCCCGACTTGACCACCTCGGCGAACGCCGTCGACCGCTCGCGCAGGGCACCGGCCAGGTGGGCCAGCGCCGGCAGCAGCCGGCCGGTGATCTCGGTCACCGCCGCCAGGTGGATGGCGGACGGGAACGTGTCGTTCGACGACTGCGAGGCGTTCACGTCGTCGTTCGGCCGCACCGGCCGGCCGAGCCGCTCGCTCGCGAGGCGGGCGAGCACCTCGTTCACGTTCATGTTCGTCGACGTCCCCGACCCCGTCTGGAACACGTCGATCGGGAAGGCCTCCGCATGGGCGCCGCCGGCCACCTCGTCGGCCACGGCGGCGATCGCCTCGCCGACCTCGCCGTCGACGACCCCGAGCCGGGCGTTCACCCGGGCCGCCGCCCCCTTGATGCGGGCGAGCGCCTGCACGAGCGCCGCCTCCACCCGCTGGCCCGAGATCGGGAAGTTCTCGACGGCCCGCTGGGTCTGGGCCCCCCACAGCGCCGCCGCCGGCACCTGCACGTCGCCCATCGAGTCGTGCTCGATCCGGTACGCCTGCGCCTCACCGCCTGCCGCCACGCCGGCCCCCTTCCGCCCACTCGCTCCCGCCGCGCCGGGTGGGCGGGGACGTCCTCGCGCCGGAGCGTAGTGGCGCCCCCCGGCGACGAGCCAACGCACGAGCCTTGCACCAGCAGGCACGGCGCCGATACGTTGCCGGTCTCGTGAGGCATCTCGCGCAGGCACGCGCCGCCGCGCCGCTCCGGCTCGCCCGGCGCACCCGGCGCACCTGGCGACGGACCGCAGCCCTGCTGGCCGCGGCCCTGGCCGGGCTGGCCGGCGGCCTCCCCCTCGCGTCCGGTGGCGGCGCCCAGGCCGCCCCGGTCGCCACCCTGCGCTCCCGGGCCGCCGCCATCGCCCGCCAGATCGATGCCCTGCAGGTCAAGCTGCAGATCCTCTCCGAGGAGTACGACCAGGCCGGCATGCGCGCCGGAGTGCTCGCCGGCAAGATCCGCCTCGAGCGCCTCGGCCTCGCCGGGGCCGAGCGGCGCGTCGCATCCGACCGCACCGCCCTACGCAGCGCCGCCATCACCGCCTACGTCACCGCCGGCGACGGCGGCATGCCCCTCTCGGGAAACCCCGACGCCCTCCCGCTGCAGCAGACCTACCTCTCGGCCGCCTCGGGCACCCTGCAGCAGACGGTCACGCTCCTCGACGACGCCGAGCACCACCTGACGGTCCGGGCAGCCACCCTGCACCGGGCCGAGCAACGGGCCGTGCAGGCGGCCGACACCATCAACGCCTCGCGGACCGCCGCCCGGCGCCTCGCCGCCCAGCTGCAGGCCACCGAGGCCAGCGTCACCGGACAGCTCGCCGCCGCCGTGGCGGCGCAGGAGGTCGCCCAGCAGCAGGCCGCCGCCGCCGCAGCCGCCTCGCTCGCCCGGGCGGCCGCCGCCCAGCCGCCCGTGCCGACGGCCGCCCCGGCCACGTCGGCCGTCGCCGCCACCT
>JAKBAA010000032.1 GCA_021809425.1 Actinomycetes bacterium | reverse complement strand
GCTCGGAGGTGCTGGCGGCGCTTGCCAATGTGGCGATCTACCTGGTCGCCTTCCGGGTGCTCACCCCGAAGCAGGTCGCCACGCGCTGCCTGTGGCCGGGCGT
Organism: Actinomycetes bacterium; assembly: GCA_021809425.1. GTDB lineage: Bacteria > Actinomycetota > Acidimicrobiia > Acidimicrobiales > Bog-793 > JAKBAA01. The sequence goes on along the minus strand of JAKBAA010000032.1, from coordinate 35,644 downwards.
GGTCGCCGGGGGGATCCTTTGGACGGTCCTGCAGGCCTTCGGCGGGTTCGTGGTCGGCCACTACCTGCGCAACGACAACGCCGTGTACGGCACGTTCGCCACGGTGCTCGGCCTGATCGCCTGGTTCGCCGTGGCTTCGGAGATCACGGTGTACTGCGCCGAGCTCAACGCCTTCCTCGTCCACCGGCTGTGGCCCCGCGGCATCGTCCAGCCGCCGCTCACCCGGGCCGACCAGGAGATGCTGGTGCTCCAGGCCACCACCCACCAGTTCCGGCCCGAGGTGGAGGTGACCGCACGGGTCCGCGGGCGGCCGATGACCCAGGCGGAGTACCTGGCGGCCGGCCGGCAGCTGGGCCCCGACGAGATCGGGGCGGAGGGGCGGGTGCCGCCGGTCGGGCCGGACCGGCCGGGCGAGCCGGACCGGCCGGGCGAGCCGGAACCGCCGGTCGGGCCGGCGACGACAGCATGAGCGAACGCTCATGGACAGCTCATCGCAGCGTCAGCTTGGCCTGACACGCTGCGGGCGTCGTCGATGCCCCCGCCGCCCCGCCCCCGCCGGTGCCGGCGCCGCGGCAGCGGTCGGGGCGCGGAGAGGAGCTGCACCGCAGTGCCACCAACCGTGCTGGTCGTGGAGGACGAGGCGAAGCTGCGCGACCTGATCCGGGGGTTCCTCGAGCGCGAGCGGCTGGTGGTGCTGTCGACCGGGTCCGGCGCCGAGGCGATCGCCCTCGGGGCCCGGTCCCGGCCCGACCTGGTGGTGCTCGACCTCGGCCTGCCGGACATCCCGGGGAGCGAGGTGGCCCGCGAGCTCCGGCGGGACGGCGACCCGCTGGTGCTGATGCTGACGGCGCGAGCCACCGAGTCGGACCGGATCCACGGGTTCGAGCTGGGGGCGGACGACTACCTGGTGAAGCCGTTCAGCCCGAGGGAGCTGGTGCTGCGCAGCCTGGCGCTCCTGCGGCGGGGAAGGGCCGGGCCGAGCGCACCGACGCGGGTGTCGTTCGGGGGCGGGGCGCTCGCCATCGACGACGAGCGGCACGAGCTGTGGCGGGACGGGGAGCTGGTCAAGGTGTCGCCGACCGAGTGGGGGATCGTGGCCACCCTGGCACGGGCGCCGGGGCGGGTGTACTCGCGCTACGAGCTGGTGAACGCCGTGCGCGGCGAGGAGTGGGAGGGGTACGAGCGGGTCATCGACTCCCACGTGAAGAACCTGCGGCGGAAGCTCGGCGACCACGAGCAGCGGGCGCCCCGGGTGATCGAGACGGTGCTCGGGGTCGGCTACCGGCTCGGGCTACGGCGGGACCCCTGAGTTGGCTGCCGTGGTGGCCTCGACGGGCCGGCTCGGTTCGCTCGGGCGCCGTCTCGTGGCCGGGTCGGCGGGGATCGCCCTGATGTCGATCGTGCTGGTCGGGGCGCTGACGTTGCTGCTGGCCGACTTCGACCTGTCGCACGCGCGAAGCGAGCGGGAGGGGTCGACGACGCGGGTGCTGGTGGCCAACCTTCGGGGGACCTACCTGAGCGACCCGGACTGGAAGCCGAAGGACCTGACGAGCACGCGGGAGCTGGCGAGCTCGATCGGGGTGGGCATCGACGTCCGGGTGGGCAACCGGCTGCTCCTGCAGGTGAGCCCGCCCCGCAAGGCAGGGAGCAGGCGGACCATCCCGGTGGTGGTCCGCCACCGGACGATCGCGCAGCTGACCGTCACGTTCCCGGCCTCGGGGCTGCTCCCCGAGGAGGTGGCCTTCCGCCAGTCGATCGCGCACTCGCTGGTCATCGCAGCCGGCCTGGCGCTCGCCGTGGCGCTGGGCGCCGCCGTGCTGGCGTCGCGCCGGCTGGTGGCACCGGTGCGCCGCCTGACCGACGCCACCCGCCGGCTGGCCGCCGGCGACCGGACGAGCCGGGTGGGCGAGGTGCGGACGTCGGGCGAGCTGGCCGAGCTGGCGAGCTCGTTCGACACGATGGCCGGGGCGCTCGAGCGCGAGGACACCCTGCGGCGGACCCTCGTGGCCGATCTGGCCCACGAGCTGCGGACGCCGGTGGCCGTCCTGCAGGCGCAGCTCGAGGGGATCGCCGCCGGGGTGGTCGCCCTCGACGGGGCCGCCGTCGAGTCCCTGTCCGAGGAGGTGGCCGAGCTGAGCCGGCTGATCGAGGACCTGCGGATCCTCGCCGAGGCGGACGCCGCCGGCCTGCGGATCCGGCGGGAGCCGGTCGACCTGGCCGAGGTCGCCTCGCGTGCGGCCGCCCGGCTGGCCCCGTTCTTCGTCGAGCGGGGCGTCCACCTCGACCTGCAGCTCGGTGCCACGAAGGTGCTCGGCGACACCGACCGGCTGGAGCAGGTGGTGATCAACCTGCTGTCGAACGCCGCCAAGTTCAGCGCCCCGGGAAGCGAGGTGCTGCTTCGGGTCGCCGTCGAGCAGGGAGAGGGCCGCCTGGTGGTGGCCGACCACGGTCGGGGGATCCCGCCCGACGAGCACGGGCGCATCTTCGACCGCTTCTACCGTGGCGCCGCTGCCGGCGGGACGTCCGGCAGCGGGATCGGCCTGGCGGTCGTGTCCCTGCTGGTCGCCGCGCACGGTGGCCGCATCTCGCTGTCCAGCTCGGTGGGCGACGGCAGCGTGTTCACCGTCCACCTCCTTGCCGCCTGAGGGCGGCGCCCAACTCCTTCAGGTTTCTCCACGCCGCCTCCACAGCGTCTCCACCGGGCGGCCAAGGCGAGGGCGTTTGCTGGCCTTGGCCACGGCGGCGCACCGGCGCCTCCACCAGATGGCGGGAGAGGGAGGTCGGTCGTTGCGCTCCTTGTGCATGGTGACCGGGGCTGCGGGGTTCATCGGGTCGCGGCTGTCGTCCCGGCTGCTCGACGAGGGATGGTCGGTGGTGGGGGTCGACGCCTTCACCGACAGCTACGACCCGGAGGAGAAGCGGGAGCGGACCGCCGCGCTGGTCCGCCGTCCCGGCTACCGGCACGTGGCCGGGGACCTCGCCGAGGCGCCGCTGGCCGGCGAGCTGGAGGGGGTGGAGGTCGTGTTCCACCTGGCCGGCCGCCCGGGGGTGCGGGAGAGCTTCCGCATCGAGGACCGGTACCGCCACGACAACGTCGTGGCCACCGACCACCTGGTCCGGGCGGCCCGGGCGGCCGGGTCGGTGCGGCGGGTGGTGTACGCCTCGTCGTCGTCGGTCTACGGGGACGCGCCGCTTCCGTTCCGGGAGGACGGCCCGACCGGGCCGATCTCGCCGTACGGGCAGACCAAGCTGGAGGCGGAGCGGTGCTGCCTCGAGGCGAGCGGGGCCGGGCTCGAGGCGGTGGCCCTGCGCTACTTCACCGTGTACGGGCCCGGCCAGCGACCGGACATGGGGCTCCGGCGCTTCGCAGAGGCGGCGCTCGACGGCCGGCCGATCGAGCTGTTCGGCGACGGGAGCCAGAGCCGGGACTTCACCTACGTCGACGACGCCGTCGAGGCGACCATCCGGGCAGCGACGGCGCCGGTGGCGGGCATGGCGGTGAACGTCGGCGGCGGCTCGCGGGTGCGGCTGCTCGACGTGCTCGACCTGCTCGGCGAGCTGGTCGGTCGGCCGCCCCAGGTGGTGCGCCGCCCGTTCGCCCCGGGCGACGCCCGCCACACCGGGGCCGACCTGGCCCGGGCGCGCGACCTGCTCGGGCTCGGCAGCACGACGGCGTTCCGGGACGGCTACGCCAGCGAGATCGCCTGGCTGGCCGGCCGGCGGGCCACGAGGAGGTCGGCGTGACCGGCCGGACCGAGCTGCGCCGGGTGCTGCTCTACTCGCACGACACCTACGGTCTCGGCCACCTCCGCCGGAACCTCGCCATCGCCCGCCGCCTTGTCGAGCAGCGCAAGGGGCTGCAGGTGGTGCTGATGACCGGGTCACCCGTGGCCGACCGGTTCGAGCTGCCGGCGGGGCTCAGCCTCGTCCGCCTCCCGCCGGTGGTGAAGGTGGGCGCCGAGCGCTACGAGGCCCGGGACGGCCGCTTCGCCTTCGAGCTGGTGCGGCGGGCACGGAGCGCCATCATGCTGGACACGGCGCGCCGGCTCCGCCCGGACGTGCTGCTCGTGGACCACGCCCCCCAGGGGATGAAGGGGGAGCTGCTGTCGGTCTTCGAGGGCCTCCGCTCGGCGAGCCCGGCCACGAGGATCGTGCTCGGGCTCCGTGACGTGCTCGACGCCCCCGAGACGGTCCGGGGGACGTGGCGGGAGCAGGGCGCCTACGAGACGATCGCCTCGGTGTACGACCACGTGCTCGTGTACGGCGACGCCGACCTGTTCGACGTGGTCGACGGCTACGCCCTGCCGGCAGCGGTCGCCGGGCGGCTGACCTACTGCGGCTACGTGTGCCCCCCTCGGGCGGCGCTGCCGCCGGTGGAGCGGCGGGACGCCTCGCCGTTCGTCCTCGGGACGGCCGGCGGGGGCGGGGACGGCGGGCAGGTGCTGGAGGCGACGCTGCAGGCGGCGTGCGAGCTCGGGGTGCCCGCCCTGCTCGTCACCGGGCCGCTCATGTCCGAGCCGGCGCGCCGCCGGCTGGCCGAGCGCGCCGAGCGCGCCGGGCGGTCGGGGGTGGCGGCGACGGTCACCGAGTTCGTCGCCGACCTGGCCGAGGTGATGGGACGGGCCGCCGCGGTCGTCGCCATGGGCGGGTACAACACCCTGTGCGAGCTCGTGGCGAGCGGGGCGCCCGCCGTGGTGGTCCCCCGCGTCGAGCCGCGGCGGGAGCAGGCGATCCGTGCCGGCCTGTTCGCCCGGCGGGGTGCCGTCCGGGTGGTCGAGCCCGGCGGGGACCTGGCGGCCCGGCTGACGCCCGTCGTGGCCGACGCCCTGGCGGCCGGCCCGCGCCGCGGCGATCCGCCCATCCCGCTCGACGGGCTCGACCGGGTCGACGCCGCCGTCGAGCTCCAGGCCCGGTTGGTCCGCTCGGCGCCGCTCGCCACGGCGGCGTCGACGCCGTGAGCGCCACCCCGCCGCCGGTCACGGTGGGCTACCTCACCAAGCGGTTCCCCCGGCTGTCCGAGACGTTCATCCTGGACGAGATCCTCGGGCTCGAGGCGGCCGGGGTGCCGCTGCGCCTCTTCGCCGTGGCCGACCCCGGGGAGGCGACGGTCCAGCCCGAGGTGGCCCGGGTGGCGAGCCCGGTGACCTACCTGCGGACGCCCGGCGGGCGACGGGCCCGCCTGCGGGACCTGGGCGCCACGGTGGCGGCGCACGGGCGGCTCGCCCGGCGGGCGCCCGGCCGGTGGCTGGGGGTCGCCTGCTATGTGGCCCGGGAGCGCCGGCACCGGTCGTCCCTCGTCAACTTCGCCCAGGCCGGCCGCCTGGCGTGCCACCTGGAGGAGGCCGGCGCCGTCCACGTGCACGCCGCCTTCGCCCACGGACCGGCGTCGGTTGCCCACTTCGTGCACCTGCTCACCGGCTTGCCGTTCAGCTTCGCGGCCCACGCGAAGGACCTGTACGTGTCGGCCCCGGACCTGCTCGAGCGGAAGGTGGCGGACGCCGCCTTCGTGCTGGCCTGCTCCGAGTCGGCTGCCCGGGAGCTGGCCGAGCGGGCGGGGGGAGACGGGGCGAAGGTGGTCGTGGCGTCCCACGGGGTCGACACCGGTCGGTTCGCCCCGCCCGGTGGGGTGGCGGGCGCGGCCGCCGGCGTCGGGGCCCCGCTGCGCATCCTGGCCGTGGGGCGCCTGGTCGAGAAGAAGGGGTACCCGGTGCTGCTCGACGCCCTCGGGCGGCTGGCCGGTGACGGCCTCGGGTTCACCTGCCGGATCGTCGGGGCCGGCCCGCTGCGCCCGGCGCTCGAGGCGGAGGCCGCCCGGCTCGGCATCGGGGGGCAGGTCGAGCTGGTCGGCGCCCTGACCCAGGAGGAGATCGCCGGGTGCTACCGGGCAGCCGACGTGTTCGTCCAGGCGAGCGTCGTCGTGGCGACCGGTGACCGAGACGGCATCCCGAACGCCCTGCTCGAGGCGATGGCGAGCGGGCTTGCGGTGGTGGCGAGCGAGGTGGCCGGCCTCCCCGAGGCGGTGGCGCCCGGGTGCGGGCTGCTCGTGCCGCCCGGGGACGCCGGCGCCCTGGCCGGCGCCCTCGCCCGTCTCGCCGCCGACGGCCGGCTGCGGGCCAGCCTCGGCGAGGCCGGGCGTGCCCAGGTGGTGGCCAGCTTCGACCGGCGCGAGTGCATCCAGGCGATCGTCCCGCTCTTCCTGCGGCCGACCGTGGCAGGGCGCCCCCGGCCGACCGTGGCAGGGCGCCCCCGGTGAGGACGGCCGGCCGCTTCCGGCGGCACGTGCGCCCGGTGCGCGCCATGCTGCTCGGCGGCCTCGCCGCCAGCGTGGTGGCCGCCCTCATGACCTGGGCGACCCCCTGGCCGCTCAAGTTCGTGGTGGACAGCGTCATCGGGCACCGCCCGCTCCCGAGCTGGCTCCACGGGCTTCCGGCTGGGCGCGGCCCCCGGCTGGTGGTGCTGGTCGGTGCCATGGTGGCCGTCGCCGCCGCCCTCGCCGCCGCCGACTACGCGGCGACCCGGCTGGTGGCGACGGCAGGCCAGCAGATCGTGTTCGGGCTGCGCGGCGAGCTGTTCCGCCATCTCGAGGCCCAGGGCGCCGGGTTCCACCAGCGCCGCCGGACCGGGGACCTGCTCGCCCGGCTGGGCGGCGACGTCCAGGCGATCCAGTCCGCCGTGGTCAACGCCGTGCCGACGCTCGTGCGCAACGTGCTGACGCTGGCCGGGATGGTCGTGATCATGGTGGTGGTCGACTGGCGCTACGCCCTCTTGGCGACGGCCCTGGTCCCGGTGCTCGCCGTGACGGCCCGGTGGTACCTCGGCCGGATCAAGGCGATCCAGCGCCGGGCGCGACGGGCGGACGGCCAGGCGAGCGGGATCGCCCAGGAGGTGCTCAGCTCGATCGCCGTGGTCCAGGCGTTCGGGGCCGAGGAGGCCGAGGCGGCCCGGTACCGGGCGGCCACCGCCGAGGGGCTCGAGGCGAGCCGGCGGGCGATCGTCGCCCAGGCGGAGCTCACCCCGCTGATGACCCTCGGCATGACCACCTCGAGCGCCGTGGTGGTCCTGTTCGGGGCGCGCGCCGTCCTGTCCGGGTCGCTCACGATCGGGGAGCTGCTGGTCTTCGTGGCCTACCTGCGCGGCATGTACAGCCCGGTCCGCCAGCTGTCCAAGCTCGCCGGGGTCGTGAGCCGGGCCCAGGCGGCAGCCGAGCGGGTGGTCGAGATCCTGGACACCGACGAGCAGGTCCCGACCGTCGCGTCCCCCCGGCGGCTGGCCCGGGCGACCGGCGCCGTCGCGCTCGAGGGGGTCCACCTCGCCTACCCTGGCGGCCGGTCCGTGCTGGCCGGCGTCGACCTCGAGGTGCCGGCCGGCAGCCGGCTGGCGCTGGTCGGCCTTACGGGCTCGGGCAAGAGCACGATCCTCCGGCTGCTGCCGCGCTTCGTCGACCCCGACCGGGGCACGGTGCGCCTGGACGGGTTGGACCTGACGACCCTCCACCTCGGCGACCTGCGCCGCCAGGTGGCGCTGGTGCCCCAGGAGCCGTACCTGTTCGCCGCCACGGTGTGGGAGAACGTGGTGTACGGCGGGGTGCCCGACCGGGCCGCTGCGCGGGCCGCCGCGACGGCCGCCGGGGTCCACGACGTCATCGAGTCGTTCCCGGCCGGCTACGACACGGTCGTCGGCGAGCGCGGCTCGACGCTGTCGGGGGGCCAGCGCCAGTGCGTCGCCGTGGCACGGGCGATGGCGCGCGATGCCCCGGTGCTCGTCCTCGACGAGCCGACCGTCGGGCTCGACGCGGCGCTCGAGTCGGTCCTGCTGGCGGCGTTCGACGCCGTGGCGGAGGGCCGCACGACGGTGATCGTCAGCCACCAGCTCGCCGGGCTGCGCAACGCCGATCGCATCGCCGTGCTGAGCAACGGGGTGATCGCCGAGTCGGGCACCCACGACCAGCTGCTGGCAGCCCGGCGCACCTACTGGCGGCTCGACCGCCTCCAGCGCGGGGAGCCTGACAGCGTCCCGGCCGCCGGCGCCCGGGCACCGGCAGGGCAGCGGGCGAGCGACCCACGACGCCAGACGACAGGAGCATCATGACCACCTCCACCTCCACCTCCACCTCCACCTCCACCTCCACCTCCACCTCCATGTCCACGTCCACCGCCACCCGCCCGCAGGCGGCCCGTCCTCGCCACGTCTGCGTGGTGGGCGGCGGCTACGTCGGCCTCACGGCGGCGGTCGGCCTGGCCGAGCTCGGCCACACGGTCCGCTGCCTCGAGGCCGACCGGGGCCGGCTGGCCCTGTTGCAGGCGGGCCAGGTGCCGATCCACGAGCCGGGGATCGCCGAGCTGCTCGCCGGCCAGATGGGGAGCGGGCGCCTCCGCTTCACCGGCGACCCGGCCGACGCCATGGAGGAGGCCGAGCTGGCGCTCCTCTGCGTCGGGACGCCGCCGCGCCCCGACGGCGACCCGGACCTCCGCCAGCTGGCCGGGGCCGCCGCCGAGGTCACGGTGGTGGCCCGGCGCGACCTGGTGCTGGTGGTGAAGAGCACGGTGCCGCCCGGCTCGTGCGAGGCCCTGGAGCTGCTCGTGGCCGGGGCCGCCCCGGAGGGGGTGCGGGTGCGGGTCGCCTCGAACCCGGAGTTCCTGCGCGAGAGCGAGGCGCTGTGGGACTTCTTCAACCCGGACCGGGTGGTGGTCGGGGCCGAGGACGACGGGGTGGCGCAGCAGGTGGCCCAGCTGTACCCGCCCGACTGGCCGCTCCTCGTGTGCGACCGGCGGAGCGCCGAGCTGGTGAAGTACGCCGCCAACACGTTCCTCGCCCTCAAGATCTCGTTCGCCAACGAGGTGGCCGGGTTGTGCGAGGCGCTCGGGGCGGACGCCGGCAAGGCGCTGGCGGGGGTGGGCCTCGACCGGCGCATCGGCGAGGCGTTCCTCGCTCCCGGACCGGGCTTCGGGGGGTCGTGCCTGCCGAAGGACCTGGCCGGGTTCATCGCCGTCGCCGGCTCGGTCGGCGCCGCCGTGCCGGTGGCCCGGGCGGCCCAGGTGGTCAACCAGGCGGCGAGCGCCTCGATCGTCGCCAAGCTGTCGGCCCGGCTGGGCACCCTGGAGGGGGCCAGGATCGGGCTGCTCGGGCTGGCGTTCAAGGCGGGGACGGGCGACGTGCGCGACTCGCCCGCCATTGCCCTGGCACGGGAGCTGGTGGCACGCGGCTGCACCGTCTGGGCGCACGACCCGCTGGCCGTCGTGAACGACGAGCCGCTCGTCCAGGTGGACGACCCGTACGTTGCGGCCGGAGGCGCCGACGCGCTGGTGGTGGCGACGGCCTGGCCGGCCTACCGCTCGCTCGACGCCCACCGGCTGCGTGGCGTCATGGCCGGGCACGTCGTGCTGGATGCCGTCGACGTCCTCGACGCCTCGGCGGTGCAGCAGGCCGGCCTGGACGGCTACGGGGTGGGCCGCGGCCGCCCGACCACGTTCGCCCCGGTCCCCTGGCGGCCGCTCGAGTGGATGCTCGGCCCGGTGGAGGCCGCCGCGGCGCCGTCCACCCGGACCGGGGCGGCCGCCCACCGGTGACCGCCGCGGCGGCCCGCCCGGGGGTCCTGCTGTACTGCCAGCACTCGGTCGGCCTCGGCCACCTCGTCCGGTCGGCCGCCCTCGCCGGGGCGCTGGCGGGATCGTTCGACGTGGTGCTCGCCACCGGGGGCGCCCTGCCGGGCGGGTTCGTCCCGCCCGCCGGCGTGGAGCTGCTCCCGCTGGCGCCGATCGGGTCGGCCGACGAGCGGGGCTCGGTGCTCGAGAGCCTGGATCCGGGCCGCACCCTCGAGGAGGCGCTCGACGCCCGCCGGGCGGCGCTGCTCGGCGTCCTCGAGCGGCGGTCGCCGGCGGCCGTCGTCGTCGAGCAGTTCCCGTTCGGCCGGCGCAAGTTCGCCGGCGAGCTGCTCCCGCTGCTCGAGGCCGCCCGCCGCCGGCGACCCGCTCCGGCCGTGGTGTGCAGCGTGCGCGACCTGCTCGTCCGCCGGGCGCACGGCCAGGCGGCCCGCGACGAGCGCACGACGCAGGTCCTGGAGGCGTACTTCGACGCCGTCGTCGTCCACGCCGATCCGCGCGTCGCCCGGCTCGCCGACACCTTCCCCGGTGCAGGCGCCCTGTCGATCCCGGTCCACCACCTGGGCTACGTGGTGCCCGGAGGACCCTGCCCGAGGTGGCGGCGGCCGAGCGAGCCGGTCGTCGTCGTGTCGGCGGGCGGGGGGCGCTCGGGGGGGCCGCTGCTGCGGTGCGCGGCGGCCGCCCACCTGGACCATCTCGACCGGCTGGGCGTGACCACCCGGCTCGTCACCGGGCCGTTCCTGCCCGAGGCCGCCGGTGCCGCCCTGCGGGCGGCCGCCGGACGCTCGCCGTCGCTGCAGGTGGAGCGGTTTGTGCCCGACCTGTGCACCGTGCTGGCCGGGGCGTCGGTGTCGGTGGGCCAGTGCGGCTACAACAGCGCCCTCGACGTGCTGCGCTGCGGGGTGCCGGCGGTGGTGGTGCCGTTCTCGGGCGACGACGAGCAGCCCGAGCGGGCGCGCCGGCTGGCCCGGCTCGGGGTCGTCCAGGTGCTGTCCCCGGACGAGCTCGCCCCCGAGCCCCTCGCCGGTGCCGTCCTGCGCCTGCTCGAGGCGACCCCGTCGCCGGCGGCGATCGACCTCGACGGCGCCGCGGCGACCGCCCGGCTCGTCGGCCAGCTCGTCGCCGGGCGCCGGGCGCCGGTCGGCTGAGCCGGCGCGCCATGCGAGCCGGACCACTCGTCCTGCTGCGCCACGGCCAGACCGCCTGGAGCGCCTCGGGGAGGATGACCGGCTGGGCGGACCCGCCACTCGACGCCACCGGCCGCGTCGAGGCCGGCGAGGCGGGGGCGGCCCTCGCCCGGCTCGGACTCGTGCCGGACGTCGCCCTCACGAGCTTCGCCCGGCGGGCGGCGGCGACGGCCGAGCTGGCGCTGGAGGCGGCCGGCGCCCGCCACGTCCCGGTGCGTGCCGACTGGCGCCTCAACGAGCGCCACCTGGGCCAGCTCCAGGGGCTCGACCGGTCGGCCGCCGTGGCGCGCTACGGCAAGGAGCAGGTGCGCGCCTGGCGCAGTGCCGACGACGCCGCCCCACCGCCCCTCTCCCGGGCCGACCCCCGCCACCCCGCCCACGACCCCCGCTACCGCCAGGTCGACCCCGAGCGGCTCCCGGGCAGCGAGACCCGGGCCGAGCTCGAGCGGCGGGTGCTCGACGCCTGGCGGGAGCTCGCCGAGCCGCCGCTTGCCGCCGGCCTCGGCGTGCTGGTCGTCGGTCACTGCCACGCCCTGCGGGCGCTGCTGCGCCATCTCGGGGTGCGCCACGACCCGGCGGCGCTGGCCGCCACCGGCAGCGCGGTGGTGCTCGGGGGCGGCGCACCGCTCGCCCTGGCGCCCCGTGGCACCATCGGGGAGCGCCCGGCCGTGGTGACCACCGGGGCGAGACGAGGAGGGCACATGAAGGTCAACCGGTCGGTCCCGCCCCCGACGGTCGTCCCGGTCCTCGTGTACGAGGACGTGCGGGGTGCGGTGGCGTTCCTGACGTCGGCGTTCGGCTTCGAGGAGCGGACCCGGATCGGCGAGTCGCACCGGGCCCAGATGGCCGTCGGCGCCGACGGGGCCGTGATCGTGGCGGATGCCGGCGGCGAACGGCGCCCGCCGCAGGCCGGCGGCCACAGCCACCTGGTCCGGGTCCGGGTCGAGGACGTCGACGCGGCCTTCGCTCGGGCCCGGGGCCACGGGGCCGTCGTGCTCGAGGCACCGGTCGACCGGGAGTACGGCGAGCGGGACTGCACGCTCGTGGACCCCGGCGGCCACCGGTGGCAGCTGGCCGAGGCGGTGGCGGACGTCGCGCCGGAGGACTTCGGCTGCGAGTCGGTGAGCCCGTGGCCCGCCTACCGGACGCCTGACCCTGACGCCCCGACGCCTGACGCCTGACGCCTGACGCCTGACGCCCGGCGCCCCGGGTTCCGGGTGGTCGACCGGTTCGTGCTCCGCCGGGCCCCGGGGGGCGTGCCGGTCGGTGTCGTTGCAGAGCGTTGCAGGCGCTTCCTCTCGGGTCAGCGCCGGCGGGCGGCCGGGGCGAGGGAGGGCGGTACCCAGCCGTCGTCGGCCGGATTGAGGGTGACGCCGGGGGCGACGACGGCGTCGACGGCGTCGAGCAGGTCGTCGCCGAGGCTCACGCCGACGGCGGAGAGCTGGCCCTCGAGGTGCTCCATGGTGCGTGGCCCGATGATCGTCGAGCTGATCGCCGGGTGGCGGAGGACGAAGGCGAGGGCGAGCTGGATCAAGCTGAGCCCTGCCTCCGCCGCGAGCTGGGCGAGCGCCGCTGAGGCGCTCGGCTGGACCCGGGCCGTCACCGCCGGACGGCTCAACCGTCTCGTCTCGGGATTCGGTGCGCTGTGGTGCCGCCACCACGACGGCGGCGGCCGCCTCGTCGCCGGTTCACAACCCAAGCTGTACCTGGTCGACCCGGTCCTCGGGTGGATGCCCAGCCGGCTGCGAGCCGGTCTGCGGCCGCCGCAGATGGCAGCGCTCACCGAGCAGGCCCTCGGTGTGGCCCTAGCCCGCAGGATCGACCGTCTCGACGAGGGCCGCTGGGTGGCCGGCGACACCATCGGCTACACCCGCACCGGTTCGGGCACGTTCCCTGCTGTCCGGCAGCTCGACTGCCCGGTTGCAGAACGTGCACGGAGACACCAAGAATGCTCGAAAGGAGTCCGCTCCACTCCGAGACGTGGGCCATCTACCTGGACCTTCTCAGTTTCGTGACCACCCTGCCGGGGCTCGACGGTGGCCCTCGCGGGAGCACCCCGCCTGAGCGGGGGAGATTCGGTGGTCGGAACCGGCGTCGATCCGGTGACCTCGCGCTTTTCAGGCGCGCGCTCTGCCAACTGAGCTACCCGACCCTGCACGTGCCGCCGCCGTAGCGGTGGCGCCGGCCACCATGCTACGTCGTTCGGCTCGCTGGCGGACCTGACGGGATTTGAACCCGCGACCTCCGGCTTGACAGGCCGGCGTGCACTCCGAGCTGCACCACAGGTCCAAGGCGACCACCGGTGGCGGCCGCTCGGACACCCTCGGGTGCGGCGCAGGAGAGCACGCCGCCCCAGCGGGACGACGCGATGTTAGGCGAAGTGGAGAGGGTTCGTGGACGGGCTGCTCAGGCGGGGCGGCGGGCGCGCACGATGGTGTCGAGGGCGGCGCGCGGGGCCCCTTCGACGGGGCGGCGGACGAGCTCGGCGCGCTCGAGCTCGAGGGCCGGCTCGGCGGGCAGCTCGTGGACGAGCTGGTCAGGGTCGTAGCAGACCGCCGGGTCCTGCGGTCCGCCGGTGCCGTCGGTGACGTTGGCGGCGGCGTGGCCGACGACGAGCAGGCAGCCGCCGGGACGCAGGGCGGTGGCGGCCCGGGCGAGGGCGAGGCGGCGGTCGGCCTCGGGCACCTGCAGGTAGCAGAGGAGGGCGAGGTCGAAGGCAGCCGGCTCGACGAGCTCGTCGCGGACGTCGCCGACGACGAAGGTGAGGCGAGCGGCCGCCTCCGGCACGAGCGTCTCGGCGAGCCGGCGGGCCTTGTCGATGGCGACCGGCGAGAAGTCGACGGTGGTCACGTGCCAGCCGAGCCCGGCCATCCACAGGCTGTTGCGACCCTCGCCGGCGGCCAGGTCGACGGCCCGGCCCGGTGGCAGGTCGGCCACCTCCTCCTCGACCCATCGGTTGGGCTCGGCCGACCAGACGAGGTCGGCGGCGGCATAGCGGGCGTCCCAGTCGTTGTGGTCCACACGGCGGACGATAGCGGGGCCTGTCCGTCGGAGGTCGATTGCGAGAAGATGACGGAGGGCCGTCGAGCGGCGCACCGTCCGGGTCGTTTTTTCGCCATGCGAACAATCAGGCGCGTTGCGAAGTAGCGATGAAGTGCTCTACCGTGACGAGGCGCAGCGCCCCGGCCCCGCACCTGGAGCCGAGGAGCGCCAGGTGCGGCGGGGAGGGGGGCGCCGTGGCGGCAGTGCGTGGTGACGGGTTCGCCGGAGCCGGGGGGCGCATCCTTGGTGCCGAGCGACGTGGGACGTCGGGGTGCACGGCGCCCGGCGAGGCTACGAGGTGGTGGGCATGAAGACGGTCGCTGCGGTCCTGCACGAGCAGGGCAAGCCCTGGGACATCGTCGAGATCGACCTGGACGGGCCGAAGGACCACGAGGTCCTCGTCCGGTTCCACGCCGCAGGCCTGTGCCATTCGGACGAGCATGTCCGCTCGGGGGACTCCCGCGGCCGGGTGCCGATGGTCGGCGGCCACGAGGGCGCCGGCATCGTCGAGGCGGTCGGCAACGGCGTCGACCGGGTGGCAGTCGGCGACCACGTCGTGTGCTCGTTCATCCCGGTGTGCGGCACCTGCCGCTACTGCCAGACCGGCCGGTCCAGCCTGTGCAACAAGGGGCTCAACGCCGGCATCGGCTGCCTGCCGGACGGCACGTTCCGGTTCCACGAGAACGGCCAGGACATCGGCGGGCTGTGCTGCCTCGGGACGTTCTCGGAGCGGGCGGTGCTGTCGGAGTGGTCGGTGACGAAGGTGCCCGAGGACGTCCCGTTCGACGTGGCAGCGCTGGTCGGCTGCGGGGTGACCACCGGTTGGGGCTCGGCGGTGTACGCCTCGGGGGTGCGCGCCGGGGAGACGGTGGTGGTCGTCGGGATCGGCGGGGTCGGCATCAACGCCGTGCAGGGCGCCCGGATGGCAGGCGCCCGCGACGTGATCGCCGTCGACCTGGTCCCATTCAAGCTCGAGATGGCGGCCAAGCTCGGGGCCACCCACACCTTCGGCGACTACGACGAGGTGCGGGAGGCGGTGAAGGAGCTGACGTGGGGCCAGGGGGCCGACCACGTCATCCTGACCGTCGGGGTGATGACCCGGGAGGTCGTCGACTTCGGCATCGAGCTGACCGGTAAGGGCGGCACGGTCACGATCACCGGCATCCCGGTGATGGGCGACATGACGATCGTCCAGAACAGCGCCGCCATCACCGGCTGGCAGAAGCGGATCCAGGGGACCATCTTCGGGTCGGCCAACCCGCTCTACGACATCCCGCGCCTGCTCGGGCTGTACAAGGCGGGGGACCTGAAGCTCGACGAGCTCATCACCCGGCGCTACCAGCTGGAGCAGATCAACCAGGGCTACCAGGACATGCTCGACGGCAAGAACATCCGAGGCGTGGTCATCTTCGACGCCTGACGGCCGGCGTGCGACAAGGCGTTCCTCGGGGGACGGCGCCGGGTGAGGGGCGACGGCGCCGTCCCGAGGCACGAGAGCAGCACCAGACCCAACCCAACCACCGCGACGGAGGTTTGCGGACCCATCATGAGAGCCACAGGGGGGAACACCATGATCAGCGGAGTGGAAGAGCCGAGCGTGGCGCGCCGTCGCCGCCGTAAGGCACGGCTCGTCGCCTCGACGAGCGCGCTGGCAGCAGCCGGCCTGCTCGTCGGCGTCGCCGGCGCCGGGACGGCCTCGGCCGCCGGCAAGCGGGCGTCGAGCGTCAACACGGCCAGCCTGCCGCAGCCGACGAACAGTCAGCTGGGCATCCCGGCCAACCCGCACCACGGCGGGACCCTGACGATCCTCGAGGGCGCCGGCTTCGTCGGCAGCTGGAACTCGCTGGACCCTGCCAACAGCAACACGGCCGGCGCCGACCTGAGCTTCATGGACGCCATCTTCGGCCAGCTGTTCGACCTCGGGCCGAACGGCCAGATGCTGCCGGACATCGCAACCGGGTACAAGTACACGAACAGTGGCAAGACGGTCGAGGTGTTCCTGCGCCACGGCATCAAGTTCTCTGACGGCACGTCGCTCACGTCGGCGGCCGTCAAGTGGAACTGGATCCGGGACTTCAACAGCCCGTCGTCGTCCAAGCCGATCTTCGAGTCGGCCCAGAAGGGCAACCCGGTCGTCACGACGGTCGGCCCGTACCAGGTGAACATCACGTTCGACTACACGAACGCGGCCTTCATCGACGAGCTGCAGGGCGGGGACATCCTCAACTACATCGTCTCGCCGACGGCCGTCCAGAAGATGGGCAAGACGGCCTTCGGCCTGAAGCCGGTGGGCGCCGGCCCGTTCGAGGTGGTGTCCGACACGACGAGCAACCAGCTCGTCCTCAAGCGGAACCCGCACTACTTCATGAAGGGCCTGCCCTACCTCAACGGGATCACCTTCAAGGTGGTCGCCAACGACGAGGCGGCGCTCGAGGCGATGAAGGCGGGCACCGGCCAGGGCTACGAGGGCCTGGCGACGCCGCAGCTGGTGCCGGCGTTCAAGGCGCAGTTCGACACGGTGCAGGAGCCGTCGACCTCGCCGTACGACCTCCAGCTGAACACCCAGATCGCGCCCTTCAACAACCTGAAGGCGCGGCAGGCGATCTACTACGCGATCAACTGCCAGCTGATCGACCAGAAGCTGTTCCAGAACCAGAACCCCTGCGGGCAGTCGTTCGAGGCCCCGGCCGGGCTCTTCTACGAGAAGACGGTGCCCGGCTACCTCGGCTACGACCCGTCCAAGGCAGCGGCGATCGTGAAGCAGCTCGGCGGGCTGAGCTTCACGCTGTTCACGATCAACGCACCGCTGGCGATCACGATGAACGAGGCGCTGCAGAGCGAGTTCCAGGCGGTCGGGATGAAGGTCACCCTCGCCGCCTACGACCTGCCGCAGCTCGTCAGCGCCTTCGAGGGCGGCAAGTGGACGATCGGCCTGCAGACGGCCGGTGCATGGGACCCGGCCTCGGGCGTGGGCGTGTGCTTCCGGTTCTGCTCGACCTCGCCGTTCACCGGTGTGAAGAGCGCCCAGCTCGACACGCTGCTCAACGACGCGGCCAACTCGTCGAGCGCCAAGGCTCGCCAGACGTACTACAACGCGGCGGCCGAGTCGATCGCCCGCAACGCCTGGGGCCCGTTCCTGTTCGCCCTCGACGGCCACAACGTCGTGGTGAAGGGTGACGGTGCGCCCGGCCTGTCGACGCCGCTGCCGACGGTGTCGGTCAACCCGACGATCCTCTGGCAGTACGGCTACGCCAAGTAGCGAGCAAAGCTCGGAGAAACGAAGTAAGCAAGGACGGCCGGCCGGCACGCCGGGTGCGGGAGCACCCGGCGTTCCGGTCTGGCCGGCGCCGCCTCGACGCGGCACGATGGCAGGAGACGGTGGGCAGGCGGTGAGTGGGATGCAGCTGACCAGGAGGGGCGATCGATGAGCGCGGTTCTCGCACCCTCCCCGACCAACCTCGAAGCCCCGGCAGGCGACGAGCACATCGGCAAGTGGGCGTCGTTCGTCGCCTCGCCGTCGCTCCGTCTGACCGGCCGCCGCCTGCTGCAGGCCATCCCGGTGCTGTGGGGGGTGACCTTCCTCACCTACCTGTTCCTCAACCTGCTCCCCGGGGACGCCGCCTCGCAGCTGCTCGGGGCCAACGCCACCCCGGCCGAGGTGCACCAGCTGGAGATCAAGCTCCACCTGAACGAGCCGTTCCTCACCCGCTACTGGCACTGGTTCACCGGAGTGCTCTCGGGCAACCTCGGCGCCTCGCTGGCGAACGGCCAGTCGGTCAGCTCGATCCTCGGCCAGCGCCTCCCGGTGACCTTCGAGCTCGTCGTCGTGTCGGTCGTCGTCACGATGCTCATCGCCGTCCCGATGGCCACGCTGGCGGCCCGCAAGCCCCGGGGCATCTTCGACCGGGTCACGACGATCCTGTCGATGGGCGGCATCTCGATCGCCCAGTTCGTGTTCGCCCTGCTGCTCGTGCTGCTGTTCTCGGACATCTGGAACGTGCTGCCGGCCCTCGGCTGGACGCCGCTCAGCCAGAGCATCGGCCAGAACGCCCGCTACCTCGTGCTCCCCGTCATGACGATCGCCATCCCGCTCGCCATGTTCGTGGCCCGGCTGCTGCGGGCCGACCTGATCGAGCAGATGGACTCCCAGGAGTACATCGTGACGGCCCGGGCGAAGGGCCTGTCGCGCTGGGCGCAGCTGACCCGGCACGCCCTGCGCAACTCGATGCTCGGCATCGTGACGATCTTCGGCCTGCAGGTGGCGCTGCTGTTCGGGCTCACCGTCATCGTCGAGGAGATCTTCGGCCTCCCCGGCGTCGGCCAGGCGCTGCTCACCGCTGTCAACGACCGGGACGCACCGTTGCTCGAGGGCATCGTGCTCGTGCTCGCCGGCATCGTCGTCCTCGTCAACCTGCTCATCGACGTCACCTACGGGGTGCTCGACCCAAGGATCCGCCATGGCCGTTCTTCCGTCTGACCCGATCGCCGCAGGCCAGCTCGGGGCGTTGATCCCGCCGCCGATGGCACGGCGGCGGCGGGCCAGCTGGGTGCGCTCGCTCGACGTGTACATCCCGGGCGGGTTCCTGCTGCTGCTCGTGCTGGCCTGCTTCGTGTGGCCGGTCGTCTACCCGGTGCCGCAGCCGGTGGGCGGCAGCATCCTCGACGCCTCCCTCGGCATCGGCGCCCCCGGCCACCTCCTCGGGACGGACACGGTCGGCAACGACATCCTGGCCCGGCTGCTCTACGGCGGGCGGGTCTCGTTCGAGGTGGCCGCGGCCACCCAGGTCGTGGGCGGGGTCGTCGGGACGATGATCGGCATCGTGTCCACCTACCTGGGCGGCATCGCCGAGGCGGTCGTGATGCGCCTGCTCGACGTCCTCCTCGCCATCCCCGCCTTCATCCTGGCGCTGACCCTCCTCGAGGGGCTCGGGCAGGGCGAGCTCAACATCATCTGGGCGCTGTCCATCTTCTTCATCCCGGCCTTCGCCCGGCTCGCCCGGGCGGCCACGCTCAGCCTGAAGGAGCAGACCTTCGTGGTGGCGGCGCACCTCACCGGGACGAAGCGGTGGCGGTCGATCATGCGCCACATCGTCCCGAACGTGGCGCCCGGCCTGCTCACCTTCGCCCTGCTCAACGCCGGTGTGGCCATCATCATCGAGGCCACCCTCAGCTTCTTCGGCTACGGCATCCCGCCGCCGGGCCCGAGCTGGGGCAACATGATCGCCGACGGTCAGCAGGTCATGTCGACCCAGCCCCGGCTGATCCTCGTGCCGAGCATCCTCCTGCTCGTCACCGTGATCGCCCTCAACACCCTCGGCGACGGCCTGCGCGCCCGGTGGGGGGTCCAGTGAGCGACCGGAGCCCGAGCGGGCCGGAAGGGGGGCGGCCGATGGTGGACGGGCTGCAATTGGACGGCGCGGCGGGGGCGCCCCGGGGCGGCACGATGACCGCCGCCCGCGACGGCCGGGGCGGGGGCGGCCCGTTGCTCGAGGTGACGGACCTGCACGTGCGGTTCCGCCAGCGCGGTCGCCAGGTGTTCGCCGTCAACGGGCTGACCTACAAGATCGCCGCCTCCAGCACGCTCGCCATCATCGGCGAGTCCGGCTCGGGCAAGACGGTGGCCTCCCGGGCGATCATGGGCCTCTTGCCGGTGACCGCCGAGGTGACCGGGTCGGTCCGCTACGCCGGGCGCGAGCTGGTCGGGGCGAAGGAGCGCGACCTGCGGCGGCTGCGGACGAACGACATCGCCATGGTGTTCCAGAACCCGGAGCGGTCGCTCAACCCGACGATGCGCATCGGGCCGCAGATCGCCGAGGCGATCCGGCTCCACATGGACCTCGGGCGCAAGGCGGCCCACGAGCGCACCGTCGACCTGCTCCGCCGCGTGCGGCTGCCGTCGCCGGAGCGGCGCTACTTCGAGTACCCGCACCAGCTCTCCGGGGGGATGCGCCAGCGGGTGATGATCGCCCTGGCGCTGTCGTGCCAGCCGAAGGTGCTCATCGCCGACGAGGCGACCACCGCCCTCGACGTGACCACCCAGGCCCAGATCATGGACCTGCTGCTCGAGCTCCAGGCCGAGCTCGGGATGGCGCTGATCCTGATCAGCCACGACATGGGGCTGGCCGCCTCGTACACCGAGGAGGTCATCGTCATGTACGCCGGCCGGGCCGTCGAGCACGCGGCGACGAAGGAGCTGTTCTCCAACGTCCGCATGCCGTACACCCGGGCGCTGCTCGACGCCATCCCCCGGGTCGACGCCCCGTCGCACACGGTGCTGCCGATGATCGAGGGGCGGCCGCCGGACCTGTCGATCCGGCTCCCCGGGTGCTCGTTCGCCCCGCGCTGCCCGGACGTCCAGGACGACTGCCGCCAGGCGATCCCCACCCTCACCGAGCTCGAGGACGGGCACGAGTTCGCGTGCTTCCACCCCTGCGGAGGCGGCAATGGCTGAGGCCACCATGACCACCACCCCGTCCGCCGTCGCCGGTCGGGAGGGCAGCGACGTCCTGCTCGACGTGCGCAACGTCACCCAGGAGTTCGTGCTGCGCAACCACGGCGGGGTGAAGGGCGGCATCCTGCGCGCCGTGTCCGACGTGTCCTTCCAGATGCGCCACGGCGAGACCCTCGGGGTGGTCGGCGAGACCGGCTCGGGCAAGTCGACGCTCGCCCGCAGCGTCCTCCAGGCGCCGCCGCCGAAGGCAGGCGAGGTCATCTTCCGGGGCAAGGACCTGACCAAGCTGCACCGCAAGGAGCTGCTGGCGATGCGCCAGCACGTCCAGATGGTCTTCCAGGACCCGCCGGCGTCGCTCGACCCGAAGTGGAAGGTCACCCAGATCGTCGAGGAGCCGCTGCTCGCCTTCGGCTACGGCGACCGGGCCAAGCGCCGGGCGCGGGTGGCCGAGCTGCTCGAGCTGGTCGGCCTCGACCCGCGCCTGCACGGCGGGCGCAAGGCCCGGGAGCTGTCGGGCGGCCAGTGCCAGCGCGTCGCCATCGCCCGGGCCATCGCCCTGCACCCCGAGCTCATCGTGTGCGACGAGGCCGTCTCCTCGCTCGACGTGCTCGTCCAGGCCCAGGTGCTCAACCTGTTCGAGCGGCTGCGGGCCGAGCTGGGTCTGTCGTACCTGTTCATCGCCCACGACCTGGCGCTCGTCAAGCAGGTGAGCGACCGTGTGCTCGTCCTGTACCTGGGCAAGCTCTGCGAGCTCGGCCCGGCCGACGACATGTTCAAGGCGCCCGCCCACCCCTACACGCTGGCCCTGCTCGCCTCGGTGCCGAGCCCCGACCCCAACGCCGGGCGGCCCGAGACGAACCGGGTGATCAGCGGCGAGCTGCCGTCCCCGCTCAACCCGCCGAGCGGCTGCCGGTTCCGCACCCGCTGCCCGCGGGCCGAGGAGCGGTGCGCCGCCGAGGAGCCGCAGCTGCGGTTCGTCGGACCGGGCCACCAGGTGGCCTGTCACTTCCCGCTCGTCGAGACGCCGGTGGCGGCGCCCACGACGAACGGTACCGGAAGGCTGTGAGAGCGGAAGGCTCCAAGGAGGAGATCAGTTGAAGACCCAGGCAGCGGTGCTCCGAGCGGCCGGCAAGGCGTGGGAGATCACCGAGCTCGAGCTGGACGACCCGAAGGCGTTCGAGGTCCAGGTGCAGCTGATGGCGTCGGGGCTGTGCCACTCGGACGAGCACATCCGGGAGCGGGCCGGCGGCAACATCCGGCTGCCGCTCGTCGGCGGCCACGAGGGCGCCGGCATCGTGTTGAAGGTCGGCCCCGGGGTCACCCGGGTGAAGGAGGGCGACCACATCGTCTGCTCCTACATCCCCGCCTGCGGCCGCTGCCGGCCGTGCTCGACCGGTCACCAGAACCTGTGCGACCGCGGCCTGTGGGCCGGGCGCGGCTGCCTGCAGGACGAGACGTTCCGGTTCCACCAGAACGACGACGACTTCGGCGGGTTCTGCACGGTCGGGTCGTTCTCCCAGTACACGGTGGTGTCCGAGTACTCCTGCGTGAAGATCGACGAGGACATCCCCTTCGAGGTGGCCTGCCTCGTGGGCTGCGGCGCCACGACCGGGTGGGCGTCGGCCGTGTACGCCGGCGACGTGCGTGCCGGCGACACCGTCGTCGTGTTCGGCACGGGCGGGGTCGGCATGAACGCCATCCAGGGGGCCCGCCTGGCCGGTGCCAAGTTCCTGATCGCCGTCGACCCGGTCCCGTTCAAGTGCGAGCAGGCGCTCAGGTTCGGGGCCACCCACGCCTTCACCGACCCGGACGAGGCCTTCGAGAAGGTCCGTGAGATGACCTGGGGCCAGCTGGCCGACAAGGTGGTCATCACGGTCGGCGAGCTCTCCGACGACGTCGTCGCCCGGGCGGTCCAGATGGCGGGCAAGGTGGGCACCGTCGTGGTCACCTCCGTCGGCTACGACGTGAAGACGTCGGTCCCGCCGCTCATCGGCTACGTGCGGCGCATCCAGGGTGCCCTGTTCGGCAACGCCAACCCGCTGTGGGACATCCCGAAGCTGCTCGGCCTGTACAAGAGCGGGGACATGAAGCTGAAGGAGCTCATCACCCGCACCTACCGCCTCGACCAGGTCAACGAGGGGTACCAGGACATGATGGACGGCAAGAACCTGCGCGGCGTGATCGTCCACGAGCACTGACCGGTCGAGGCGGCAGTGGTCGAGGCGGCAGTGGTCGAGGCGAGGGTGATGGACGGCTTGGCCCTGAGCGGCCTGCGGCGCCGTTACGGGCCGGTCGTGGCGCTCGACGACCTGACCTTTGCCGTGCCTGCCGGCCAGGTGGTCGGCTTCCTCGGTCCGAACGGAGCGGGCAAGACGACGACCATGCGGGCCATCTTCGGCCTCGCCGAGCTCGAGGCGGGAGCGATCCGCTGGAACGGCCAGCTTGTCGACGCGACCGCACGGCGGCGCTTCGGCTACATGCCCGAGGAGCGGGGCCTCTACCCGAGCATGCGCGTCGCCGACCAGGTCGAGTACCTCGGCCGACTCCACGGCCTGAGCACCGCTGCCGCTGCAGCCGCCACACGACACTGGCTGGACCGGCTCGAGCTCGCCGAGCGTGCCCACGACAAGGTCGAGGTGCTCTCCCACGGCAACCAGCAGCGCGCCCAGCTCGCCGCAGCGCTCGTGCACGCGCCGGAGCTGCTCGTGCTCGACGAGCCGCTCTCCGGGCTCGACCCGCCGGGGATCGACGCCATCAGCGCAGTGCTGGCCGAGCAGGCCAAGGCGGGCGTGTGCGTGCTGTTCTCGAGCCACCAGCTCGACCTCGTCGAGGACCTGTGCGACTCGGTGGCCATCATCGACCACGGCCGCCTCGTCGCCGGCGGCACCGTCGACGAGCTGGCGACCTCGGGTGCCCGCCGGCTCGTCGTCCGGGTCGAGGGCGATCGTGAGGCCACCTGGGTGGCCGGCTGCCCCGGGGCGACGCTGTCGGAGCTCCACCAGGGCGCCGCCCGCCTCACCCTCGACGACGACACCGATCCCGACACCGTCCTGCGGACCGCCATGGCCGCCGGCCGGGTCACCCAGTTCGTCCTCGAGCGCCGCCGTCTCTCCGAGGTGTTCCGGGAGGCGGTCCGGCGGTGAGGACGGCGATCACCCCCTTCCTGTGGTTCGACGACCAGGCGGAGGAGGCGGCCCGCTTCTACTGCTCGGTCTTCCCGAACAGTCGCCTGCTGTCGCTCCAGCGCTACGGCGAGGCCGGCCCGGGCAGGCCGGGCTCGGTCATGACCGCCCGCTTCGAGCTCGACGGCCACCCGTTCGTGGCCCTCAACGGCGGGCCGGTCCCCCTCGAGTTCAACGAAGCCGTCTCGTTCGTCATCGACTGCGCCGACCAGGCCGAGGTCGATCGTTACTGGGAGACCCTCACCGACGGCGGAGCGCCGATCGCCTGCGGGTGGCTCAAGGATCGGTTCGGGCTCCGCTGGCAGGTGGTGCCGATCGAGCTCCACACCCTGCTGGCCGACCCCGACCCCGGCCGGGCACAGCGGGTGACCGAGGCGATGCTCCAGATGACCAGGCTCGACGTGGCGGCCCTACGCGCGGCGGCAGACGGGGCGTAGACGAGCTCAGGCGCTGCCGGTAGCGGCTGGGCGCCCGGCCGAGCTCGATCGCCCGATCGGTGGCGCGGGCGGGCGCGGGCGGGCGCGGGCCTCGACCCCGATCCGTCCGCGCCCCGCCTCCCTGCAGGCAACGCGCCAGGCAACACGGCACCTCCGCTGCCACCGTTCGGCACCTGCCACCACATCGTGTCGAATGCCGTCTTCCTGCGGATCGGGGGTCAACCCCGGCCAGCAGCTACCGATCGGGCCACCCCGCACCCGTCGCTCGGAGACCAGCCTCCGCTCACGGGCAGCGTGCATGCCCCTCACGTGCTCACCTTGGCCGCCGGCGAACGGACGACCGCGGCCTGCTCGGGCCCGGTGCTCGGATCCGACGGCGGCCCGAGCACACCAATGGCCAAGAAACACGCCATTCACATCGGCGCAATCCTCGTGACACCTCTCCCTCGTACTTTGGATCCAAAGATCGAGCCGAGGAGGGGCAGTGCACGCTGCAGCAGAGGTGGGGAGGGCGGCAACGGGCGTCGCGCCCGAGCTGCCCCCGGCGGGCGCGGGCGTGGTGGCAACGGGCCTCACCAAGCGCTACCGCGTCGGGCGCGCGACCATCGAGGCCCTCTCGGCGATCGACCTCGACATCGACCCGGGGGCCTTCGTGGCGCTGATCGGGCCGTCGGGCTGTGGCAAGTCGACGGCGCTTCGCATCCTGGCTGGCCTCGAGCAGCCGAGCGAGGGCGACGTGCTCGTAGGCGACCGCCACCCCCGCGAGCTCCAGGCGACCCACGAGATCGGGGTCGCCTTCCAGGACGCGGCCCTCCTTCCGTGGCGATCGGTCCTCTCGAACATCCGGCTCCCCCTCGAGATCGCCGGCCGGGCGCACGCAGCCGAGGCGCTCCACGACCTTGTCCGCCTGGTCGGGCTCGAGGGGTTCGAGCAGGCCCGCCCCGGTCACCTCTCGGGAGGCATGCGCCAGCGGGTGGCCATCGCCCGGGCGCTCGCCCTCGAGCCCCGCCTGCTGCTCCTGGACGAGCCGTTCGGGGCGCTCGACGAGATGACACGACTCCGCCTCAACCTCGAGCTGCTGCGAATCTGGGCGGCCCGCGCCACGACCACCGTGCTGGTGACCCACTCGATCAGCGAGGCCGTGTTCCTCGCCGACTCGGTCGTCGTCATGTCGCCCCGCCCCGGCCGGATCCTCGCCCGCGTCGCCGTCGACCTGCCGAGGCCGCGCCACCCCGACGTGGTGCGAAGCGCCCGGTTCCACGAGCTGTCCGACGAGCTCACCGGCCTCCTCTTCTCCGCGGGCGCGACGGCGCTGCACGTCGAGCAGGTGTGAGCCGGTGGGCGGCCCCCTGACACGCGATCCGACCGCCACCTTCCGGCGGCTGGTCGGCCTCGGCGGACTCGTCGCCGTCGTCGTCGCGTGGGAGCTCCTGGCCCTCTACGTCTTCGCCGGGCGCAACATCCTCCCCACTCCCGTGGCTGTGGTCCACGACATGTGGGCGTCCCGGGCCCTCTACTGGCCGGCAGTGACGACGACCCTGTCGGAGGCGGCCCAGGGGTGGCTGTGGGGGAACCTTGCTGCCTTCGTTGTCGGTGGGCTGGTCGTGGGGGTGCGGACCCTCGAAGGGGCGGCCTTGAGCATCGCCGCCATGACCTACTGCATGCCCATCATCGCCATCGGCCCCATCTTCCAGGTGCTCCTCGCCGGCAACGAGCCGAAGGTGGTGATGGCGGCGATGAGCGTGTTCTTCACGACGCTCGTCGCCGTGATCGCCGGTCTGCGCTCGGCGGACCGGGCCATGCTCGACCTCGTCGAGGTCCTCGGAGGCTCCCGCCGGGACGCGTTGAGGAAGGTGCGCCTGCCGAGCGCCCTGCCCTTCGTCCTCACCGGCCTGCGCGTGGCCGCGCCAGCCGCCCTGCTCGGGGCCATCATCGGAGAGTACCTGGGCGGCCAGCAGGGCCTCGGCGTGGCGCTCATCAGCGCCCAGCAGACCATGGACGTCGCCCGGGCCTGGGGGGTGGCGGTCGCCGCCGCCGCCCTCGCCGGGATCGGCTATGGAGCCACGGCCCTCGTGCAGCGGATCGTGTCGCCCTGGTCGTCCTCGATGGCGGCGGGGGACCTGATGGCGACGAGCCCGAGACAGCCCCACCGGGGCTTGGCGAGCCGGGTCGCGCTCGCCCTCTTGCGCACCGGGGCCACCGCCGGGGCAGTCATCGCGGTGTGGTACGGAGCGTTCGCCCTGCTCCACCTCGACCCGTTCTTCGCAAAGACCCCGTCGGACCTGTGGCGCTTCGCCGTGTCCGCCCCGGGCGCGTCGGAGAACCGGGCCCAGCTCGTGCAGGCCAGCCTCGTCACGATCCGGGACTCGGCGATCGGCCTCGCCGTCGGCTCGCTGGCGGCGATGGCACTTGCCACGGCGTTGGTCCTGCTCCCCCAGCTGGAGCACACGATCATGCCCATCGCCCTCTCGCTCCGCTCGGTCCCCCTAGTCGCCATGACACCCCTCCTCGTCCTGCTCTTCGGCCGGGGGCTGCTCGGAGTGTCGGTGATCGTGGCCATCGTCGTCTTCTTCCCGACGCTCGTGAACATGACCCAGGGGATGCGGGCGACCTCGGCTGAGCGTCCTCGTGACCCGCGCCTTCGGGGCCTCCCCGTGGCGGACGTTGCGCCTAGTGCGCCTCCCGGCCGCCTTCCCCGCGCTCTTCGCCTCGGCCCGCATCGCCGGCCCGGCCGCCCTACTCGGGGCCACCCTCGCCGAGTGGCTCGCCTCGGGGAAGGGGCTCGGCTACCTGATGCTGAACGCGGTCACGAGCTCTGACTTCGACCTGCTCTGGAGCGGGGTGGTCGCCGTCACCTTGATCTCGCTCGCCGTCTACGCGCTCGCCGGCTTCCTCGACACGCTCACAAGCCGGTTGCTCTACGGCGCGGGCACTGCCGAGGCGGCGCCGGTGACGGCGAGCTGAGCCGGGCGAGCGCATCCCGCAACCTCGGGCCGGCCGCCACCACCACCGACCCAGCCCCGACAACCGTCCCAGCCCTCAACCCTTGCCCACGAAGGAGAGCGCCTCATGAACATGGACCGACGGACCTTCCTCAAGCGAGCCGGCGCGGCCACCGGGCTCGCCCTCCTCGGCGGGACCGCCCCGTCGCTCGTCCCCGACCTGGCCGAGGCTGCCCTCCACCGCCAGGGCGCGACGGCGCTCGGCACGATGGCCTACCAGCTGTCCTGGTTGGAGAACGTGCAGTTCGCCGGCTCCTACATCGCCGAGCGGCGCGGCTATTACCGCAAGGCCGGGCTGAGCGCCGTGCAGCTGCTGCCGGGCGGCCCGACGACCTCGGTCGAGCCGCTGGTGGCCTCCGGCAAGGCCCTCGTCGGGAGTGACTCGCCCGATCGCGCCGCGAACGCCCGGGCCCAGGGGGCGCCCCTGAAGGTGATCGCCGCCTGCTACCAGAAGTCCCCCTACGCGATCCTGTCGCTCGCCAAGAAGCCGATCCGGACCCCGAACGAGATGGTCGGCAAGCGGATCGGCCTGCCGGCCGGCGACGGCCCGATCTGGGACGCCTTCTTGAAGCTGAACAAGATCGATCCCACCTCCATCACGACCGTCCCGGTCCAGTCCGACCCGACCCCGCTCGCCACCGGTGAGGTCGATGGGTGGGTGGCCTTCGTGACCAACGAGCCGATCGTCCTCGAGCTGCAAGGGTTCGCCGTCCACACGTTCCTCCTCGCCGACTTCGGCTACCACCTGTTTGCTGACACCTACATCACGACCGAGCAAGCCCTTCGGACGGAGCGGGGCAAGCTGAAGGCCTTCCTGATCGGCGAGATCGAAGGGTGGCAGGTCCAGGCGGCCCGGCCCGAGATCGGCGTCGACCTGGCCGTCACCAGCTTCGGCAAGGGTCTCGGCCTCTCCAAGCACCAGCAGACCCTCGAGGCGGCGGCCCAGAACACCCTCCTGGCAGACGCCGACACGAAGGCGCACGGCCTGCTCACCATGACCGAGGCGAAGATGGCGGCGAACGTGCAGACCCTCGCCGAAGGCGGTATCAAGACGAGCGTGGCCGAGCTGTTCGACCCGTCCCTCCTCCACGAGATCTTCGATGGCCGCACTGTCCTTTGACGAGCGCGTGGCCGCGGGTGCGGGCGCGGCGCGACGGCACTTCACGGCCGAGGTATCGAACGTGCTCTGGGGCTTCGTGCCAGGGGCCTCAACGCCCCCCATCGGCTCGGTCGGCCTCGGTGAGGTCTTCTGGGTCGACACCGTGAGCTCCGAGGGGCTCATGCCCGACCAGGGCCGGGACCCGGTCACCTACTTCGGTCGCCTCGGCTTCCGGCCCGAGGAGGTCCTGGCCGACGCGGTCGCCCTGGCCGCCTCCGACGTGCGCTGCGAGCCCCCCGCCACCGGCCCCCACGTCGTCACCGGCCCGATCCACGTCAAGGGCGTGCGGGCAGGCGACGTCCTCGAGATCGACCTCGTCGCCCTCGAGCCGCGCTGTGCCTACGGGCTCGTCTCGAACCGGCACGGCAAGGGGGCCCTGCCGGAGCGGTTCCCCTCCCCTACGCTCGGCGAGGGGGCGGTCGTCACCCACCTCGTCACCCTCGAGGGATCCACGCTCACCCTGCACGGGGGCCGCTCGCGCTGGGCCCGGCTCCCCTTCGCCCCCTGCCTCGGCCTGATCGGGATGGTGGCCGAGACGGCCGAGCCGCTCCACTCGGTCGAGCCGAGGGCGAGCGGGGGCAACCTGGACCTCCGGTTCCTCGGCCCGGGCTGGACGCTGCTGGTTCGGGCCGCCGTGGACGGCGGGGGGGTGTTCGTGGGCGACCCCCACTTCGCCCAGGGCGACGGGGAGGTGGCCCTCACCTCGGTCGAGGGCCCGCTGCGGGTGGCGCTCAGGGTCCGCCGGGCGGAGGCGCCGAGCGCGGCCCGCAGCCGGCTCCTCTCGCTCGCCCCGATCGCCGAGTCCTGCCGCTGGCTCGTGACGCTCGGCCTGCACGAGGACCTCAACGAGGCGGTCAAGGCGGCGACCGCCTCGATGGTGGACCTGCTCGCCGGGGAGACGGGCATGCCCGAGGCGGTGGCCCTCTCCTACCTGAGCGCCGCCGGGCGCTGCGCGGTGAGCCAGGTCGTCAACAACGTGAAGGGGGTCCACCTGATGGTCGACAAGTCCCACCTCTCGCTCGCCCCGCCCGGGACCCGATGAGCCACTTCGACCTCGTCGTCCGCTCGGGCCTGCTCGTCGGCCACGACCAGGTGGTGGCGGCCGACCTCGGCGTGCGCGACGGGCGGGTGGCGGCAGTCGGCACGGGCCTCGCCGGGGCCGACGAGGAGGTGGACGCGTCGGGGCTGTGGGTGCTTCCGGGCCTCGTCGACCCCCACGTCCACCTGCGGGACCCGGGGATGACCGACAAGGAGGACTTCGGCACCGGCACGGCCGCGGCGGCCGTGGGCGGGGTGACGACGGTCCTCGACATGCCCAACACGATCCCCCCCGTGGCCACCCCGGCCCTGCTGGCGGAGAAGCGTGACCGGGTCGCCCCGAAGGCGCACGTCGACTTCGGCCTCTACGGCCTGCTGGACCAGGAGAGCAGCGCGGCAATGGCGGGCTTCGCCGCCCAGGGGGCCGCCGGGGTCAAGCTCTTCATGGGCCAGACGACCGGAGACAACCCCTGCCCCGATGACGGGGCCATCTTCGCCGGCCTGCGGGCCGCCGGGGCGGCCGGCCTCGTGGTCGGCGTCCACGCAGAGAACAACCCCCTCCTCCAGCGCCTGGCCGCCGAGCTGCGCGCCGCGGGCCGGACCGACCCGCACGCCCACCTCGAGTCCCGACCGAGCGTGGTGGAGGCGGAGGCGGTACAGCGGGTGCTCGCCCTCGCTTCGGTCACCGACGCCCACGTCCATATCCACCACCTCTCGAGCGCCGACGGCCTCGCCGCCTTCCGCCGGGCTCGCCGGGCGGGTGCCCGGGCATCGTGCGAGGCGCTCGTCGCCCACCTCCTCCTCGACGAGCGCGCCTACGAGGAGCACGGGAACCTCGTCAAGCTCAACCCCCCGATCCGGGCGCGCGCCGACGTGGACGCCCTGCGGGCCGCCCTGCTTGGCGGCGAGGTGGACTGCGTGGCCACCGATCACGCCCCCCACACGGCCGTCGAGCAGGCCGAGGTCGACGTGTGGCGAGCCCACGGGGGCTTCATCGGGGTCGAGACGCTGCTGCCCCTCCTCCTCACCCAGGTCGCCGCCGGCTGGCTCGGCGCCTGCCAACTCGTGCGGCTCACCTCCCTCGGCCCGGCCCGGATCTGGGGTCTGTACCCGCGCAAGGGTCACCTTGGGCTCGGCGCCGACGCCGACCTCGTGCTCGTCGACCCGGCTCGGGAGGCAACGGTCCGTCCCGAGCTGCTCCACTCCAAGCACCCCGTCACTCCCTTCGCCGGCTGGCCACTCGTGGGTGCGCCGGTCGCCACCTACCTGCGCGGCCGGCTGGTGGCACGCGACGGCGCCCTCGTGGGCCGGCCCACGGGGCGCTTCGTAGCCCCGGCACGCCTGGCTGGCCTCCTCGCCGGCGAGCGAACCCGTGCCTGAGGCGCCCGCCGAGCGGCTCGCCTCGGCCGCGTGGGTCGCCCGCTTCTGGCAGGTCGAGCGCAGCGCCCCGGTCCCGACCGCGTCGGGAGCGATCCGCCTGGCCGCCGTGGGCACGATCGCCCCGAGGGCCGTCGCCAGCCCACGCCTGGCGGGCGTGTTCGGCGCCGTCGGGGTGACGTTGGCCGCCTCAGAGGCGCTCGACGGGCCCGACGAGCTGTTTGCCCGGCCCGACTGGCAACTGGCCCTCGTCCTCAGCCCGTTCAAGCAGCAGGTGGCGTCCCACTGCCAGGAGCTCGGCCCCTCGGCGACGGCGAGCGGGGTCGTCGACACCGTCATTCGCGCCAACGGCCGCAACGTGGGGCTCAACACGAACACCTGGGCCGCCCAAGCGGCGCTACGGGCGCTCGTGGGAGGCGATCAGGTCGGCGAGGCGGTGGTGCTCGGTACGGGTAGCTCGACTCGGTCGGTCGTGATGGCGCTTCGGCGAGAGTGGCCGAAGGCCCACGTCGCGATCCTCGGCCGCCGCCCACAGGAGGTGGCCCGCCTCGCCGGCGCCTGCGGCGTCGAGGCCTGGTCCGCCGGACGGCCGAGGCCGAGGGTGGTCGTCAACACGACCACCTACGGCGAGACCGATGAATCCGAGCAGGCTCCCTTCTCCCTCGACCTCGAGGCCGTCCTCGGACCCGGCACGGGCTACTTCGATCTGAACAACCGGGTCGGCGCGTTGCCTAGGCTGGCCCTCGCCTGGGGGTGCACGGTGATGACGGGGACGTTCATGCAGCTCACGACCGATGCCATCCGAGCAAGCCTCGCGCAGGGCGCGCTGGACGCCGCGAGGTGATCAAGCTTCCCCAGCTGCCCGAGGCGGCCCGAACGATGGCCCGGGACCACGCCTACCGGCTGCTGCGCCAGCACATCTTGAGCGGTCAGATCCCCGGCGGCGAGCGCCTCGTGGAGGAGGACCTCGCCAATCAGCTCGGCATCAGCCGGACCCCGGTGCGCGAGGCCCTCCGGCGCCTCGAGAGCGACGGGCTCGTGCGGCGGCTCGCCAGAGGGCGGCTCGTCGCCACGACGGTTACCGACCGAGACCGCGAGAACTTCCACGCCATCCGCGTGGCGATCGACGAGGTGGCCGCCCGTCTCGCCTGCAAGCACGCCGAGCCCGAGAGCTGGGCGGCCGTGCTCGGGCTCATCGACGTGCTCGAAGCCACCCTTGTCCGCTACGGCCGCTCGAGCCCCCACTTCGCCATCGCCCATCTCGAGGTCCACATGCGGATCCACCGGGTCGCCTTCGGCGACCAGGGCGTCCAGGTCCTCGGCCACCCCCTCCTCTACCTGGAGCTGCCCACCGACGACTACGTCCAGCAGGACTGCTCGGACCCGGCCGCGCAGCACCGGGCCCTCGTGGCCGAGCTGGCGAGCGGCGACGAGGCGCGCGCCGTCAAGGCGGCCCTCGCCCACGCCGAGCGGAGCCGGCCGTGACCGGCGGCCTGGGCGCCCGCCGCCCGGCCGGCAAGACTCCGCTCGTGCGGATGTTCGTGAACGGCGAGGCGATGCGGGCGCGGCCGCTCAACGCCGCCCTTGGCTCCGCCCACTTCCTCGGCACCGCCCGCAGCGCCCCTCGCTACCGGTTCTTCTCGGTGCGCGACGAGTACCCGGCGATGCACCCCACCGCCGAGGGAGGCGGCAGCGTCCTCGGCGAGCTCTATGCCGTCACCTACGCCACCTTGCGTGAACAGCTCCTTCCTCGGGAGCCCTCGGAGCTCGAGCTCGGGGTGATCGAGCTGGACGACGGGACCGGCAGCCTGGCGATGCGCTTGCGCGACGGCTTCGTCGACGCGCACGGCCTCACCGACATCACGGCGATCGGCAGCTGGCGCCGCTACCGGGGCTTCGACGTGCCCGCCGCCGGGCCGGCCGTGCCACATCCGTAGCCGGCGGCGCCGGTCTGGGCGTCCTCGCCCACCTTCACGCGCCGCGCTGTCGGCTTCGGCCGGGCCGAGGGTCAGCGCAACGAGGACTACCCCGGGACGATGGCCACCGAGCGCCAGCGGCGCCCCGGCGCGACGGCGACCACGGGGTCGTCTGCAGCTGCGGCAAGCGCCGGATGGTCCACCACGACGAGACCTTCACGAACGACAAGGACCGGACCCTCCCCTCGCCGGGCAGCACCGGCCGGGGCAGGTGACGAGGAAGCGGTAGCGCTGACCTCGCCGGCGCCGAACCTGCCCTCGCCCTCGGCCCTTGCCGCCGTTACCAGCGAGCGACGTCGCGCCAGGTCGGCTCGCCTGCCCCCTTCGAAGTACGCCGAGGCGCCCGACGGGGGCTGACCTGCCCTTCGCCACGGCCCAGGCCCTCCGAGCGGCTCCAGTAGGATGGCTCCGGCGCCACAGGACTGCGCTGGGCGGTTTGTCCCCCGGTTTGCCACCGGGAATGTCCCAGCCATCCGCCCTCGTAGCTCAGGGGATAGAGCAGCGGTTTCCTAAACCGCGTGTCGTAGGTTCGAGTCCTACCGGGGGCACGCGAAGTCTCTGCGCGCCAGGCGGGCCCGGTCCCTTCAGGGGGCCGCTACCCGTTACCTCCCCTGGTTCGGGACGCCTGTGACCCCTGCCATCGCCACCCGCGCCGGCCCATCCGGCCGGCCGGGTGGTCCCTACCGCACCCGCCTTCTGGCAGCAGCCGCTCGATATGCTCGATCGCCTCAGCCGAACCCGGCGGTCCAACCTCCTTCACGCGCTCCAAGAGCACATTCGCCTCCCGGTGGCGTCCAAGCCCCTTCAGCGCCATTGCGCGTCCGAGCTGCGCCCCCGGCAAGTTGGCAGGATCCGAGTCGAGGACCCGCTCGAACAGCTCGGCTGCCTCTTCGAAGGGCTCTTGAAGCAGCCGCGTCGCAGCGAGGTTGTGCATCGCCATCCCGGTCGTGTACGGATCCTGGGTGCCAGCGAGCACCTCTTCGAGCTCCGACTCCGCTTCCTCGGCCAGCCCCGCGTTGTTCAGAAGAACTGCAATGCCGATACGGGCAGCGTTCCCGAGCTCGCCATCGAGGTCGGACAACGCCTGGTACCCGGCCATCGCCGTGACCGCATCGCCCTGCACCACCGCGGCTCGAGCAAGGTTGAGCCTTGCTACGGCCGCCTGATCACCTTCGCCATCCGCGAGGGCGCGACGATAAAGGTCTGCTGCCTCATCGATCCTACCCATGCGGAGGTAGATGTCTCCGAGGCCGTTCGCAGCCCGCCTGGCGACCTCGACATCAGCGCCGTCGAGGGCGTGCTGGAGCTGCACCACTGCGCCGTCATCGTCACCACGACGTTCCAGGAGCACAGCGAGGTTCCGCTGGGCCATGGCGAGCACGGTCCCGGATGCCCTCGGTATCGCCTGGGCCAAGAGCGTCTCTGCGGTGTCGACACGCCCCCACGTGATCAGCATGAGCGCGACATCGAGCATCAACTGCGCGGAATGCTCGATCGGGTAGCAAGCAACCGCATCCAGGTAGCAGGACTCCGCCTCTTCTCGACGACCGAGCTGGCCATAGAGATTGCCGAGTGCGATCGCTGCGTTGCCTGCTTCCTCGCCCGTCGCAGCGGCGCGCGCCGCGGCAAGCTGCACTTCCGCCTCTGCGTGCTGGCCCCTGGCGACCAACATCTTGCCGAGCGCCAAACGGGCGCCGGCCACCTCCGTGCTTGGTTCGAGCTCGAGGAACCGACGCAGCGACGCCTCTGCCTCTGCATGCCTGTCCATCTTGAGGAGCAGTACGCCGAGTGACTTGTGCGCACCGACGCCCCCCGAGGCAATGCCATCTCGGTATGCCGCCTCAGCCTCCGCGAGTCGTCCCTGGCCTTCCATCGCATACCCCAGCAACCGGAGCGAGGATTCCCTTGCTCCGGGATCCCGTGCGATCAGATCCCGAAGCAACTTCTCGCTCTCGACAAACTGATCGGCACGCAACATCCCCAATGCCAGGTCCATCACGGCGGTTCGCCCTTCGGCCCCATCGGCGCCGCCACGCTTTCGTGATCTCGGCTCGTCCCCGGCAGGCACGGCACCTTCTGTAGAACACATCATTCGGATAGAGCTCCAAGGGTACAGCCCATGGCGCAAGGAACCCGCCACGTTCCTGCCGGCATCCGGGCGCTGCTCGCCACGCTCGGAGGCTGGCGAGACAAGGGATGAATTCGAGGCTGCGCGAGGCTGGGCGTCGGCTGCGGGTGAGAGCTCGAGGTGCCCATGCACCGTCCCCTCGTCATGCTCGCCGCGATCGCTGGCTGCACTCCCCAGGGGCGGCGGCGTCGAGCGAGTGCCCCTCCCTACTGCAGGAACGCCAGGTCGGAGTCGGCCGTCGGCGCCGCCCGCTTCACGCCGGGCGCCACCTCGTGGGCGTGCAGGATCGGCAGCACCTCGGTCCCGAACCGCCGGATCTGCTCGAGGAACAGGTCCTTCGACATCGCCCCGCGGTTGAGGCTCACGAGGACCGTGCTCGTTCCGAGCTGGTCCGCCTCGGCGATGAGGCGCGCCGCCACCTCCTCCGGCGGACCCCACGGGGCCCGGTCGGCCTGCGCCTCCAGGTCCTCGAAGGTCAGGTTGCGGTACTCCGACCGGTTGCGGGCCGCGAGTGGCCGGTTCTCCGGGCGGACGTAGTCGAGCGCCTGCTCCGAGACGTAGCCGGAGGCCTGCTGGAGCTTCGTCTCGGTCACGTTCCCGTGGCTGAAGAGCATCCGGCTGAAGTAGAGGCGGTAAGGGGCCAGCTCCTTCAAGGCCTGCGCCTTCGAGTCGGCCACGTAGACGTCCGCCGCCGTGATGGCGTGGTCGGCCGTCAGCGTCGTCCCGTTCGCCTCGAGGCAGGACGCGTAGTAGGAGAAGATGTCCTCGCACAGACCCCGCGGGCCGTTCGTGGCGATCGGCACGTTGCGGGCCGCCGCCCACTCGATCGACTCCTTGCTCACCGTCACCGGGAGCCAGATCGGTGGATGCGGCTGCTGGACCGGCCGCGGCCAGATGGCCACGTCCTTGTAGGACCAGAAGCGGCCGTCGAACGAGAACACCTCCTCGGTCCACGCCCGGACGATGATCTCGGCCGCCTCTTCGAAGCGGGCCCGCGACTCGGGCATCGGCACGCCAAAGACGTTGTACTCCCGCGGGATCCCCCGCGCGAAGCCCGAGATGATCC
>JAKBAA010000122.1 GCA_021809425.1 Actinomycetes bacterium | reverse complement strand
GGGGCCGCCGAGGGCGCCGGCTGGCCGGAGCGGCGGCTCGGCCCCTACCATTCGCGGATCGTGCGCACCCTCCTCGCTTCCCTCGCCGGCGTCGCCGCGGCCGGGCTCGCCCTGAGCGCCTGCAACCCGAACCTGGCGGCGAACGCCGCCCAGGTGAACGGGCAGGGCATCTCGTCGAGCCAGCTGACCTCGACGCTCGGCTACATCGCCAACGACTCGAGCTACACCTGCCTGCTGTCGGGCGCGACGGGCGGGCTGGCGACGAAGGGGGCGGGCACGAGCACCTACGCCGCGCCGTTCGCCGCCCAGATCCTTACGACGCTCGTCGAGGAGCGGGCGCTGGCCGGGGCGCTGGCGGCCCGCCACCTGCAGGTCGGGACGTTCGCCCGGCAGGTGGCGACCCAGGGCCTGCAGTCCCAGCTGTCGCCGCCGCAGGGCTCGACGTGCTCGTCGTCGGGGGTGGCCGTGCTGGCGGGGCTGCCACAGAGCTACCGGAGGTTCCTCGTCGGGCTGCAGGCCGAGCAGGCGGTGCTGCTGGCCGACGGGGCGGGGGTGCAGCTGACGGCCAACGGCGTCCGCCGGTACGCGGCCGCCCACCCGGGTGCCGCCTCGCTCGACTGCGTGTCGGCGATCGAGACGACGTCGAAGGGGCTGGCGAGCTCGCTGGCGAGCCGGGTGGCGGCCGGGGCGAGCTTCGCCGCCCTGGCGCGGCGGTACTCGATCGACACGACCTCGGCGCCGTCAGGCGGGGCGCTCGGGTGCGTGCTGCCGGCCCAGATCGCCTCGGCGCTCGGCGCGACGGTGGCGTCGCTCCAACCGGGCCAGGTGTCGGCGCCGGTCGCCTTCGGGCAGGACTGGGTGCTGTTCGAGCTGACCTCCCGCAAGACGGCACCGCCGACCCAGGTCGCCCAGGTGCTGCTGCAGAGCGTGGCAGCGAAGGACAGCGCGCTGGTGTCGGCGGCACTGCGCAAGGTGCGGGTGCAGGTCGACCCGACCTACGGGCACTGGGCGAAGGTGTCGGGGATCTGGGAGGTCGTGCCGCCGACCGGGCCACCGGCCAACCTGCTGGCGAACCCGGCGGCAGTGGCGCCGCCGCCGGCGACGAGCCCGCTCGGCTGACCGGCCGGTGACGCCGGCACCGCCGGAGGCTCGGCCGGTGGTCACCGTGGTCGGCCTCGGACCGGCCGGACCGGAGTGGACGGCGCCGCGCGCCGCGGCCGCCCTGGCGTCGGCGCCGGAGGTGCTGGTGCGCACCGAGCGCCATCCGGCTGCGGTCCCGCTCGTGGCGGCGGGCGCCCGGTCACTGGACCGGCACTACGAGACGGCCGGGCGGATCGAGGACGCCTACCGGGGCATCGTCGAGGAGGTGGTCGGCCGGGCGGGGGAGCTCGGGCGGGTCGCCTACGCCGTGCCGGGCTCGCCGCTCGTCCTCGAGCACACGGTCGAGCTGCTGCGGGCCGACGGGCGTGTCGAGGTCGAGCTGGTGGCGGGGATGTCGTTCCTGGACCTGGCGTGGGCCCGACTGGGGGTCGACCCGGTGTCGGCGGCGGTCCGCCTGGTCGACGCCGAGCGCTTCGCCGAGGCGGCGGCGGGGGACGCCGGCCCGCTGCTCGTGTGCCAGCTGTGGAGCCGGGCGGTGTGCAGCGAGGTGAAGCTGTCGGTCGAGGTGTTCCCCGACGAGCCGGTCGTGCTGCTGCACCACCTCGGGCTTGCCGACGAGCAGGTGGTGGCGCTCGCCTGGGAGGAGCTGGACCGGTCGGTGGTGGCGGTGGACCACCTGACGAGCTGCTACGTGCCGCGCCTCGCCGCCCCGGTGGCAGCCGAGCTTGTCCGCCTCGACGGGCTCGTGCGGACGCTGCGGGAGCGGTGCCCGTGGGACGCCGAGCAGACCCACGCCTCGCTGGCCCGCCACCTGCTCGAGGAGGCGTACGAGGCGCTGGAGGCGATCCACGGCGTCGGCGACCTGGCCCCGGGCGGCGAGCCGCCGGCGGAGCTGGCGGTCGACCACCTCGAGGAGGAGCTGGGGGACGTCCTGTGCCAGGTCCTCTACCACGCCCGGCTGGCCGAGGAGGAGGGGCTGTTCAGCCTGGCCGACGTGGCCCGGTCGGTCCACGACAAGCTGGTGGCCCGCCACCCGCACGTGTTCGGCGACGCCACGGCCGCCGACGCCGCCGAGGTGCTCGGGCGGTGGGAGCGGCTGAAGCAGCAGGAGAAGGGGCGGGCCAGCCTGGTCGAGGGCATCCCGGCCGCCCTGCCGGCGCTCGCCCGGGTGGCCAAGCTCGAGGGCAAGCTGCGCAGCGCCGGCCTGGGCGCGGCGGTGACCGGGCCGTCGCCGGAGGCGGTCGCCGGGGAGCTGTCGGCGGTGCTCGGGCGGATCACCCCGGGCGACCGCAGCGCGGCCGGGGCGCCCGGGGTGGCCGAGGCGCTCGGCCGGGCGCTGCTCGGGCTGGCCCGGCTGACGGCGAGCGCCGGGCTCGATCCCGAGGATGCGCTCGGGCGGGCCGGGGAGCTGCTGGTGGGGCGGATCCGGGCCACCGAGGACGCCGTGGGGCGCGACGGCGGGACCACCCTGCTCGACGCGGAGCCGGCCGCCCGGCGGGCGGCCTGGGAGGCTGCCGGGCGGCCGACCGGCTAGAAGGTGCCCCGCCAGAAGGCGAGCCGGCCGACCACCTGTGCCCAGAACCCCTGGTGAGAGGCAGGCGAGCCGGCCGAGGTGGCGGTCACCGGCCCAAGCGGTGACGGGGTCGGCGGGACCAGCAGGTCGTGGGGGACGGCGGGCGTGGCGAGCGAGCTCGTGCCGGTGGCCCCGCCGGGGAGGTGGGGGATCTCGTACTCGATCTGGCCGGGCTGGACGAGCCCGTACTGGGCGTGGGCGATGGCGGCGATGGTGGCCGGCTCGTGCAGGGCGGCGATCTGGCGCGACAGGTGGGCGTTCTCGCTGCGCACCGCCGACAGCTGCGCCGAGGCCGCCGCGAGCTGGCCGCGCTGGTGGACGAGGGTCGACAGCGGCAGCTGGGTGACGAGGATGGCGAAGGAGAGGACGGTGGCGGCCACGAGGGCGAGCCGCGCCCGGTGGAGCATCCCGACCCGACCGGTCACCGGCGCACGCCGGGCACGCCGCGGGCGAAGGCGGCGGCCCCGGGGAAGCGGGCGGTGTCGCCGAGCTCCTCCTCGATGCGCAGCAGCTGGTTGTACTTGGCCACCCGGTCGGAGCGGGCCGGGGCGCCGGTCTTGATCTGGCCGCACCCGGTGGCGACGGCGAGGTCGGCGATCGTGGCGTCCTCGGTCTCGCCCGACCGGTGGCTCATGACGGCGCGGTAGGCGGCGCGGGTGGCCGTCGTGACGGCCTCGAGGGTCTCGGTGAGCGTGCCGATCTGGTTGACCTTGACGAGGATGGCGTTGGCGACGCCCGAGGCGATGCCGCGCTCGAGGCGCTCGACGTTCGTGACGAACACGTCGTCGCCGACGAGCTGGACGCGGTCGCCGATCGTCTCGGTGAGCAGCGCCCAGCCGTCCCAGTCCTCCTCGGCCATGCCGTCCTCGAGGGAGCAGACCGGGTAGCGCTCGCACACCCCGGCCCAGTACTCGGCGAGCTCGCCGGGGCGCAACGTGCGGCCCTCGCCGGCGAGGACGTAGGCGCCGTCCCGCCACAGCTCGGTGGTGGCCGGGTCGAGGGCGATGGCGACGTCGGTGCCCGGGGTGCGACCGGTCGCCTGGATCGCCTCGATGAGGATGGCGAGCGCCTCCTCGTTGGAGGCGAGGCTCGGGGCGAAGCCGCCCTCGTCGCCGACGGCCGTCGACAGTCCACGGCTGGAGAGCACGCGCTTCAGGGCGTGGTAGGTCTCGACGCCCCACCGCAGCGCCTCGGCGTAGCTGGGGGCGCCGTGGGGGACGACCATGAACTCCTGGAAGTCGATGTTGTTGTCGGCGTGGACGCCACCGTTCAGCACGTTCATCATCGGCACCGGCAGCACGTGGGCGCCGGCCCCGCCGACGTAGCGGTAGAGGCCGATCCCGAGGTCCTCGGCGGCCGCCTTGGCCACGGCGAGCGACACGCCGAGGATGGCGTTGGCGCCGAGGCGCTCCTTGGACGACGTGCCGTCGAGGTCGATGAGGGCGAGGTCGAGGCCGCGCTGGTCGAGCGCGTCGAGCCCCTCGAGGGCGGCGGCGATCTCGCCGTTCACGTTGGCCACCGCCGTGCGGACGCCCTTGCCGCCGTAGCGCTCGTCGTCGTCGCGCAGCTCGCGGGCCTCGAACGACCCGGTGGAGGCCCCGGAGGGGACGATGGCGCGCCCGGCGGCACCGGAGTCGAGCAGGCAGGCGACCTCGACGGTCGGGTTCCCGCGAGAGTCGAGGACCTCGCGGCCGCGTAGCTGGGCGATCTCGCTCACGCTCGTGCTCCTGTGCTCACTGTGGCCAAAGTGACGCCTGTGCAGGCTAGCAAAGGGTGCCCGGCGTTCCCGGGAGGGTTGCCCAGGCGGCGAGCCGGTGCGACGGGCCCCGGCCGTCGCGCCCGGGGCGGTGGACGTGGTGCACCTCGAGCCTGCACGGGGCGAGCAACGTGGCGAGCAGCTCGGCGGTGTAGCCGCGCTCGGCACCGAGCGAGCCGCGACAGCCGGGCGAGTCGGGGTGGTGGCCGACCACGAGGGCGTGGCCGCCCGGGGCCAGCGCCGCCACGATGCGGGCGAAGAACGGCTCGCGCGTCCCGGGCGGTAGGTGGAGGTTGGCGACGACGACGAGGTCGACCCCACCGGCGACCGGCCGCCAGTCGCGCACGTCGGCCTCCACGAGCTCGACCTGGACGCCCGCCGCGCCGGCCCGCGCCGCCGCCTGGGCGAGGCCGACCGAGGAGGCGTCGATGCCGGTGACGGTCCAGCCGAGGCGGGCCAGGTGGACGGCGTTTCGACCGGGCCCGCAGGCGAGGTCGACGGCGCGCCCGGCCGGCAGGCCGGCGGCGCGCGCGACGAGGAGGTCGTCGGGCTGGTCCGGCCAGCGCTCCTCGGCGTAGCGGCGGTTCCAGCGCTCCCCCGGCTGCTCGTCGACCATGGCACCTCCCTGCCGCAACCCTCGCTCGCCGGCGGCGGGCCTCGCCGCCGCCGGGGCTGGCCGAGGGAGGGGTGCTAGCTTCCCACGAGGTGGCAGCGCGATGAGCGACATGAGCAGGCAGGGCCTCCCGCCGGCGGCCGTCGCACGCATCGAGCGGGCGCGCGCCTCGGGGGTGCGCACCAGCCTGCTCGCCGTGCCCGCCCAGGCCGGCCTCGACGCCGTCGGGCTGACGGTGGTCGGCGAGGTGATGGGCTGCCTCGTCGAGCACATCGGCTGGCAGGGCTACGCCGGCTGCGGGTGGGTGGGCGGCGTCGGCATGGGACCGTTCTCGGGCCCGTACGGCGGCGGGATCGGCAGCGGGTACGCCAGCGGGTACGGCGGCCGGTTCGAGACCATGGTGGCGGCGCCGGGCAGCAACTACGGCTTCGCCCCCTACGTCGACGCCCTCGACGCCGGCTGGCGGGGCGCGATCGGGCGGATGCTGGCGGAGTGCGCCGCGCTCGGCGGTGACGGGGTGGTCGGGGTGCGCCTGAGCGAGCGGCACCTCGACGCGGGCAACCGCGAGTTCCTGGCGCTCGGCACCGCCGTTCGGGCACGGGACGGCGGCCATCTGCGCCGGCCGTTCGCCACCACGCTGGACGGCCAGGACGTGGCCAAGCTGCTCCACTCCCAGTGGGTGCCGGCCGGCATCGTCGTGGCGCTCACCGTGGGGATCCGCCACGACGACTACCAGACCCGCCAGGCCACCTTCCTCGGTGCCGGCAACGTCGAGGTGCCCGGGTTCACCGACCTCGTCGGGCACACCCGGGACGGGGTGCGCCAGCTGCTGTCGCGGCGCTGCGCCGAGGCGGGCGCCGACGGGGCGATCCTGACGACCCCGATGTGGCTGTCGGTGCACGAGCTGGAGGTGGCCGAGGGCCACACCGACCACGCGGCGGAGGCCGGCGTGGTGGCGACGCTCGTGTGCCACTTCGGGCGGCGCGGCACGGCGCCGGCCCGCTCGCGGGCCCTGACCATCCTGCCGCTGCGCGGCTGACGACCGGAACGACAGGAACGACGTGAGCGACGACGAAGGCGAGGGGCGATGAGCGACGAGGGCCAGCAGGCGGCGATGATCCCGGAGGACGCCCTGCGTCGGCTCGAGGAGATGCGGCCGGGCTCGCCGCGGGCGTTGTTCACCTCCGACCTCACGGTCAACGAGTTCCTGCTGGTGCGCGAGGCCGGGTTCCACCCGCTCGGGTTGGTGCTCGGCTCGAGCATCTACCACGTCGGCCTGCAGGTCGGGCGGTGGAGCCAGAACATGGAGCTCGACAAGCTGTCCCAGGCGATGTACCACGCCCGCGAGCTGGCGATGACCCGGATGGAGGCCGAGGCCAACGCCCTCGGGGCCGACGGGATCGTCGGGGTGCGCCTAGAGATCGAGTTCAAGGAGTTCGGCAACGACCTCGCCGAGTTCGTGGCGGTCGGCACGGCCGTGAAGTCCGATGCCGGGGGGACCTGGCGCAACGACGCCGGCGCGCCCTTCACGTCGGACCTGTCCGGGCAGGACTTCTGGACGCTCCTCCAGGCCGGCTACGCGCCGCTCGGGATGGTGATGGGAAGCTGCGTCTACCACATCGCCCACCAGCGGGGCCTGTCCGCCCTCGGCAACGTCGGGCGCAACGTCGAGATCCCCCAGTTCACCGAGGCGCTGTACGACGCCCGGGAGCTGGCGATGAGCCGGATGCAGGCCGAGGCAGAGGAGCTGCACGCCGAGGGCATCGTCGGGGTGCAGCTGCTGTCGCTGCCGCACCGCTGGGGCGGGCACACCACCGAGTTCTTCGCCATCGGCACCGCCGTGCGGCCGCTGCGTGCCGACCACACCATCGCCCCGCCCCAGCTCGTCCTGCCGCTCTCCGACCGGTGAGCGGCAACGACCGGGCCGGGACCGCCGGCGCCGGCGACGCCGGCCAGCCGGCGGGCCAGCCCGCGGACGGGCCGCCGGGCGGGCTGCCGGCAGAGGCAGCCGCCCCGGCACCGGTCGCAGCAGGGCTCGGTGCCGTGCCGGCCGACGGTCCGGGCGGGGTGGCGGCAGGTGACGTCGACCTGCTGGCGGCGGCGTTGCGGGCGGAGCGGGCCGACCTCGAGGTGTACGAGCGGGTCCTCGTCGGCACGCTCGCCGAGGCGCTGCCCGAGGGGGTCGTCGAGGTGACCCGCGAGCGCTCGATGGCCGACCGGCTGGCGGGACGACCGGGCCGGGTGCAGGCGATCCGGGCACGCCTCGGCGAGCACGAGCTGGAGCTGCACGAGGGCCGGCACGGCCTCGTCGGGACGGTGGCCCGCCAGGTGCGCGGGGTGGCGATCAGCCGCAAGGAGGTCGGTCTCGACGAGTGGACGCGGCTCTTGGCCGAGCACCTGTCGGCCTTCGCCGCCCACAGCGCGGCAGCCCGCGCCGCGCTCGGTCGCCTGCTCGGAGCGGAGGGCGACGCGCCCTGAGCGGGTGCCGTCCGGCGGGCACCGGGCGCCCGCCGCCGGCCGGCCGGGCGGCGGCCCCGGAGGGTCAGCCGAGCCCGAGGATGGCCGCGCAGGCGGGCCAGGAGCCCCAGCCGGCCTGCTGGTAGAGGCGGTAGGCGGTGGCGTCCTGGACGGCCGGGGCAGCCGAGGAGGGCAGGCCGGTCTCGCCGAGCCCGAGCCAGGTTGCGAGGCTGAATTGGTAGGCGCCGTAGTAGCCGTTGCCGGTGTCGAGGGCGTAGTTGCCGCCGGACTCGCAGTTGCGGATGCCGGCGAAGTCGGTGGCGAGGGTGCCGGTCGGGAAGGCGGACGGCGCCGTGGCGCCCGCCACCGGCGGCCCGGAGGCGACCGGTGGAGCGGTCGAGGATGAGGCGGGGGCCGCGGTCGTGCCCGTGCCCGGCACCGGAGCGCTAAGGGCGGCGGCCGAGCCGGGAGCCCCCCCGGCAGCCGACGGGGCGGTCGCCGACCCGGCCGGCGGCGGTCCGCCGGCAGAGGCGGCGGCGGTGGTGGGGACGACGGGGACGGTGGTCGCCGTGACGGCGGCGGTGGCCTGCGCGCGCTGGTGCTGGCGGGCGGC
>JAKBAA010000031.1 GCA_021809425.1 Actinomycetes bacterium | reverse complement strand
CGCGCCGCCGCTCGAGGCCGCCCCGCCCGCACCCCCGCCGCCCGCCGTGCTCGAGCCGGTCTGCGTCGCCGCCGCGGGTCCGGTGGCCGGTGCGGCCGCGGCGGAGCCGGTTGGCACCGTCGACGAGGCGTTGCCGGGCGCGGGCGAGCGGCCGCCCGGGACGCCGGGGGTGCGGCTGGCGGCCGCGACGCGTCGGGCCGAGGTGGTGAGGTCGAAGGCGACCGCGTCGGCCGTCCCGCGCGTGGCCGAGCTGAGCAGCCGGGTGACCGCCGTTGCTGCGGCCACGCCCGCAGGGTGGGCCGTGCGGTGCCGGACCAGCGGGCGCCCGCGCTCCACCGGGTCGGCACGGCGAGCACGGTGCGTGGCGGTGGTGTGCGTCGGGGCAGGGCTGGCCGAGGCCGACGAGGCAGCAGCGGCCCCGATCGTGCCGAGCAGGGCGGTACCGAGCAGGCGCGCGGAACGCTGGGGGGTCGTCATAGGGGGCTCCTCCTGCGAGGGGTTTGGGTGTCCGCAGGCCGGGGCATGTTGCAGGTGCCCGCGACAGAGGCCGTTCCAGGTGCCCGAACCCTAACGCAGGCGTCGGGCGGCGTTCCAGCAAGGAATGGCCGATGCGCATGGCATTGCAGGGCTCGTCATGCACTGGCCATGCAGGAACAGCGCCCCTCGGTGGCGGTTGCCCGGAGGGGCACTGCCCGTTCGGCTCCCGGTCCCTGCCCGCGTGGCTGCCCCGTCGCCGGCGACCTGTTGCGGGTGCTCGTGCCGGCGGCGGGCGCTCGGGCTGGTCACG
Source organism: Actinomycetes bacterium (assembly GCA_021809425.1). Taxonomy (GTDB): domain Bacteria; phylum Actinomycetota; class Acidimicrobiia; order Acidimicrobiales; family Bog-793; genus JAKBAA01. Next base: position 35,262 of record JAKBAA010000031.1, on the reverse strand, counting down.
CCGCCGGCGGGACCGCCTGCCCGATGGGGAAGCCCCGGGGGCAACGGCGGTGCCAGGCTTGGTCCCCGTGGTCGCCACGCAGCGCGGTGGAGCGTGTGGCACTGCCGGCCGCGGCGACCGGCCGCCCGCCGAAGCGTCCGTTACAGGTGCGTGACGCCCGGACGGTGGTCTCCCGGGGCCGCACCGCAGCCACTCCGGTGCTCGTCCGGACCGGAGCCGGTGGGGCTCCTGCCTGGGCCGACGCGAGCGCTAGGGTCGGGCGGCCCGCGCTGCGGGCGGACGGGGGCTCGACTGGCGGGAGGGGCGATGCACGCAGGGGACACGGCCTGGGTACTCGTGAGCGCAGCGCTCGTCCTGTTCATGACGCCGGGCCTGGCCCTGTTCTACGGGGGGATGGTCCGGGCGAAGAACGTGCTGTCGGTGCTCGTCCAGAGCTTCCTCGCCATGGGCATCGTCACCGTCCTGTGGGCGGTCGTGGGCTTCACGCTGGCCTTCTCGGGCGGGTCTGCGGGGCGGGTGATCGGCAACCTGGCCTTCGCCGGCCTCGGCGGGCTCCACCACGGCCTGCCGGGCTTCTCGGCGCTCGCGGTGTCGCCGGACGCCGTGATGGTCTTCCAGATGATGTTCGCCGTGATCACGGCGGCGCTGCTCGTCGGCGCTGCCGTCGACCGGATGCGGGTGGCCGGCTTCGCCGTGCTGCTCGTCGTCTGGCTGTTGCTCGTCTACGTGCCGATCGCCCACTGGGTGTTCTCCCCGACCGGCTGGCTGGCGCAACTCGGCGTCCGGGACTTCGCCGGCGGGACGGTGGTCGAGATCGACTCGGGGTTCTCCTCGCTGGCGCTCGCCCTGGTGCTCGGTTGCCGGCGCGGCTGGCCGCGCGAGCCGATGCGGCCGCACTCGATCCCGCTCACGGTGCTCGGAGCCGGCATCCTGTGGTTCGGCTGGTTCGGCTTCAACGCCGGCTCGGCGCTCGCCGCCAACGGGTCGGCGGTGCACGCGTTCGTCAACACCCAGCTCGCCGCCGCCACCGGCCTGCTCGGGTGGGTGCTGTTCGAGGCGGTGAAGGACCAGGTGACGACGGCGCTCGGTGCCGTGTCGGGCGCCGTCGCCGGCATGGTGGCCATCACCCCGTGCGCCGGCTTCGTCGGTCCGATGCCGGCCCTGCTCATCGGGTTGGTCGCCGGGGTCGTCTGCCCGCTCGCCGTGCAGCTCAAGTACCGGTTCCGCTACGACGACTCGCTGGACGTGCTCGCCGTCCACGGCGTCGGCGGCCTGATCGGGATGGTGCTGCTCGGGGTGTTCGCCTCGCGCTCCCTCGACGGCGGCGCACCCGGACTTGTCTCCGGGGGGGTCCACCTGTTCGGGGTCGAGGTGCTGGCGGCCGTCGTGACGGCGACCTACTGCTTCACCGTCACCTACGGGCTCGCCCGCCTGGTCCAGCGCTTCGTCGGGCTGCGGGTGACACCCGAGCAGGAGCAGCAGGGCCTCGACATCTCCCTGCACGGCGAGAACGCCTACCCCGCGGCCGCACCCGGTCACCTGATCCCGGCGGGCGGGGAGCCCGGCTGAGCCGCGGCGGCTCAGCGCATGGGCGAGTAGTCGGTCGGCGTGACGTAGAGCGACTCGACCCGCTCGGCGAGCGGTCCGTCGACCTCGCTTTCGGCACGCGCCTTCTGCCAGACCGGGTCCTCCATGAAGCCCTTCCAGGCCACCGCTGCCGACTCGCGGCTCGCGTAGGAGCAGACGTACACGAGCGTCCCGGTCGCCGGGTCGTCGGCGTCGAGGGCCTGCCAGAACCCCTCGACGGTGATCCCGTGGCGGGCGAACAGGTCCATGGTGTGGTCCCGGAAGCGCGCCGAGAGCGCGTCGAGGCGGCCGGGTGCCGAGCGGTAGGTGCGCAGCTCGAAGGTGCGGGGTGTGGTCATGACGGCATTCTTGCCCGACCGGCGTGGGCGGCGCCCGGGGAGCGAGCGGCGGTCAGCGCCCGGCCAGGAAGGCGGCGCCGCGCGCGTAGAGCGCCTCGACCTCGGGGCCGGTGAGGCCGGGCATGTCGTCCTTCACGTCGTAGCCGATCTGGTGCTGGAGGTAGGCGAGGTGGCGGTAGCCCTCGGGGAAGCGGGCGAGGAGGCCCGGCTCGAGGGCGAGGCGGCCGGCCGGGTCGACCGGGTCGATCCGGTCCTTCTCGTAGATGGGCTGGCGCAGCACGATCCCCCACCGGCCGTCACGGCGCTCGAGGAGGTCGTAGAACCGGCCGGTGCAGACGACGTCGCAGACCACCTCGTGCACCGGCGCCCGCTGGCTGATGGTCATCTTCGTCTGGGCCACCGCCCGGTCGCCGGCGACGTCGACCACGCTGCCGCCGAGAAAGTGCAGGATGCGCACGCCCCGCTCGAAGCCGGCCCGGCTCACGTCGATGAACTCGTCGAAGGTGCCCTGGAACCAGGTGGCCATCATGCGACCACCGTCGTGCCAGCAGGTGCGGAACCGGTCCCAGTCGCCGGCGTCGCGCCACACGGCCCACGCCTCGACGAGCTCGCGGATAGCGCTTCGGTCCTCAGCGGTGCCCATCGGCAGCCCTCCTGTTCGGGGCGACCGCCGGCCGTCGCTCAGGAGAGCGCACGGCGGGCGCGGCGCCAACGGGTGACGAAGCGGCGCTCGGCGGCGGCGGCGCGGCCGTCCTCGAGCGCGTGGAGCAGGCCGAAGGTGAACCCGTTCTCCCCCGGCCGGACGCCGGCACGTGCGCCCTCCTCGCGAAGGACCGCCCGGGCGACCACGGCGTCGTGGTATGCACCGAGGGCATCCTGGAGCTCGCTGTAGCGCTCGGCGGCGCGACGAGCCGGCGCGCCGAGGGCCGGCTCGACCGTCTCGGCCGCGTAGCGGGCCCGCTTGGCCGCCTTGCGGACCTCGTGGAGCGCCCCCTCACGTGCGCTGCCCTCGAGGTCCTCGGCGGCCGCCACGGCGCGGGCGACCCGCCGGTGCTCGTGGGCGAGGCGTGCCGCGTAGTACCGCCGGCCGCGGCGCTGGGCGGCGAAGGGCGGCGCCGCTACGAAGGCGACGAGCGCCTCGAGCACGTCGGCGAAGTGCGCCCCGTCGATCAGCGCGTCGAGGGCGTGCCCGGCGGCCGCGGACGTCCGCGCCGCACGCGCCCGCAGGACGGCCCGGACCGGGCCGAGGACGTCGCTGGCAGGGACCGTCTCGAGCGCCTCCTCCAGGCGGGCGGCGAGGACGTCGGCGTCCCTGGCGCCACCGAGCACCTGGCCGATCTCCCGCAGGTCGGCGACGAGCGGCGAGGTCGCCCCCTCGGCGAAGGCGTCCTCGAAGCTGCGCAGGCAGGAGCGGAGCCGGCGGACCGCCACCCGGACGTCGTGGAGCGCCTCGTCGTCGCCCCGGCGCACCGCCCCCTCCCCGGCGATCACGGTGGCCACCTGCGCGGCAAGGCGGGCGACGACCGGATCGGCGTCGACCTCCGGAGGTGCCGGCGCGGCCAGGACGCGGGCCAGCTTCGACGGGAACGGCGAGCGGACGGCGCCCAGCTCGGCGAGCCGCCGCTCGAGGTCGTCCAGGCCACTCTCTCCGCCCCGGCGAGCCTCGATCTCGAGCTCCCGCCAGGCGACGAGGGCGCCGTCCCGCCGTCGCACGGCCACGACCCGGTCGTCGGCGAGCTCGGCGACCGTCGCCGCCCCGGCCCCGGCCCCGGGCAGCTGGACGGTGGTGCGGAACGTGCGCAGCTGCGCCACCGGGCGCAGCCGCCGGCCACCGGCCTGCCCGCCGACCATCTCGGCGAGGTCGGCGGGCACCTCCGGCCCACTGCCGGCGGAGAGCGGCAGCCAGTACTCGGTCCGCTCGTCCTTCGAGGCCGGCAGCTTCAGGTGCCATCCCGCATCGGACCCGCCCTCGCGGCGGCGCAGCGTGATGCCCGCGCCGGCCAGGTCGAGCCGGCCCGTGTCGAAGTACGTGGCGAGCAGCACCGCCGGGACGGCCGCCGGCGGCGGCGCATGCTCGCCGGCGAGCGCTGCCGCGACCGCGGCCGTCGTCACCTCCGCCGCCACGGCGAACTTGCGCTCGCGCTCTTGCACCGCCGTCAGCCGCCCAGCCGGCGCACGGCGGCGATCTCGTACACGGCGATCTCCTGCGCCGTCGGCCGGACGTCGTCGCCCGCCGCCGGGCCGCCGGAGCGCAGCACCACGAGATGCGCGTCGAGCGCCGCCTGGCTCTCCCAACGCTCCAGCAGCACGACGCGCCCCGGGTCGAGCGGGTCGGCGCTGAACGTGTACTCGAGGCAGCCCGCCTCGGCGCGAGAGCGGCGCATCACCTCGGTCCTGCCGGCCAGGAATGCGGCGCGCTCTGCCGGGTCCATCTCGAACGAGCCCGCCACGATGATCACGCCGCCCTCCTGTCCTCGGAGCCAGTCCGCCCGGTCTCCGCGTCGCCGGTCCCACCACCCCGGGTGCCGCACCCCAGCGTACGACGCTGCCGGGCGGTAGCGTTCCGGCGTGGCCGCCGAAGCCGACGCCGACGCCGACGCCGACGCCCGGCGACCTCCACCGCTTCGTCGAGGCCCAGGACACCGATCGTACCGACGATCGGGCGCTCGACGAGCTCCGGGCCCGCTGCATACGCACCCACCGGACGTGGTTCGTCCTCCCCCAGCGGGACGGGCTCGGCACAAGCGCCATGGCGCAGCGCCACGGCATCCGCTCGGTCGGGGCGGCCCGGTCGAACCTCCGCCACCCCGCCCTCGACCGCTGCTTTGCCGCCCGGCCCGACCCGCTGACCGGTGCCCGCCTCGCCGGGTCGCCCGGCGGTCCGCCCCGCCTGTGACGCCCCGCGTGCGACCATGGAGTGCCCGTCGCGACGGGCGCCGCCGCCCGCCCCCGTAGCTCAGTCGGATAGAGCAGCTGCCTTCTAAGCAGACGGTCGCAGGTTCGAGTCCTGCCGGGGGCGCCGGGCAAGACGGGGCCAGTCGCCCCTTGTCCTCCGGCCGGCGCGCGGGGCATGGTCGCACGGTGAGCGGTTGGCGGGGGGGCAGGTGGGAGCGGGGCCGACCGGCGGCGAGCGCCACGCCGTCGGGCGACCACCTCGGGGCTCCCGGCCAGCGGGGCCTGCTGGGGCTCGCCCATCCGTCGCCGGCGCGCAACCTGGTCGGCCTGGCGCTCGGGCTGGCGACGATCGCCGTCGCCATCGCTGCCCGCGTGGGGGCCCACTGGGTCGGGGCGCTCGGGGCGATCGCCGCGGCGCCGATCGGCACCTCGCTCGTGGCCGGTCCGGCGGCGACGACCGGGGTTGCCGGCGCTGCCGTCGCGGCGATCGTCTGGGCGGGGACGGTCGAGCGCTCCCCGCCGGCGTCGCCCGCGGCTCTTGCCATCCTGGCCGGCCTGACCACCATTTCCGGCCTGGTCGCCGTCGGGCTCACCCTGCAGCGCAAGCTGCTCGCCGAGCGCGTCGCCCGGCTCGCGTCGGCCGCCCGGGTGGTCCAGGTGGCGGTGCAGCCGGAGCCTCCGGCCGGGATCGGCAACTACTCGTTCAGCGCCCGCTACTTCCCGGCCGACTCGGCCGCCCGGCTCGGCGGCGACTTCTACGCCGTCGCCGAGACCGACTTCGGGCCCCGTCTGATCATCGGGGACGGTCGCGGGAGCGGACTGCCCGTGGTGCACCTCTCCGTGGCGATCCTCGGCAGCTTCGGCGAGCTCGCGCGGACCGAGCGCGACCTGCGGGCGATCGCCCTGGCGCTCGACCACCGGCTGGGCGACGTGGCGGCGCCGAGCGACTTCGTGACGGCGATCGTCCTCCAGCTGTCGCCCGACGGGCAGATCGACTACGTCAACTGCGGGCACCCGGATCCCGTGGCCGTCGCACCCGACGGCGTCCACCTGGTCCGCCCGACCGAGCGGTGCGTCCCGCTCGGCCTCGGGGTGACGCCCACTGCCCAGGTGACCGGGCTGGCGCCGGGCGGCCGGCTCCTGCTGTTCACCGACGGCGTGTCGGAATGCCGGGACGCCGACGGGCGGTTCTTCGACGTGGTCGCCGAGTCCGCCGCCCTGCAGGCAGCCACCTCGCTCGACCGGGCACTCGGCGTGGTGGCGGCCCGCTTCCGCCTCCACCGAGGTGGGCGGGTCAACGACGACGCCACCCTGTTCGCGCTCGAGTACGGCGCCGACCGACCGCCGCCATCGACCGGTCGACCGGGGTCACGCCGTCAAGCGCCCACGTGAGCCGGACCGGCTCGGCGTCGCCGCCGGCGTCCCGACCGCCCCTCGCCGTGTGCGATGCTGGAGCGGCACGGGCCGCCAGGCGGCCCGCCGCGGTGGCCGTAGCTCAGTTGGTTAGAGCGCCAGGTTGTGGCCCTGGAGGTCGGGGGTTCAAGTCCCCTCGGTCACCCGATGGAGCACGTCCGCGGCCGGCGCCGTCCGGCTAGGATGCTCCGCACGCGCCTCTAGCTCAATTGGCAGAGCAACGGACTCTTAATCCGCAGGTTCTGGGTTCGAGTCCCAGGGGGCGCACTCACTCCCAGGTCACAGACCTGACGCCGCTCCCCCGGCACCCGGTTGACCACCAGGTTGACCACCAACGGGCACCTCCGGCGCCTCGGACTCGCTCCATAGGGCCGCCGCCATCGCCTCGGCCACCTGCCCGCGCTGGGCCTGCTCTGTGTGCACGTAGACGTCCGCCGTGATGCGCTCCGACGCGTGCCCCAGCATCTCGGAGATGAGCTTCAACGGGACGCCCTCGGCGAACAGGATCGATCCGGCGGAGTGACGCAGCTCGTGCGTCGTCCAGTGGCCAAGCCCGGCGGCCTCTGTGACCGCTGAGAGCGCATGGCGGTAGTTGTCCGGATCGACGGGCGTCCCGATCGGCGTCGTGAAAACGAGCCCAAGGCGGTCCTGCCAAGCATCGCCGAGGGCGAGTCGCTCGGCCGCCTGGATGGCGCGCCAGGCGCGCAGCTCCGCGACCATCGGCGAGGGCAGCGCCAGGTCCCGCCGGCTCTGGCGCGTCTTGAGCTCGGCCAGCTGGAGCCCGGCACCGGGGCGCCGCTGGAGCTGAGCGCGGACCCGAACCGTCGCGGGCGACTCCAGATCGACGTCGCACCAGCGCAGACCGAGCAGCTCGCCCCGCCGGAGGCCGAGCGAAAGCTGCAGGCCGAACGCCCCGCCGAGGCGGTGCTGCTTCAGCATCTCGACGAGGCGTCGGGCATCCTCGCCGGAAAGGCTCCGACCCTCGCGGCGCTGCACCCGCGGCGCGTCAGCGAGCGCCGCCGCGTTGCGCTGCACGAGGCCCTCCTGCTCGGCGCGGCGCAACGCCTTGCTGAGCACCTTCCTCGCCTGGCTCTGCGTCTGCGCCGACAACGGGCGGCCTCGTCGCGAAAGCTCGCCTGACTCCATCCGACGCATGAGCTCGGTGACGTGCGCCGGCGCGAGCTCGGCGAGACGGATCCGGCCGAGCCCGGGAACGAGGTAGAGCTCGACGTGGCACCGGTAGGTGTCGAGGCTCCCGGGAGCGACGGTGCCCGGCAGCACCTTTGCGACCCACCACTGCAGGAACCGTTCCATCGTCATGCGGCCGTCGGTCGGCGGCAGCCCGTGGTCGAGACGCCCCCGCTCGCGCCGGAGCTTGTCGAGCGCCTCGGTCTTCGTCGAGCCGTAGACGGACTTGCGGCGCCGGCGACCGTCGGGCCCGTAGCCGACGTCGAGCCTCGCCTCCCAGCGACCGTCCGGGCGCTTGTGGACGTCGCCCTCGCCGGCACCTCGTCGCCTGCTCACTCGCTGTCCCTGTTCTCGAGCGCGCCGAGGATGACGGCACGCGCCTCCCTCCACGTCGATCGGCTCGCCGCTGCCTCAAGGACCACCCGCAGTTCCGCAAGTCCGCCTTGGCGCCCCGGCCTGCCGCCGCCACCGCGTGCGTGCCGGTCGCGGTAGGCGCCCTGTCGGCACGCCTGCGAGCAGTAGAGCGGCGCCGGCCCCCGTCTCGGGGGAACGCGGAACTCCCGCGAGCACCACGCGCACTCCAACGTACGGGTCCCTTGTTTCGGCGCCATATACCCGTAACCTTACTCGTCACGACGAGCCGTGACACGATGCTCGCGAGGCAACCGACGCGTCGCTAGCGGATCCGCACGACGCGGTCGCAACCGAGCCCCCGGAGGCATGGGAGATCGGGAGCGCGGACGCGCGACGGAGGCTGGGGCCGGGTCCCTTCCCCCCGCGGGCTCGGCCGCCGGCGTTCGTGAGCCTCGTGCAGGGCGCCCTGCGCGCCGAAAACGGCCGACGCCGCCGCGCCGGCCCGGAGCCGGCCCCTTCTCCGGGAGGACCAGGATCGCCCGGAAATCCCGCCTGCCCGTCGACGAGCGACGCGTCGTGTGAGGCCTCGTGCGACAGCTTGTCGCCCCGGCCTCGAGCTCGGCGTGGGCCTCGCCGGCGTCAGCCCGGGGCGACGTCCTGAGGGGCCCGCGGCGTGCTGGGCGTCGTCATCACCGGCTCAGGCCGGCTCCATCGCTCGAGCGCGAGGGCCGCACGCAGCATCGCCCCTACGCCCGCCGCTGCGCCGAGGACGGCGTCGGCGCCGAGTAGGAAGCCTCGCCCGAAGCTGAGCGTCAATCGTTCGCCAAGATCCCGTGGATGCGCCCGAGAGCGAGGGCCGACGCCCTGGCGACCTGGCGATGGCTGCAGCCGTAGAGGTCGATCGCGTGTCGGATCGCCGCGTTGCGCTCGTCGATCAGCTCGCGGCCAGCGAGCGTGTGCGCCCGGACGAGGTCCGAGAGCTCCCTGACCCGCCGGAGCGCATCGGCCGACGCGAGCTCTTCCTCGGCGCCCGTCGGGGCGGGAGGAGCCGCCCGGCATACCGGGCATCGTCCGACCGCCCTCGTGCACCCTTGTTGCATCGAAGCTGATCATCGCGCAGCTGCCCTGACGGCAACGCCCGCGGCCACCCGTCGCCGTGATGCGCGTGTTGGCGTCCTCTAGCTGCGCGAGCTTGGGTCGATCGAGCTGACGCTTGAGATCGGCCCCCGGTGCCCCGGCCCCCCCACTTGTCGCTGCGCCAGGGTCCGCCCGCCCGGGCTTCAGGGATGGCTTGGGCGGAAGGGTTGGACGACTGAAGTTGTGGCTACACTGTCGGAGGAGATGTGTGCACAGACGGGAGCAGCGATGAAGGTGGGCGTGCGGGAGCTTCGGAACAACCTCAGCCGCTACCTCGACCGGGTGCACGAGGGGACGGAGGTCGTCGTGACCGAGCATGGACGGGCCATCGCCAAGGTGGTGCCGCTCGAGAGCGCCACGCCGCGCTCCGGCCTCGACGACCTGCTCGCCGAGGGCCTCGCCACGCCGGCGCGCCGAGCGGATCGGTCGCTGCCTGGCGACCTCATCCGAGCGAGCTCGCCGGTGAGCCCGCTCGTCGCCGAGCAGCGTCGGTGATCGCCTACTTCGACACCTCCGCGGTCATGCCGCTCATCGTGTCGGAGGCGGGAAGCGACGAGGCGCTGCGGCACTGGCAAGGCGCCGACCGGGTGGCGAGCGCCCGCATCATCTACGCCGAGGGCCGCGCCGCGCTCGCCCAGGCGGCCCGCCTCGGTCGGCTCACGGCCGAGGCGCTGCGGGCCGCCCTCGAGCGCCTCGAGGCGATCTACGACCGCCTGGAGCTCGTCGAGGTCTCGGACCGCCTCGTGCGGGAGGCCGGCCGGCTCTCCGAGGCGCACGCGCTGCGCGGCTACGACAGCGTGCACCTGGCGGCCGCCGAGCTCGCCCGGGGCAACGGTGGCGAGCTCCTCTTCGTCGCCGGCGACGACGGCCTCTGCCGGGCGGCCGAGGCGCTCGGCCTGGAGGTCGTTCGCACATCCTGAGCGCACGGGCGGCGGCGACGAAGGAGGCGACGTGATCGACCACGACGGCGAGGCATCCCCGTGCCCGTACTGCGGGGCTCTCCAGGACGGTGCCGCCGGCGGCCTCGAGCCCCCGGCCCCCGGCGACCTGTCGGTGTGTTGCGAGTGCTCGGCCCTGTCGGTCTTCACCGGGAGGGGGCTGGAGCGACGGCGCGCCAGCGGCGCGGAGGAGCTCGAGCACACGGCCGAGGTCGAGCACGTCCGGCACCTCATCCGCCACGTCCGGGAGCGCTAGGCACCCGCTCCCCGCCGCAGCTCTTCGCTACTCGCAAGCGTTGGGAGTACGTGCCTATTCCCTGCTCACCGCCAGGGCAACGCCAACGTTGACGTTGACGTTTACCGGGGCGCCTCAGTAGGCGACGCCGGCGGCCTCGACGGCGGCCGCCCGGTCCTCCTCGGTCGGCAGCGCGTAGCGGCGCGTCGTCTCGAGCGAGCGGTGGCCGGCGAGCTCGGCGACGAGCACGACGTCCTGGCCCGAGCGGACGAGGCGGGTGACGAAGGTGTGGCGCAGCACGTGGGCGGAGAGCTCGACGCCGGCGAGCTCGCCGAGCGCCCGGACGACGCGGTCGATCGAGCGCACGTTGAGCCGCTCGCCCGAGGGCCCGACGAGCAGCGGCGCCGTGGGCTGCGCCTCGCGCCGCTCGAGGATCGGCGCCAGGGCGGCGCGGGCCTCGGTGCCGAGCGGCACCGTCCGGGCGACGTCACCCTTCCCGCGACGGACGAGGACCTGGCCCTTGCGAGCCGACACGGCGACGTCGCCGACGTCGAGCTGTGCCGCCTCGGAGATCCGAAGGCCGGCGAGCGCCAGGAGGGCGAGGATCGCCCGGTCCCTCGGCCGGGCCCGGCGCTCGGCCGCGCGGAAGAGCGCACGCAGCTGCTCCTCGCTGAGCGCCCGGGGGGCGACCGCCGCGAGGCGCTCCCGGCGCACCTGCGGGGCGCCGAGGCCGACGAAGCGGTAGAGGTCGTCGACGGCGGTGAGCGCGGCGTTCACGCTTGTCGGCGCCAGGCGCCGGTCCTTCAGCGCCGAGCGGAAGTCGCGCACGGCGAAGTCCCGAGCGAAGCCGTCGGCGAAGGCGAGCTCGGCCGCCTCCCCGTCGCGCTCGAGGAGCCACTCGACGAAGGCCCGGGCGTGGCGGGCGTAGGCGCGCCGGGTGTGCTCGGCGAGCGGCGAGCGCTCAAGGCGGGCGACGTAGGCCTCGAGGATCGCCGCCGGCGAGCCGGCCGCGCCCTCGACGAGTCGAAGGCCGACCGACGGGTGCCCGGCGATCGCCGCGGCGGGGACGGCCGGCCGGGGGCGCCGGGAGCTGATATCGGACACGGGGAGGCACCTCCTGGAGCGGCCGGGCGCCGCGATATCTGGACGCTACGGCGAGGGTGCGCGCCCGATGTTGGGCACTATCGGACGTCCTCGAGCCGGCGTCGGCGACGGCGACGGCGACGCGTCTCGGGGCGCCGGCGTCGTCGACGGGCGACGCGTCGGGTCCGGCCCCGCGCGACACCTCATCACCGGCCTCGAGCTCGGCGCGGGCTTCGGGATCGCCCTCGTCGCCCCGGTGCTCGCCGAGCGCGTCGGCCGGATCCGCTCGCGACGCGTCGACCCCCACTGGCGACGTCGTGGGCGACGCCTCGCGTGGCGATCGATCGCGGGGAGGCGCTGAGCGGCAGGCGCTCGGCGGGTCCCCGGTTGGTCGCCTCTGGCGGGGACCGCCTGGCCGCGTCGTCGGCGCTGCTCCGGGCGGGGCCTTCTCCTCGACCGCTCAGCGGCGCCGTTCTAGCGGGCGCGGGGCGGCCGCCGCCGCCCACAGGGGGCGCCGGGCGCGAATCCGCGCTCGTCGCCCCCTGTGGGACGGCCGCTACGGCATGACGAACTCGAGGTCGACAGCCCACGGCGGGATCGTCGGGTCCTTCTCGCAGGTCCAGAACGTCCACAGCCGGCCGCCCGCCTGCTCGAGGTGGTGGACGAGCTCGTCGAGCTCCCCGAGGCCCTCGTCGATCCGGGCTCGGTGTCGTTCACGGTGCATAGGGGTTCTCCTTTCGGCGTCGGGCCGCTCCGTCGTCGGCGGCCCTCACCCCATGAGGCGACTCGGCGGCCTCGTTACATGGCGCCTCACCGGGAAATCTCGCCGGCCGTCGAGCGGGCGGCGGCTGTCCCCCTGCACCGGGGTGCAGAGGTGTCATCAGCTGGACGAGGGGAACGAGCCTGCCGGTAGCGGCGCCAGGGCGTGCCGGTAGGTCTCAGGGCGTGCCGGAAGGCCGCTTCGGGCTGCCGGTAGCGGGCCGGGGCAGACCAGCAGGAAGGCGCCTGAGCAGGGGCGATGCCTTTCGGCATGGGCCGGCGCATGCCGGTAGCCGTCCGGGGGTCGACGAGGAAGGCAACGCCGCCGCGAGCGGGTCCTCGAGGGCGACCGTCTGGTCAGTACCGACCGCGGTCGGCTGGGCCGCGTAGGGCGAGGTGCCGAGCGAGATCAACCCCGGATGACGAAGCGAGAACGAAGGGAGCGCGAAAGGAGGACGATTCGTCCGCCGCCGTGCTGCGGCCACACTCCTCCGACGCTCAGGACGGCGCTCGACGCCGGCGGCCAGCACGCTCGGGCCAGGTCCGAGATCCGGCCGCCGAACGTCAGGGTCGCGGCCCTGCCTCCTGGCGATCCGGTCGCTCGGTGGTCGCAGGTGGCGCCGTAGGCGCAACCTGCAAGGGTGTCGGCCCGATTCAGCTCCTGCCAGGGGGCCTTCCTCTCGGCGCGGCCGCTCGACGTCTTGCGCTCATGGCGGCGGCCTGGAGCGTCGGCGCCTGACGGGCCGTCGGGGTGCCGGCGACCTCGGTCGGAGGACGCCCGGGTGCGCAGGTGTCGCTTCGGATCCCGAGTACCGGCCTACGGGCGAGGGACGGGGACGACGCGGCTCAGACTGCTGGGAGCGGCGCCGCGCCGCTCTTGAGGACGGCTCGGGGCGGTGGGGCTTGCCAGCGGTGCATCGTCGCACTCGTGGAGGCCGACCGCTGCCGGAGGGGCAACGCCGACCACGGCCGGCTGCGGGTACCGACCCGGGCCGGTGGTGCCTGCCGGCCGGGGCCGGTGGCGCGCGTCGGCGCAGGTCAGGAGTGCTGGCCGAGGTCGGCGGAGCTACTGTCCCGGGTCAGCTCCTCCGCCCGTCACGCCGGCGAGGCCGTGGGACCTCGCTCGCCGGCACACCCGCACGCCCGCACGGCCGAGGAGCGGAGGGAGCGGTGACGGCGCGCAAGGGGAGGCGGCTTCTCGTCGAGGGCCGGTGCGTGAATGGCCACGTCGCCGCGGGATCTGCTGCCTTCGGGCGAACGACGGCGACGACGATCTGCCGAGCGCCGGGCTGCGGCGAGCAGGTGACGTTGCGCCGTCGCGCCGCCGACCGCTCGGCCCTCCTCTCGCCACCCGCCGCCGACCGGTCAGGGCAAAAGCCTGAGGACACAGCGTCGGGGCCGTCCTTCGCCGGCCGGATGGCCGCCGCGCCGCCAGAGGCGTCTGCCCGCTCACGCGCTGTTGGCGGAGGTCGCCAACCCGGAGCATCGCAGGCGCCCGTCCCAGGTGGACAAGGACCACACGAGCGCAGCCCCGGGATGGCTCCCAGCGGTGCACTCTGGCCTGGCGGGCGCGAGCCCACGAACCACCCCGAGCGCCTCAGCCTCGTCGAGGAGAGCTGCGAGCGCGTGGACGGTGTCGAAGGCGAGGTCGAGCCCGGTCTCATCGTCCTCCTCGCCGAGCAGGAACGTGCACCTGCCCGTCGTGAGGGCGACGACGGTCGCTCGTAGCCGTCCGCGGTGTGAGAACCAGATCGTCCCCGTGTCGTCGCCCACCGTCTCGAGCTGCCAGCCCTGGCGCCGCCCAAGGACGGCCGCCAGCTGGCGCCAGCCGTCCACAGCGTGATCGCCTTCGACTGCCCGGACGAAGAGGTCGAAGGGCACGACGTCGAAGCGTTGGACGCCTGCAATCGGCGGCGACACCTCCGCCGGCCCGGGGTGGTAGGCGTGTCCGAGGGCGTCGGCGACACGGGTGAGGCGCTCCGCGGTGACCTTCGTGTACCCAGCCGTCGTGTCCGGGCTCGCATGGCGGGCGAAGTCCTGGACGGCCCGCAGGTCACCGGTCGCGTCGTTGGCCACGCTGAGCGCCGTGTGTCGCAGCACGTGGGGCGCCACCTTGCCGACGCCCGCCTCCTCGGTCACCGTCCGGATCCAGTTCCACATCGTCGCCGGCGTGACGCTGCCACCGAAGCGGCCCGGGAACAGGAAGGGACCCTCTCGCGGGGTGCGCACCAGGTAGTCCCGTACGACCTCGTGCACGGGCAGCTTTGCGGCGACGTCCCGCTTGCCGATGACGTAGAGCCAGCCGTCCTCGGAGAAGTCGGCCCACTGGAGCTTGGCCAGCTCGAAGCGCCGGAGCCCGGTGTAGAGGGCGATCACGACCGCCAGGCCGGCGAGGTCGTTGCGGGCGATGGCGGCCTGCTCGAGCTGCTCGGCGAGGCCGCGCTCGAGAGGGCGCGCGACCATCCGGGGCTTGCGGGGCACGCGCACGGCGTAGGTCGGCGGCTCGGCGCGCCCGGCGAGCGCCCAGTAGTGCTCGAGCGCGGTCCGAAGCTGCATCCGGGTGCTCCTCGTGAAGGCCACTCCCGAGCAGTACTCCTCGAGCTCGGAGGCCGTCATGGCATCGATCGTCGTGCCGTGCTCCTCGCACCAGAGCCGCACCCGCCGAAGGGTCGCGAGGTAGACGTTGGCGCTGCGGGGGGCGAGGCCCCGGGCGAGGAGCTGGTCCCGGAGCCACAGGGGGCTGTAGCTGACGTCCGCCCAGCTCACGGCCGGGAGGAGGCCGTGGGCCCGAGCGAGGTCGGCCGCCCGCGCCCGGGCGACGGCGATCGTCGCCGGGTCCTGGCCGTTGCGCCCGAGAGCGAGGCTGACGTCGAGCTCGGGGGCGTCGCGCCGGCCGGTCGCGGCCCAGTAGTGCTGGAGGGCGCTGCGCGCGGCGATGACGGTGGAGCGCGAGGCGGGGAGCGTCGCCGCGAAGGCGTCGAAGTCGGCCTGCTCGAGCTCATCGATCGACCGGTCGCGTTCGGCGAGGAAGCGGTGCGCCCGGCGCAACATCCCGAGGTAGTTCTGGCAGCTCGCCTGGGCGAGTCCTCGCCGGCGCAGCAACGCTGCGACCTCGTCGACGGTCCGCGAGCCAAGCGGTGCGTCGCCGGCGACGCCCCTTCGTCTACCGTCGGCCTCGCCGGAGCCCCCTGGCTGGGCGCCGGCCGCCCCGTCAGGGTGTCCGCTCTGGCGGGGCACCTCGTTCCGGCCTCTCGTCGCGTCGTCGGCCGCGACGGCGCGCACCGGGGCATCGCTGCTGGTGGCCATTTCCGCACCTCCTGGCTCGGTGTGGAGGCCGCCGGGGTGTGTCCGCACCCTCGGCAGCCGTTGTCGTGGCGACCCTATCCAGACGGCCGACCAGCCGCCAGGGCCGGCCGCTTGGTGCCGGCCGGAAGTGCCCGGCGCCTCTTCCCCAACGGCTGGCGGGCGGCTGCCTTGAGCTGCGCGTGGCGCTGCTCGAGGTAGGCGATCTGCCGGTCGGCGGCGGCGACGAGCCCGTCGAGCAGCTCGACGACAGCCGGCGACCCCCACGCGGCGAAGTCGCGCTCCTCCCAGCGACGGCCGCTGCCGTCGACGAGGAAGCGCACCGGGATCTGCTGCACGCGGGCCTCGGCGACACGTCCGTTGCGCTGGGCCCACCAGCTCGCCAACGCCAGCGGTTCGATCGTTCGTTCTCGAATCTCCTCGAGGGGCTGCAGAAGCCCACGGCCGACGAGGGCCTGCGCTGGCGAGGCCCCGTCGCGCCCTGGGCGTTGCCGGTCCCGGAGCCTGACGAGGGCCTTCTGCTCGTCCCGCGATGCTCGGAGCTGCTTGGCGCAGCCGTCGCGCTCAGCCCGAACCCGTTCGAGGCGTGCGCGCTGGGCGCCAGCCGCCTCTCGGTCCGCCTGCTGTGCCTCGATCGCGGCCTGGCGCTGCTCGGCCTCCAGGCGGCGCCGCTCGCCGTCGATCCGGTCCCGAAGCGCCATGGCCGCCTCGAGGGGCCCACCGGCGAGCTCGGCGAGCTCGGCGAGGCGCTCAGCCGAGCGAGCCTCCCCGGCCTGCTTGCGGAGCTTCGAGAGCGACGCACGGAGGCCGCTCGCGTAGGGGCGCTCTCCCTCGGGCACCCGCGTGATCTTGGCGACGGCGACCGTGATCGTCTCCTGGAACGCGGCGCGGTTCGCCGTCAGCTCGAGGTCCTCGACCGCACAAGCCTGGCGGCGCTCGACGGCGGCGTGCTGGGCCTCGGCTCGTGCGAGCGCGTGGCCGGCAGCCACTCGGGCGAGGTCCTCGACGCCCGGGGCGTCCCCGAGCTGCTGGAGGATCCGGTCCATCTCGAGCCCCCACCCGGCATCGACGAGCCCCGGGACGGTTTCGGTCACCATGAGCCAGTCGGTGCCGACCAGGTAGACGAGGCCCCGGAGGTCGTGGTCGGCGCCGAGGCCGTAGCGGGCGGCGCGTCCGAGCGTGGCCAGCTCGAGCGTGCGCAGCTCGAAGCGAGCAGCTCCCTCCTCGAGGAGCACCTCTTCGGCCCGGGCGAGGATCCCCAGGCACTGTGGGGAGAGCTCGTCGACCCTGCGGCGGAGCGCCGAGAGCACGAGCGTGCCGGCGCCAAGGTCCTCCCGCGCTGCCCGTCCGAGACGGCCGCCGAGGTCCGGGACGTGCACGTCGTCGACGTTGATGGTGACCGCCCGGCGCCAGTAGGCCTCGGAGAAGACGGCGAAGCGTTGGCGCGGGTTCCAGGTCGCCATCACCGTGCCGGCGATCGCCACGCGTTCGCCCTCGACGGTGACCACCGGGTCGCCGTGGCAGAGGACCTGGGCCTGCTTGCGGACGGGGTCCTCGCACTCGCCGACCTCGTCCAGGCAGAGGAACGGGAGACGCAGGTGCGCAGCCGGCTCGAAGCCCCCGCGACTGGTGCGCCGGCCGACGACGGCGCCAGGCGAGAGCGTGGGGGCGAGCAGGATCGCCTCGGCAGCTTCGAGACCGAGCGCCCGGGCGAGCAGCGTGGCGGCCGCCGTCTTGCCGCGCTTCGGGGCGCCGTAGGCGAAGAGCGCGGGGTGGAAGTCCCGCTCGGAGAAGAGGTGGCGGGCTGCGATGAGGTCGGCGCCGAGGCGGCAGAACGCCGCGAGCGCCGTGTGGCCGAAGCATGCCTCGACGGCCTCCTCGAGGCGCCCGGTCGGCTCGCGGCGAAGCGTAGGAGCGGTGGCACGGCCCGCCGGCGTCAGCCGGGGAAGCTTCGGCGGCCCCTCGACGAGGCGCTCCTCCCGGAGCCTCGTGAGCGCCGCGGTGATGGTGCGGGGAGCGAGCCCAGTGGCATCCGCCAGGGCCGCCGGCGACGCCTCGCCGCCGTGCGCATGGAGCGCCTCGAGGATCCGGTCGCGCGAGCTCGGCGCGCTCATCGGGCCCTGCCGATAGCTGCGGGACGGCATGCCGAAAGGCCCTCCGAGGCGGCCGGCAGGGGCCGAAGGCATGCTGGTAGCGCTCGGCGGCCGCTGCCGACAGGCCATCTGAGCTGGGACGATGCTTTTGGCATCGGTCCGGGCGGACTGGTAGCCGCCCTGGGACAGTGCGGACAGAAGGAAAGTTCGGCGACACAGTCGCGGGAAGTCTTCCGCGGCACGCGTCCGTGTGGCCGGACGCCCGGTTCCATCCCATCCGCGGGCCGCGCCTCGCGCCATTCGCCGGGCAGCTTCGTGGCGGGTGGGGGACGGTTCCAGCCGTCGTCACGGGCGCCCCCGAGCGGCGACGGCCGTCGGCTCTCGCAGACGGGAGTACGAAGGGTTCGGGAAAGATCGTTCACATCGTTCACATCGTTCGCGGTGGGTGCTGAGCTGGGATTTCGACGCGTCCTGGCGAACGGTCGCGGACGGTGCCGCCCGGCCTGCGAACGGTCGCGAACGATGTGAACGATCGCGAACGATCGCATTCGCGGAGACCGTTCACCTCCTCCATGGCGTCTGAGCTGCGGCTTTGGGCCGTTGGCGCCCCGCCTGAACGATGTGAACGATCGCTCCCCTCTCTTGGGAAGAGAGGAAGGGGGGAGGAGCGGCGGCCGATCAACGGTCGTCGACAGCCCGGGAGCCGTCGGCTGCGGGAGACGTGGGCTCAGGCTCGGCGGCTCTTGTGATCCGCTTGACCCGGTTCCGGCTGCTACCGCGCTGGCCCAGGTCATCGATGGTGATCCCCGCTTTCCGTAGCGCCGGACGGATCCTGTCGATCGCGCCGGATAGCGCCCTCGGCGTCGCCGGCCAGCTCCTCGGCGCCTTGGTCTCTTCGCCTCTTCGGTCGTTCAGCTTCGCAAGGAGCTCTGCGTACGTGACCTCGATGCTGGCACCCGGCTCGAGGAGCACGAGCAGGGCCTGGGCGATGGGCGACTCCTCGAGTACGGAAGCGACGGTGCTCTCTCTCGTCGAGCGGAGGGCTCGTTCGATCGAGCCTGGTGCGACACCGAGGGACGGCTCGCAGGCGACCGCGAATCTTGCCGATGCCACCTGTCGAGGCGGGGGGTCCAGGCGGACGTGCCGCTCTCCGGCAAGCCCGAGCACCATCGCGTCCAGGAGCGCGCCGAGTATGGCCGGCTTGTCGCGGTCAAACGCGTCGCGCATCTCCCCTTCGTCGCGCCGTTCCGCGTCGGGGATTGGCGAGCACTCCGCGATCAGCGAGCGGTCGAGAAGGTCCGGCGCCCTCGCCGCCACGGTGATCCCCGTGAGCAGCACCGGCCGGGCACCCTCGAAGACGGCCTCAGCGTTGTCCGTGTAGAGCTTCCGGGTAGCGAAGCCCTCGCCGTTCGCTATCCGGCAGAGCGCGTCGCTTGTGCCCTGATCTATGGCCGAGAGGTTGTCGAAGCCGAGCACGTAGTTGCACTCCGCCGCGATCGCCAGGTCGCGCTCATCCTTCGGCAGGGCGCGAAGCGGTCCTTTGACGGGGTCGACGAGCTGGCGAATGAACCGCCCCGTCGTCGTCTTCGCCGAGCCCTGCTCGCCACGGAGGTTCAACACGTTGTAGGGAGCGCGGCCCCCGAGCGCGCCGAGGATCCAAAGGAGAGCGAGCGCCCATCCCTCGTCCTCGAGGTGGAGGTATTCCCGCAGCTGGTCGACGGAGCCGCCGGGCGTCGGCTCCGGCAACGGTCGGCCGTGGCTTGAGCGGCGAAACCGGACGGCCGACTCCTCGACGACCTGCCACCCATCCGACGTGACCTCGACAACTCTGCCCGTTTGGTCGCCCAGGTCGAGGAAGATCATGCCCGGCCGAGTCGCGACGCGGAGCGCCACCTCGCGCTCCCTCCGGCCGCCCGCCTCTGCCTCGAGCGCCATGCAGGCGTCGCTCCAGGTCTGGGCGGTGATGGTCGCGCCGCCGAGGAAGCCTTCGGACGAGCGGGCGTACAACGATCGCCGCATGGCGCGCTCGAACTCCTTCGAGGCTATGAGGTACGTCCGGCGGCCGCCGAAATCCGGCCCTTGGAGGGTGGCGTAGGCATCGCCCGACGCGTCGTGGAAAACCTCGAGCGACCCTGTGTCCTCGAGGTTCTGCAGGTGCGAGCGGAGCTTGTCACTCCCGCCGTTCTTGCCGTTGGCCGGCGCAGGCCCCGGGACGGCCGGCGGGTCCGGGTCTGCCGCCGGCCTCGCGCGGGCCCGCTCGACGCGCTGTGCGCCTTCGAGCAGCGCCCGAACCCGCTTCGCCATTTCATCGTCGGAGACGCCCTCACGCTTCATGGCGTCGCACAGGTCCGAGAAGTCGCCTCCCGGGCCGACGCCCGGCAACGCCTCGATGAGACGCACGTCGGGCGCCGAGCTCGCAAGGAGCTCGGCTCGCTCCTGTGCGCAGCGCTTCCCCGGTTCGTCGTTGTCGGCGATCACACCGACCCGCATGGCCCTGTCGAAGTAGCGGCACCACTCGTCGGGCCAGTGCCAGCCGGCGCCCTGCGCGCTCGTCGTCGCCACGAGCCCGAGGGATCGGGCGCGCTCGACGTCCTTCTCCCCCTCGAGGACCAGGACCCACCCGTCAGGGTCCGCTGCGATTGCCTGGCGCAGCTCGGGCAGACGGTAAGGGATACGGTCGACGCCGTCGAGGTCGTAGATCGGGCTGCCGTCGGGCCCCGGTCGGCGCTGAACGAACCGCTTCCCGGGGCGACGAACGACCTCGTAGACCGTCCTTCCAGGCTCGCTTTCGTAGCGAAAGACGGTCTCGCCGCCGCCTACGCTCGCCCGCGACCCCGGCAGTACGCCACAATCAGGCACCGCGGCTCGGGCGCCAACCGTGCGGCGCGGGAGGTCGTCAGTTCCTGCGGTACAGCCGTGCTGTTCAGGCTGTGGGCGCCCCTCCCGCTTCTTGCCGGCGCTCACGCGGCGCCAGGGCTGTCGGCTCCGGCGATGAACTCCTCGATCGCCTGCACGGGGATCCGGTGGACACGCCCGACAGAGACGCTCCGCAGGCGTCCTGAGTGGATGAGGTCGTAGACGGTGGGCTTGCTCAGCTGCAGGCACGCACAGGCCTGTCTCACCGTGAGCAGCCGGGGATAGGTCTCAGGGTCCTTCGTTGTCTTTGTCATGGATCGGAAGCAAAGCACACCGTGACCTCCTGGCTCTGGATAGCATCCGAAATCCGTGCTGCGTGTGCTGTTAGATTCGCGGCCGTGCCTGGTCAGCCATCTACCGATTCCTCCGTCGCGCTCGAGGAGGCTCGCCTGGCGCTCCGTCTCTCGCTTCGGGAGACCGCGCGTCTCGTCGGCATCAGCCCTCGAGCTCTTGCGCGCTACGGCGCGGGCGAGCGCGCCCTTCCGGAAGGCGTGGCCCGTCAGGCACTCGACCAGCTCTTGTCCCGTGCTCAGCCGGAGCAGACGGTCCTCGAGAGGATCCGGGAGCCCGCGCTGTCGCCGTCGGCGGCGCGTCGGCGCCTGCCGCCCAAGCTGCGACCGGTGCTCGACGCGATGGTCGCGGCTGGCCGCCTCGTCGAGCGCCGGGAGGCGTCGAGGACCCGCGACGGGCGCCTCTACGTCCGCTCCCTCCTCGTCCCGCGCAGCTCCGAGCGGCCAAGCGGCCTCGATCGCTCGGCGCCCACCAGGCTCGCGGGACGCGAGCTCCGGGCGGCACGCCGGTTCAAGGGCCGGCGCGTCGTTGCCTGTGCGGAGCGGGTCGGTGTCGCATCGGCGACCTGGCGGAGCTGGGAGGCTCGCGGCGTGCCCCCCGCTCGTGCCGAGGAGGTAGGCCGGTCCCTCGAGGTCCTGGGGGGTCCAGAGATCCGGCAGCTGCGCGAGGCGGCCGGGTGGTCGCTCGCCGAGCTGGCCGAGCGCGTGGGGGTGACGTTCAGCGTCGTGCAGGCCTGGGAGGCCGGGAAGCGCCCCGTTCCACACGGGCGCGTCGTCGCGCTGCTGGCGACGCTCGACGAGGCGAGGAGACTCGCCCAAGAGCGCTCCGAGGCGCTCGTCGCGTCGATCGTCGAGGAGGTGCGCGCTCGGCCTGCCGGTGTCTCCGAGAGCGCGCTCCGTCACGAGCACCGCCAGGCCGGCGGCCGGGTCAGCCGCTCGGGCGACTACGGGGCCGCGCTCGATGAGGCGAAGCGTCGCGGCCTGCTCGTCGAGGCCGCCCTCCCGGGTTACGCCGCCGATCGTGTCCGACTCTTCGCCGCCGACGACGCGCCGGCACCGCTGCCGAGGCTGTCCGGCGACGAGCTGCGCCAGCGGCGAGAGCGGATCGGCGTGAGCCAGGCGGAGCTTGCGGCGCGCTGCGAGGTGTCGGCACCCACGATCATCGCCGCGGAGCGGCTCGTCGACGGCCAGGTGTCCGCGCGCTTGAGGTCCGTTGCCCCCGGCGCGCTCGCCGAGCTCGAGGCCGAAGGGCGGCGCAGCGCCGAGGCCAGGCGCGAGAGCACCTTGCTCGAGGCCATCGCAGCCAAGCCCGGCAGCTCGACGAGCGACCTCTACCAGCTCGAGGGCCTCGGCTACTTCCCGAAGCTCAAGGCGGCCCTGCGCCGCCTCGAGGCTGCCGGCAAGGCGCGGAGGGCGCCGGCGCTCGACGCCCTCGGTCGCACCTACCTCGGCTGGTATCTGGCCGCCGAGGTGCCGCCGCCGCTCGAGACGCTCTCCGGCGCCGAACTGCGGGGGTTGCGGGAGGCGGCCGGCTGGAGCCGCCCGGCGCTGGCGCAGGCGCTCGGCATCGATGCGAGCCGCCTCGGCGAATGGGAGAGCGAGCGCGGCAGGCGCCGCTGCCCGACGGGCCGGGTCGGGGAGGTCCGTCGTATCCTCGCCACGGCGCCCCCCGCGCCCGGGCTCACGAGGGCCGAGGTGCGCATCCTCGAGGACCTCGTCGCCCGGGCCTCGGTGGCCGGCGGCGCGTCGCCCTCGGCGCTTGGCTGGCCGCAGCGCCGGCGCCACATCGAGCTCGCCCTCGAGCTTGGCCGCCTCGAGGAGGGCTTCGTCGACGTGCAGGATCCGAACGGCCGCATCTTCCGCCGCCGGCGCCTCTTCCCGGCTGGGACGGCGCTTCCGGCGCACGAGCGGCCGTCGCTCTCGGCCGCCGAGCTCGTGGCACTACGACGCCGGGTAGGCCTCAGCCAGGCGGCGCTCGGCGAGCTCCTCGGCGTGGCAGGCGTGACGGTGAGCGGATGGGAGACCGGCCGGGTCGCCGTGCCGGCGCGCCACGTGGGAGCCATCCTCGCCCTCGCCAAGGGGCCCGCCGCTTGACCACCAAGTTGACCACCAACGGGGTTGACTCGGGGTGCTCAGCCTTGCACAGGGTTGGCCGGTGCACGGCCGCTGAGCTGCGACGATTGTCGCTGATTGTCTCCGGTTGACTCGCTGCCAGGACTCCGCAGGTTCTGGGTTCGAGTCCCAGGGGGCGCACCGCGTAGGTCCAGCTGGGCGGGGCGGGCCGGTTCGCGTGCCGCTCGTAGCGTGCGCTGGACCTGACGCGCGCACCCGGCGGGCCTGATCGACCCGAGGTGCTCCGGCCGTGGCCTGTCAGCTCCTCGAGGGGCCCCTGCGCGCACGAGCGCCCCGGCTGGGCTGCCTGGCGCGCACGGCCAGCTCGAACCAGATGGTCTTCCCCTCGTCGGCCTCGATCCGGCTCCCCCATGCGCTCGACAGCGCCTCGACCAGGACGAGCCCGCGGCCTCCGGGGCTGTCGTCGCTGGGTCGCGCCACCACGGGGGGGTCGGGGTCGGTGTCGCTCGCCTCGACCCGGACCCGGGAGCCGTCGAGGCGCACCGTCAGGTAGCACGGAGAGTGGGCGTGGATGAAGGCGTTCGCCACGAGCTCGCTCGTGAGCAGCACCGCCGCCTCGACGTCGCCGGCCCACCCGGAGCCGGCGAGCACCGAGCGGACGAAGTGGCGGGCCACGGCGCAGCTGCCCGGACGGACCGGAAGGGCGATGCGGCGCACGGCGGCCGGAGCGGGCGAGGGGGTGTCGCCACCTCCCTCACCTCCGGCCGGTGTGGTGATGCTGACCACGCCCCGCGCGTACCCGCCCTCCGAGCTGGTGAATCCTTGCCATCGCCCGCTCCGGTGACGAGCATGGAGCGGACCGGCACCGTCCGCCCGCGGACCGTGCCCCGTCACGCCAGGTCCGCTGTACCGCAAGATCCGTCGACGAGAGGGGTGCTCGTGGAGCCCGACGCCGTAGCGCACGAGGCGGCGGGCGCGCCCGCGCCCCCGCCCACGCGCATCGCCCTCGTGGCGCACGACCACAAGAAGCGCGACCTGCTCGACTGGTGCCGCACCAACCGCGAGCGGCTCGCCCGCTGCAGGCTGTGGGCAACCGGGACCACCGGGGCGCTCATCGCCGGGGAGCTCGGGCTCGAGATCGCCCGGCTCCGTAGCGGACCGCTCGGGGGTGACCTGCAGATCGGCGGCATGATCGCCGAGGGGCGGATCGACGCCCTGCTGTTCTTCTGGGACCCGCTCGAGCCGCAGCCGCACGATCCGGACGTGCGCGCCCTGCTGCGCATCGCCGTCGTCTGGAACCTGCCGGTCGCCTGCAACCTCGCGACGGCCGACCTGCTGTTCGCCTCGACCTTGCTCGACACCGGCTACCGCCGGGCGGTCCCGCCCTACCCCGAGCTGCGTCCGCTCCCGTCCGGGCTCGGCTGACCCGCCGGCGCCACCCGCTCCGCCTCCGGCCACGGCCCCGGCGCGCTGCGGGCGCCGAGGCGCCGGACGGCCTCCACGTCGGCCGCGATCTGCGCCACGAGCTCCTCGCTCGAGGCGAAGCGCGCCTGCCCGCGCACGAGCGGCCCGACCAGCACCTCGACGACCTCCCCGTACAGGTCGACCTCGAGATCGGGCAGGTGCGCCTCGAGCAGGCGCTCGCCGTCCGGGCCGTAGTAGGTCGGCCGCCGCCCGATAGAGAGCGCGGCGAGCAGCACCGTGGCATCCGCCCGCCGCAGGTAGCCGGCGTACACCCCGTCGGCAACCTCCGCCTCGCTCGGCATGCGCGCCGGCGGGACGGCCACGTTGGCCGTCGGGAACCCCAGCTGGCGGCCTCGGCCGTCGCCGCGCACCACCGGCCCGGCGACGACGACGGGGGGGCGCTCCATGCCCGCGGAGGTTACCGGGCCGGCCGCCGCCGTGGCGGCGACTCGGGCAGGGCCGAGGTGCCCTCGGTCGCCAGCAGCTCCCCCACCTCGCTGCTCGGTGGCACCGCCGCACGGCCGGGCAGCGCCCGCCACCACCAGGCGATGGCCGCGCACGCCACGGTCACCAGCATGGCGGCGACGTCGAAGGGAAGGGGCGTCGACATACCGAACAGCGCCCCGCTCGCCGCAGCCGCCACGGCGGTCGTCGCCGTCCGTGCGGTCTCGACGACGCCCTGTGCGGCGCCCTGGCGGTCGCCCCGCACCGCCTCGGTCAGGATCAGCAGGGCCGGCGGCGCCCCCACCACCGCCCCGATCGCCTCCGCCACGCCGAGGCCGACGAGGAGTCGGACGTCGTGCAGGCGCGGGTAGACGGCGCAGAACGCCGCCGACGACAGGAGGGCGACGAGGGTGAGCATGCGCCGATCGAGCCGCGCCGCCAGGCGGCCCGCCGGCAACGACAGCGCGGCGAACGGCAGGGCGAACAGCGTCCACGACAGCCCCACGTCGAACGCGCTGGCATGGCGCAGCCGGAGCAGCAGCGTCCAGCAGGCCTCGTACACGCCCGTGGTCAGTCCCGTGGCCCCGAAGGCCAGCGCCACCCCGACCACGGCGGCGCGGGCGGCGCGGGTCGTGGCGCCGCCGTCACCGGGCGCGACGCCCAGCGCCCCGCCGGGCGTCGCCGCCTCGGCCCCGCCTCCCGGGCGCCGCCGGCCGTGCACGGGTCCGAGCGCCGCAGCGAGCGGCACCACCGCCAGGAGGGCGCTGGCGCACGCACCGAGGAACAGCAGGCGCATCGACGTCGCCCCGACCAGGCTCCCGACGAGCGGTCCCACCGCCAGCGCCAGCATCTGGCTGCCGTACAGGGCGCCGAAGGCGACGCCACGCTCGGCGAGCGGCACGTGCACGCCGATGGCCGCCGCCCCGGCCACCGTGACCGCCCCCGCCCCCACCCCCTCGAGGGCCCGGAAGCCGATCGCCTCGGCCGGCGCCCCCGCCAGCGCGAACCCGGCGCTCGCCGCGGCGAACAGCACGAGCCCTCCCATCGCCACCGCCCTCGGACCGACGAGGTCGGTGAGGCGCCCCGACGGGTACTGGGTGACGACGCTCGCCGCGTAGTACGCCGCCATGATCACCCCGACCAGGCCGGGCGAGGCGCCCCGGGCCCGCAGGTAGACCGGCAGCAACGGCAGGATGGCGCTCGCCCCGACCCAGAGCAGCGCCGTCGTCCCGGCGAGCGCCACGACCAGCCGGCGCGCTCCTCCCGGCCCGCCACGACCGAGGCGACGGGTGGCGACCACGGCCGGAGGGTAGCGGGTCGCCCGGCCGCTCCCCGGCGAGCGCGCAACAGCTGGCTACCCTTGCGGGCATCGCGTGCTCGCGGTGGGCGCCGGGGAGGTGGAACGGGGTGGCCGAGCGCAGCTGGTGGCACGGACAGCTGCTCGGCATCGACCTCGAGACGACCGGGGTGCGGCGCCACGGCGACGTGCCGGTGTCGTTCGCCCTGGTGCGCGTCGCCGCCGGCCGGGTGGTCGAGCGCCGACTGGCCCTCGTCGATCCGGAGCGCCCCATCCCGCCGGCAGCGACCGCCGTCCACGGCATCACGACCGAGCGGGCACGCCGGGACGGGCTGCCGCTGCGCGCCGCCGTCGAATTGCTCGCCGAGGAGCTCCTCGAGGCGGCCGACCGTGGCGTGCCGGTCGTCGGCATGAACCTGGCCTACGACCTGTCGCTCGTCGACCACCAGCTGCGTGCCTGCACCGGGACCGGCCTCGCCGAGGCAGGGTGGCGAGGGCCGGCGCTCGACGTGCTCGTCCTCGACCGCCACCTCGACCGTCGCCGGCCCGGGGGACGGCGGCTCGTGCACCTCTGCGAGCACTACGGCGTGGCGCTCACCGCCGCCCACGAGGCCGGAGCCGACGCCGAGGCCGCGGTGCTGGTGCTGCTGGCGCTCTGCGACCGCTTCCCGGTGCTCACGGCCACCGGTCTCGCCGAGCTGACCGAGCAGCAGGCGGCCTGGCACCGGGCGTGGGTGGAACGGGCTGCGGCCGCACGCGCCCTCGACGGAGGGGCGCCCCCCGCCGCCGACGAGGGCGACTGGCCGCTCGCCCGCCCGGCCGTGCCAGCGCCCGTCGCGCCGGTCCTTCCGCCTGATCGTGCGGCGGTCGCCGCCCCGGCCGTCTGATCGGCCGCCTCCCGGACCGCCCGGCGTGGTGGACCCGGTGCTCCTAGCATGGGGGCGGTGCGTGAGCGGTGGTTCTCCCGGCGGGCGATCGGGATGCACCTCGCGCTCCTCGTCACCTTCCCGGGCTGCCTCCTCGCCATGTGGTGGCAGATCCACGTGGCCCTCGCCGGTGACTCGCTCGGGTGGCTCTACTCGGTCGAGTGGCCGTTCTTCGCCTGCTTCGGCGCCTATGTCTGGTGGAACCTGATCCACGACACCGACGCCGTCGGCACCCGCCGGTTGCGTGAGGCCGGCCGGCGACTTGCCGGTGGGCGGAGCCTCGACCTGCCCGAGGCGCCGAGCCAGGAGCTGCAGGACCGCCTCGCCGACCAGGATCCGGACCTGGCTGCCTACAACGCCTACCTTGCCTCGCTCGCCGAGCAGGGACCGCAGCGGTGGAGCCGCCGGTGACCTCGCTGCAGCGCGCCTCCGCCCGGCTCCTCCCGGGCTGGGTGGACGGCGGGCCCCGGGACGACCGTTCCCTGCTCGGCGTCGCCCGGTCGCTGCGCCGTTACCAGCTGCTCGCCTGGACCGTGGGCGTGGGCCTCCTCGTGCTGGTCGCCGTCGGCATGCCGCTGCAGTACGCCGGGGTCACCTCGGCGGTCGTGCGCATCGTCGGCCCGCTCCACGGGGTGATCTACATGGTCTACCTCGTGGCTGCCTTCGACCTGGCACGGCGGTCGCGCTTCAGCATCCCCCAGATGGTGCTGATGCTGTGCGCCGGCTTCCTCCCGGTGCTCGCCTTCGTGATCGAGCGGCGCGTCGCCCACCGCGTCGAGGGCGCCCTCGACGACGCCCGCCGGCGCGTCGCCGCGCCGGCCTGAGCCGTACCGGCCTGAACCCGCCGCCACCTCGGGTCAGGTGCCCACTCGCAGCCCCAGCCCCCAGCCCCCAGCGCCCAGCCCCCGGCCCACGCCTCAGCCGCCGGCCGGCCCGGTCGGCTGCGGGCGCTGCGGCACCGGCGTCGCATCGTGGTGGAACGCCCGGTCGACGAGCGCCGACAGGGTCCCGTCGCCGCGCAGGCGGCGCAGGATGCTGATGAGCGCCGGGAGGGCCCACAGGTCGCCGCACACCCACAGGATGCCCGCCCCGATCTGCTGGTCGGCGAACGGCGAGAGCGACACGTGCGGCACCGCCGCGTACACCGGGTACCACGAGCGGCTCGCGAAGATCGACAGGGCCATCGCCAGGAACAGCATCACCAGGTTGGTCACGAGGATCGAGCCGATCTGGCCGAGCGGGGCGAGCTTCGGCCGCATCGGGTAGGAGCGCACGATCTGCAGCCAGAACAGCACCCCCGCCACGAACATCGACCCGTGCATCAGCCAGACGTGGACGAGCTGGTTGGTCTCCGCAGTGTCGAACGCCACCGGCACGTGCCAGGCCACCATCACCACGCAGAACAGCACCGTCGCCGTCCACGGGGCGGACGCCAGCCGCCCGAGCGCCCGCAGCGGGGCGGTCGCCCGCCCGAGGAGGAGCCCCCGCAGCACCTTTCGCCGTGCCCCCACCGGGAGGGCGTGCAGGTACGGCAGCCACGGTGCCCCCACCACGACCAGCAGCGAGGCGTAGAACATGATCAGGATGTGCTCGATCATGTGGACGAAGAAGTACCGGGCGGACCAGTAGTCGATCGGCGAGCTGACCACCACCACCAGCAGTGCCAGGCCGCCGTAGTAGGCGTAGGACCGCCGCCGCCGCTCCACCGTGCGGGCCGGTGCCGACCGCCGCCGCAGGTTGGCGAGCCCGAGCTCGTGCAGCACGACGAGCACGGCCGCCACCACCACGAACGGGTCGAAGCTCCAGTCGGACAGCAGCAGGTGCATCCACGCATTCTTGCCGCTCGTCCGCCGGTGCACCCGGACCTCGGGTCCCTCCCCGGGTTCCCCAGGCGGCCTGGCCGAGCGTCGGACCGCCTGCCCGGCCGAACCAGCGCACCGGATCGACCGGAAGCGCCCGAGGCCCCGACCTCAGGCAGCGCGGAGGTGGTGAGATCGGGAGCTCAGGAGCGGGATGGCTCCCCGCCGACCCCGCCGGTGCCCGCCGGTGCCCCGTGATCGCCTCGGCGGCGCTGCCGCTGTGCCACCGTCGTCGGCAGGCTCCCGGTGCGGGCGAGCCAGGCCTCCTCCCACGCGGTGCGCGGCGGCGCGGCCGCCGTGGCGACCATGCCGGGCATCACCGGGGTCGCCACCCCCGCCGGTGCCCCGTCGGCGAGGACCACCGGCGGCTGGTCGGCCAGCGCGAAGGCCTTCGCCGCCCGGGCGTCGGCGCGCGCCCCGGCGCGGTCCTCGGAGCGCACCCACTGCAGGTAGATCGGAAGGAACGCCCCCACCGTCACGAACTCGGTGCTCACCCACAGGAGGTCGCCGCCGGCATGGGTCGAGGCGATCGTGTACATCGTGGCCACCGGGTGCGACTCGCTCGTGAGCGCCACGCCGAGGAACGCCTCGATGCCGGAGCCGAGCAGGATGTTGAACATCCGGGCGCCGTGGCCCATCTTCCAGTGGACGATCGGGTCGATGCCGACCATCGGCCACCAGTACACGGTGGCGCCGAACAAGAACACCAGGTTGATGGCATCCATCAGCGCCATGTCGTGCATCGCCGTGTTGACGAGCGACGTCAGGAAGAAGATGAACATTGTCCCGAAGTAGAGCGCCCAGGCGGTGAGCGGGTGGGTCAGCGCGGCGAACGGGCGCGAGCGCAGCACGTGCAGCCAGCGCTCCTTCGTACGGCGCGACGACGTCTGCAGCAGCAACGTCGACGGCGCTCCGAGCGCGGCAAGCGGCGGCGCCACGACCATCAGCAGCAGGTGCTGCAGGACGTGGGCCTGGAAGTACGTCCCGGTCATCGCCGCGAGCGGCGACGCCAAGGCCACGAGCACGGCGACGAGGGAGGCCATGAACGACCACGTCCGCCAGCCGCTCCAGCGACGTCCCCGGGTGGCGAGCACCCAGTCGGCGCGCAGGTACCACACCGCCAGCGCCACCAGCACGGCGATCGTCGCAAGCGGGAAGGCCGACAGGTCCCAACGGGTGAGCGCGTTGTGGAGCGTGAAGTCGACCTTCGGCATCATCATCGAGCCGTTCGGCACCGGACGAGTATCGCACCGTCACCCTTCGCCGGGCACACCGGGCCAGTTGGGCCGCCTCCGGCACCGGCGCGACGGCCGGTCCCCGCCCGGCGCCCGCCCGGGTGACGCCGGCCCCGACGCGGGCGGCCGGTCTGCCCGGCCTTTGCGCTCGACCCCTGCACGTCCGACTCCCGTCCGCCGCCGGTCAGGCGGCGAGCAGCTCGACCAGCTTCGTGATCGTCGCCCAGTTGCGAGCCGTGCCCAGCTCGTAGCCCCGACCGGGCCGGAGCGCGCGGGCGAGCTGGGCGGCCAGCTCGCTGCGGCCCATCCCGTCCGGGGTACGCAGGTAGAGGGTCCGGCCGACGAGCGTCGCCTCGTCGGCGCAGCCGCGAGCGCGGGCGCGCTCGAGGGCGAGGGCGATCCCCTCCCGCACCTCGGGCGGCGGGTCGTGCTGGCGGAGGACGGCATGGAGATGGCGTGGATCCTGCTCGTCCGGATAGGGGTTCTGACCGACGACCGCCGCGAGCTCTGCCGCCTTCAGCACGACGGCATCGAAGGCGACCCCGTAGCGGGCCACGACGGCCTCGTCGAAGCGCCGGGCGATCGCCACCGGGTCGGGCGTCGGGCTGGCGAACACGAAGTTGCCGCTCTGGAGGTAGCTGGCGACCGCGCCGAACCCGAGCTCGTCCAGCAGCGACCGGACGTCGGCGGTCGACACCGACCGGTCCTTGCCGACGTTCATGGCCCGCAGCAGTGCCACGTGGGTGCGGCTGCCGTGTACCGGCGGCCTGCCCGTCATCGGGGGCGCGGCGGGCCCGATGACGTCGTGGTGGGGCTCGCCACGGGTGCACACTACCAACCCGGTGGCGGCGCACCTAGCCTCGTGCCATGCCAGCGCGTCGGGAGCTGTCCTGGAAACGTCGGGTGCACGCCGGGCCGCCGGAGGCCAGCGCCGAGGGGCGCCCGCCACGCAGCGACGTCCGAAGGTGGGCGCGGCCCGACCAGCTGGCCGTCCACCAGCTCGGGGCGGTCGCCGACCGGCTCGACGTGCCGCCGGCGGCAAGAGAGGTCCTCCTCGGCGTGGCCGGAGTGCTGACCGATGCCTACCGGGCCGCCTTCGAGGACGCCACCCGCGCGAGCCCCGGCCGGCGGCGGCTCGATCCCCGCGCCCTCGGCGACCTTCGGCGCTGGCAGGGGACGGCGCGGCGTGCCGCCGAGGCGCTCCGCCCGCTCCTGGCGGACGCCGAGCGCATGGCCCTGACGGCCGGGGTCCTCTGGCCGCTGCCGCTACCACAGCACCGCCACGCCGAGCCGCTGACCGCCGGCACGCTCACCTTCGCCGCCGCCCTGGGCGAGGAGGCGCTCACCGTTGCCTCGTTCGGCGCCTCCCTCGCCTCGCTCGCCGCGACGATCCCGGTCCTCGAGATCCTCGAGACGTACCTGACGGCCTCGGCCCGTACCAACGCCTACCGGCGCGCCGGGCTCGCCTACGACGTCGAGCTCGTCACCGCCGACCTGCACGCCGCCCTCACCGGCACCGCCCAGGGCCAGAGCGCCCGGCTCGGCTTCGCCGCCGTGCTTGCCGATCTCGTCGACCGGGCGATCGACAAGGTTGCCTCGCGCGCCTGGCAGGCAGTGGTCCTCGGGGTCGGCGCCGCCTGGGCGGGCGTCGGCGTGGCGGGTCGCGTGGCGCGCCTCGCCGACCTGCCGCTCGTCCGGGACGGTGCCGTCGAGATCCCGGTGTCCCCCGTCGCCCCGACCAGGCAGGCGGTTGCCGAGGTGCTGCGCGCCCGCCTCGAGGGCCGAGGGGACGGCCCGCTGCCCGAGCTGCCGTGGTGAGGCCGGCGTCGGACGTTCCGACGCACCGCCCCTTCGAGTACCGGCTGGCGGCGCCGACCGGGCCACCCGAGGCGCGCGGGGCCCGTCCACCGGTCTACCGGCGGGAGCTCGACGGCAACCTGCTCATCGAGCGCGACGTGGCCGTGCCGCTGCGCCACGGCGTGGTGATCTACGTCGACCTGTTCCGCCCGGCCGACGGCCGGCCGGTGCCGGCGCTCATCGCCTGGGGGCCGTACGGCAAGCACGCCGACCTCCCGGTCACCCGCCTCTACCCGGACGGCGGCGTGGCGGAGCACCAGCTCTCGCGCTTCACCGGGTTCGAGTCGCCCGATCCGTGCTTCTGGGTCGAGCACGGGTACGCCGTCGTGAACGCCGACGCCCCCGGCACCTGGTACAGCGGCGGGGACGCCACGTTCGTCTCTCCCGAGGAGGCCGCCTTCGGTCACGACCTCGTCGAGTGGGCGGGCACCCAGCCGTGGAGCAGCGGCAAGGTGGCATTGTCGGGCGTCTCCTACCTCACCACCTCCCAGTGGGGCATCGCCGCCACGAGACCGCCGCACCTCGCCGCCATCAACCCGTGGGAGGGCTGGAGCGACACCTACCGCGAGGTCGTCCGCCACGGCGGCATCCCCGAGACCGCCTTCTGGCCCTACATCGCTCGCCGGTGGGCCTACGGCACCAACCTCGCCGAGGACCTCGTCGCCGAGACGGCCGAGCACCCCTTCCTCGACGCCTTCTGGGCCTCGAAGGCCCCGCCGCTCGAGGCGATC
The DNA here is from genome assembly GCA_021809425.1 of Actinomycetes bacterium. GTDB lineage: Bacteria > Actinomycetota > Acidimicrobiia > Acidimicrobiales > Bog-793 > JAKBAA01. The sequence goes on along the minus strand of JAKBAA010000031.1, from coordinate 2,847 downwards.
ACCGTGCCGGCCTACGTGGTGGCCAGCTACTCGGACCAGGGCCTGCACACCCGGGGCACCCTCGAGGGGTTCAAGCGGATCGCCTCGGAGCGCAAGTGGCTCGAGGTCCACGGTGGCAAGAAGTGGGGGTACTACTACTCCCCCGAAGGGCTCGCCCGGCAGGTCGCCTTCTTCGACCACGTCCTGAAGGGGCTCGACAACGAGGTGCCCGACTGGCCGGCCGTCCGCTTCGACGTGCGCACCGACGCCGCGACCTCGACGCGCAAGGCGTCCACCGCCTGGCCGCTCCCCGACACCGAGGACGTCGTGCGCTTCCTCGACGGCGCCACCGGCACGCTCGCCGCCGCCCTCCCCTCCACCGCGGCGGTGGTCGCCTACGACGCCGAGCAGCTCGGGCGGGCGCGCCGGCGAGCCACCTTCGACTGGTGCTTCGACGAGCCGGTCGAGCTGGTCGGCGGGGCGCGTCTGCACCTGTGGCTGTCGGCCCCCGACGGCGACGACCTCGACGTGTTCGTCGCGCTCCAGAAGCTCGACCGCTACGGGGACCTCGTCGGCTTCCAGTACTACGCCGTCTTCGAGGACGGACCGGTTGCGCTCGGCTGGCTGCGCGTCTCCCACCGCGAGCTGGACCCGGAGCGTTCCACCGAGATCCAGCCCGTGCTGGCCCACCGCCGCGAGCAGAAGGTGCCGCCCGGCACGGTCGTGCCGGTCGACCTCGAGATCCTCCCGTCAGGGACGCGCTTCGAGCAGGGCGAGACGCTCCGCCTCGTCGTGCAGGGAACCGACATCCACCACTATCCCCGCCCGCTCACCCACCCGGTGCACGCCGACCGCGTCAACGTCGGCCTCCATCGCATCCACACCGGCGGTGAGCACGACTCCTACCTGCGCATCCCCCGCCTCCGCGCCTGACCGGCACCTACGCACGGTGGTCGACTCGGCGCGCGTGCATCGAGGGGACAGGTGCGTTCCATGACGGGCGCCTTAGCTGGCACTCTCGATCGGCGACGCCGTCGCCTGGGACAGGCACACGAGGCCATGCGGCGACCGGTGCTCGATCCAGAGCGGGATATGCGCCGAGCTCAGCAGCTCGTCGGCGACGGCGACCGCAGCGCCGACCAGACCCGCCTGCTTGCTGACCGGCGAGTGCTCGATCCGCAGGTCGCGCGTCGCGAGCGGAGTCGATCGTGCGTAGGTCGCTTGACGGATGGCTGCGAGGAAGAAATCACCAGCCTGTGCGATGCCACCGCCAATCACCACGAGGGAAGGGTTGTAGAAGTTGACGAGCTGGGCGAGCGTCTGGCCAATCAGTGCGCCGGCATCGGTCAGCAACCCGAGGCAGAAGGTGTCGCCGCGAAGGGCGGCCGTGGCGACCTCGCGAGCAGTGACCAGCGCAACTCCCGCTCCCGGGCGTAGGAGCTCGGTCTGCGACGCCGCGACACCTTCCTGAGCGTCCCGGGCGATGGCCGCGCCGCCTGCGAGCGCCTCGAGGCAATTGAGGTTGCCGCAGCGACATACGACCGACCGCTCCGCGATCGCGGCGACGTGGCCTACGTCACCGGCACAGCCTTGCGCCCCACGGTGGAGGCGACCGCCAGCGATGATCCCTGCCCCGATGCCGGTCCCGATCTTGAGGTAGATGAGATCTGCGTGGCCCCTGCCGAGGCCGCTTCGCAGCTCGCCGAGCGCCATGAGGTTGACCTCGTTGTCCACCCAGACGGGTGCGCAATAGCGAGACGAGAACCGTGCTCGAATGTCGTAGCCGTCCCAGCCGGGCATGAGGGGCGGTGACACCGGGCGGCCGCTCGCGTACTCGACGGGACACGGAATGCCGATACCTACTCCCCAGACCCGATCAGGCTGGACGCCGAGCTTGTCACAGAGCGCGTCGAGGAGCAGCTCGGTGCGCCCGAGGACCGGCTCGGGGCCTTCGGCGATGTCCGCAGCAACCTCAGCACTGTCGAGAATGACGCCGGAGAGGTCGGAAACCCCGACGCTGATGCTCGTTGCGCCGAGCTCCGCCACAAGGATGCAGCCTCCATCGGCACAGAACTCCAGGTGTCGGGGAGCTCGACCACCGGTGGAAGGTCCAAGCCCACTCTCCCGGACAAGTCCGAAGTCGATGAGCTCGGCGAGGCGCTGACTCACAACCGTGCGCCCGAGGCCAGAACGAACGCCCACCTCAGTCCGGGTGCGCGCCGAGCCGGAGCGGACGAGCTCAAGGATGCGAACAAGGCCGTCGATCTTGTCCCCAACGCGAGCAAGGCCTGCCTCAGCGACCTCGCCTTGATGCCAACCGTCCACCATTACCGCCGGACTCCTCCTCAGCGCGTTGCTCGAGCATCGCATCCGTTGACTTCCGCCGCCATCGTGCATAAGCTGCGCGCACAGAAGCACGATCAACTGACGTCGACAGCATAACGGTGCGATGTCGCAAGCTCTCAAAGGGGGAAGGTGTCGGATCTCGTCCGCGCCGGGGTGATCGGCACGGGGTTCATGGCCCTCGTACACGCACGGGCGATTCGCGCTGCGTGTGGGAGCGTCGTCGTCGTCGCCGGCAGCTCGCCCGCGTCCTCCCGGCTCGGTGCCGAGCGCCTCGGCGCGGAGGCCTGGGCAAGCTCCGCCGAGGAGCTGATCGCGCGGGACGACCTTGACGTTGTCCACATCTGCACGCCGAATCACCTTCACGGCGAGCTTGCGCTCGCCGCGTTCCGCGCCGGAAAGCACGTCGTCTGCGAGAAGCCCCTTGCCACGGACCTCGCCACAGCACGGACGATGATCGAGGCGGCGGTCGGGGCCGGCGTCGTGCACACCGTTCCCTTTGTCTACCGCTACTACCCCACCGTC
>JAKBAA010000121.1 GCA_021809425.1 Actinomycetes bacterium | reverse complement strand
GACGGCGGCGGAGCGGTCGCGGGGCTGCTCCGGTGGCGCTCACCTCCGGCAGGCGCCGACATCACCGGATCGGGTCGCCCAGGACGCCATCGTGACGACACCAGGTCGTCGCCGATCAGATGGCGATGACACCGATGCCCGGGTCGAGGGCCCGAAGATCCGACGGATCCGACGAGACGACCTGCTGCTGTGCTCGTCGGGCGCAGATCACGACGTGGGCGTCGACCACGTCGACCGTGCCACTTGCCGCAAGGAGCCTTCCGACGTGGGTGGCGTCCACCCGATCGAGACCGACGACGTCGGTGGTCGGCTGGCGCACCAGTCGAGCGAGCCGAACCTGGCCATCCGGCTGGCGGATCGCCTGCGCCAAGGCGGAGGCCGGCACCGTGACCTGCGCGGCTGCTTCCCGGGCGCGGGCGGGCAGCACCACCACCCGTCGGTCGTCCCGGTCGAGCGCGACGAGCGCTCCGGCATCGAGGGTGATCCCGGGCATCAGGCGACCGAGCGCGAGTTTCGCGTCGGCGTGCCGAGGACGCCGTCGGCCCACGCGCGTTCCTCGTCGGTGAGCGAGCCGCCGGTCGCACGGAGCGCCTCGGCGAGCAGCGCGCCCCAACCCGCCACGTCGTCGAGGGCGAGGCCGACGGCATGCTGCACAAAGCCCGAGACGCTCGCGGCGGTACCGGACGCCACGAGCGCACGCATCTGGTCCAATTGGCGCTCTTCGACGGTGACGGTGATCTTCCTCGTTGCCGTACCATCTACCATGCCGTTGGACGGACGGCCTCACCGGTCCACGTCGGCCCGCTGGCGCTCGAAGGCGGCGTCGAGCTCGCCACCGACCAGGACGGCGAGGCCGGTGAGGAACAGCCAGAAGCTCAGGATGGCCACCCCGGCGAACGCCCCGTAGGTGTCGGCGTACGAGCCGAAGCTGGTGGTGTACAGCGAGAACCCGAGCGAGGTGGCCCCCCACAGCACCGTCGCCACGACCGCCCCGGCGCTGCCGATCCGCCAGGTGGGCTGCCGGCGGTTGGGGGCCACGTGGTACACGACGCTCAGCAGCACCACCATCAGCACGAGCGCCACCACGAAGCGCACCACCGTCCACGCCCACCGGAACACCGGCCCGGCGACCGGGGCGTGGTGGGCGATCAGGTGACCGAGCTGCGGCCCGAACACGACGAGCGCCGACGCGCCCCCGCCGAGCAGGGTGGCGGCGGCGAGCAGCGGCAGGGCGACCAGCCGCTTGCGCAGGAAGCTGCGGTCCTGGGGCAGCTCGAAGGCCATGTCGAGGCCCTCCTCCAGCATCACCATGCCGGAGGTCCCGCTCCACAGGCCGATCACGCCGGCGACCACGGTGGCCGACAGGGTGGCCTTGCCGCTGCTCGCACGGAGCACCGCCCGCTGCACCACCGCTGCGGCCCCCGACGGCAGCGCCTTGTCGACCCCGTTCACCAGGCTTGCCACCACGTGGGCCGGCATCCGCACGAGCGACGCCACCCCGAGCAGGGCGATCACCACCGGGAAGATCGCCAGGAACCACCGGTAGGCGAACGCCCCGGCCGCCACCGTCAGCCGGTCCCCCTTCACGTGCCCTGCCGCCGACCGCACGGCGACCGACCACTCGGCGAGCGACCAGGACGTGGCGGCCACCACGAACCGCTCCGGTGCCCGCTCGGCGCCCGTTGGCGGTGCAGCGGCCGGCCCGCCGGACGGGTCCGGCTCGTCCGGCGGCAGTCGGCTGGCGGGACCCACCGCGACGACGCTACCGAGCCCTCCCCGCTGGGCGCCCGTCGGGGGGCGCCCGGCAGGAGGCGCCCGGCGGGGAGCGCCCGGCAGGAGGCGCCCGGCGGTCGACGCCCGGCAGGAGGCGCCCGGCGGGGGCGCCTCGGCGGGGAGCGCGACCCGGAAGGCTCAGCGCGCCGCGTTCTTGACGAAGTCGCCCTCGCCGTGCTGGTCGGCCACGCTGCCGGCGAACCACCCGCCGCGCAGGTGGCGGCGCCTCGCCGAGTCGACGGTGGCCCTGGCGGCCGAGTGCCACAGGTAGCAGTCGTGCAGCAGGACGTCGCCGGGCTCCAGGTAGACGGCGACCTCGCCCGGCACCGCCTCGAAGCCGAGCGGCATGGGGTGGGGCGGCGGCTCGTCGGTGTAGCCGCCCCAGGGGGCCGCCCCGTCGGGGACGACGGCGCCGTTCACGTTCTCGTACGGGGCCGGGGTGGCCCAGCGGTGGCTGCCGGGCACGACCCGGAGGAAGCCGTTCGCCGGGCTGGTCCCGTCGAGGTGGACGGTGACGGCGGTCGACGGCCACATCGACAGGTGGGGGGCGCTCTGCCAGTCGCTGTGCCAGCCGATCCGGCTGTAGCTGCTCTCCTTGGACGGCCGGGCGTCCTGGTACACGTAGCCGAACCGGCCGCCCCTCGCCGAGGTGCACTCCGGCCCGAGCCACCGGCGGATGGCCGCCAGCAGCAGCGGGTGGTCGAAGATGGCGTCGGCCGCCGGCGACAGCTCGGTGACGTGGGTCACGTAGTTGACGAACGCCCGCGCCTTCTCGCCGGCGTCGTTCTCGACCAGCTCGGCCGTCCCGTACCGCTCGGGCAGCTCGCCGGCGGCCACCCGTTCCTGGGCGGCCGTGCACTCGCGCTCCAGGCTGGCCACGTCCTCCTCGTCGAGCAGCCCGCGCACGGCCACGAACCCGAGGCTGCGGTAGCACGCCTCGATCTCGTCGAGCTGGCTCGGGGCCAGCACCACGCTCGTCCGCAGCGCCCCGAGGCCGCTGATCGTGTCGGTCATCCTCTTCCTCGCTTCCCGGCGGGTCCCGCCGCTCGCTCGTCGGCTGCGCACGCCGCGCAGCTCCGCGCCCGATGCCGGCCGGTCACCCGGTACCGGCCGGTCACCCGGTACCGGCTGGTCAGGCAGGGCCGGCTGGTCACACCAGGTGGACGGGCTGCTCGGGCATGGCGACCGCCTCGGTGGTCCACCCCCAGATCGACACGACCTTGCGCCCGTCGAACCCGTAGGGGTCGCGGCCGTGGAGCACCCGGTAGTTGTCCACGCACAGCAGCTGGCCCGGCTCCAGGTGGAACCGCTCGGCGCGGTCCCGGGCCGAGCGGACCGCCTCGTGCCACGCCTCGACCTGGGCGTCGTGGCGGGCCCGGTCGGGCGAGCCCCACACCCCCGCCAGGTACGGCTGGTGGCGCACCTGCACCCGGCCGGGCTCGACCCGGCGGGCGATCGGGCTCGGGGCATGCTCGAGGAACCCCGGCTCGGAGTGGTCGACCGGGACGTCCCAGCAGAACCGGGCAAGGTCGCGCTGGTCCGGGCGGGCCTCGAGCTGGCGGAGCAGCCTCACCGCGTCGACCAGCCACGAGGCGCCACCGCCCGGGTCGGCCGTCTCGCACCACAGGAACAGGTGGTCCGGGGCCAGGTCGCCGAAGCCGTAGCCGTCGTTGTGCGCCACCATCACCTCGTCCGGCGGCGTGAACCGCCGCACCCGCCCCCGCCGGTCGGGCTGCTGGCCGGCCAGCTTCGCCAGGTTGGCCAGGTAGCCGCTCGAGGTCGCCTCGAACTGGGGGGCCACCTTGGCCAGCCGGTCGCCGAGCACGGCGGTGGCGGTGGCGACCGCCGCCTCGAGGGTGGGGCACCCGTCGACGACGGCGGCGCCGTCCCCGACGACGAGCGCCGCCGCCTCCTCCGCGCTGGCCGCCCGGCGGGGCACGATCGAGGCGTCCAGGTCGAGCACGGGCATCGCAGCTCCTCTTGTGTCGGGTCGTCCGGTTGCCACTTCAGGCATCAATTGTCACTTCGGGCGCCGGTTGCCGCTTCAGGCGCCGTAGCCGGTCAAGGCGGCGCCGGCGTAGCGCGTGTCGGAGTGCAGCCGGCCGCTTGGCAGCCCGTTCGAGGCGTCGGTCCAGACCCACACCCGCCACATCAGCCGCTCCGGGTCGCGGTAGGGCTCGCGGCCGTGCAGCATGCGGTAGTTGTCCGCCACCAGCAGGTCGCCCTCGTGGAGCTTCCAGCGCGGCGCCAGCGACGAGGCGACGGCGCAGGCGTCCCGCCAGAAGGCCAACAGCTGCTCGTCCCGCTCCGGGTCGTCCGAGCCGGCGGCCGGCCGCTGGAAGGGGAACCGCCGCAGCATTGGCCGCCCGGCCGGGGTGGCCCCGATGACCGGGCTGCAGGCGGCCTGCATCCCGTCCTCGGTCTGGTCCACCGGGACCGAGGCGAGCAGGCGGACGAGCTCGGCGCCGGCCGGGCTCGCCGACAGCGCGGCCACGAGGGCCGCCCCGTCGACCACGAACGACTCGCCACCCTCCGGCGACGAGCGGGCGCACAGCAACAGGAGCTGGTCCGGGTAGTGGTCGCCGTAGGCGAACCCGTCGGTGTGGCCCCCGAGGGCCTCGTCCGGGCCGACCCGGCGGGCCGCCTGGTCGCGGACCCCGCCGGAGCGCACCTCGGCGGCCTCGGGGACGGCGAGCACGTGGCCGGCGAAGATGGCCTCGGCAGCCGCCACGGCGTCGGCTGGCCCCGCGTCGGCTGGCCCCGCGTCGGCTGGCCCCGCGTCGGCTGGCCCCGTGGCGCACCCGGTGAGGACGGCTGCACCGTGGCGGGCGACGAGGGCGGCCACCTCGTCGACGTCGTCGCTGCGCGGCGGGGGGTGGCCGCCGTCCAGGTGCGCCGCCAGCCCGGCCAGCACCTCCTCGCTGCCCGGCCAGCGGCGGGCGGGCCGGCTAGAGGGCAACGGTGGTCGTGCCACGGTAGACCTCCTCGAGGACCGACATGTCGACGATCGTCGAGGCCGGCGGCAGCTTGGCCACCCCCGAGGCGCGCAGCGCCCGGTACATCGGGCCGGCCAGCAGCGCCTCGTCGATCCAGAGCAGCCCGTGGCGGCGGGTGTCGGCGCTCACCATGTACGGCCGCTGGGCCTCGTTCTCCAGGATCTGCTGCTTGAGGTCGAGGCCGAGCGTCTTGCCGTAGACGTCGACGGCCAGCTTGGCGGCGGTCGAGGCGGGCAGGCGCTCGTTCGCCTCCCACCCCTGGGCGACCGCCGTCATGAAGCGGACGACGGCCGGCCGGTTGGCCTCGAGGAAGCGGCGGGTGGTGAAGTAGATGTCCGAGTACGCCGGCAGGCCGAGCTCGGTCCAGGTGGTGACGAGGAAGTCCTTGCCCTGCTTCCACCCCTGCTGCTCGAGGGTGATCACCTCGTTCGTGACGAACGCCGAGAACGCCTGTCCCTGGTGCTGGACGAGCGGCTCGGGGGTGTAGCCGACCGGGATGAACGTGTACCGCTGGGGCAGCCCGGCCAGCTTGAGGACGGCGTCGATCTGGACCTGCACCCCCTGCTGGCCGAGGAACTTGATCCCGACGAGGTCGGCCGGCTTGCGCACCGGGTGGCTCGGCAGCGACACCACGCAGCCGGGGTCGACCTGGTAGGTGGCACCGAGCAGCACGAAGTCGTTCCCCTTGGCGATCGCCTGGACGAGCGAGGTCATGTTCGAGGTGTCGCCCAGGTCGGCTGCCCCGCTCGCCACGGTGACGGCCGGGTCGGGGGCGCTCGGGCCGCCCCCCATGATGTTGGCGGTGATCCCCTGGCGGGCGAAGTAGCCCCTCGACTCGGCCAGCCACAGCCCGGCGAACTCGACGTTGTCGATCCAGCCGAGCGCCAGGCTGACCGTGGTGGTCGCCGCCGCCGCCGGCCGGGCCAGCCGTCCGAGCCGTCCGAGCGGCGCCACCGGGGTCGCCGCTGCGGAGGCCGACAGGGGGCCTTGCAGCAGGCCGGCCGCCGCCAGGGCGGCGCCGCCGGCGCCGAGGCGGCCGAGGAACGCTCGCCGTCCGAGGACGGGGACGGCGGGATCTTCAACGGGCATGCGCGGCCAACCTCCTCGGTGGTGTCGGCGAGGCCGACGGATCGGTTCGTGGAGCACGGGCTCGGCGCACGGTCACGCCCACCGCCGGCCGGCGGCACGCTCGAGGCGGCCGGCCGCCAGGAACAGGGCCACCGACAGCACCGTCCCGAGGACCGCCGCCCCCCACTCCCGGCTCGTCTGGAACAGCTGGGCGGAGGTGGCGAGCAGGTAGCCGAGGCCGCGCGTCCCCATCAGGTACTCGGCGAGCATGGCGGCGAGCACCGACAGCGGCGCCGTCAGGCGCAGGGCGACCAGGAACCCGGGGAGTGCCCCCGGGAGCAGGACGTGGCGGAGCAGGCCCGACCGGCGGGCGCCGAGCACGGCGGCGACGTCCCGGCTGCCGGCCGGCGGGCGGCGCAGCCCGGCCGAGGTCATGACGAAGGCCGGGAAGAAGCAGACGAGCGCCGCCACGATCGCCTCGGTGCGGTCGTTGTAGCCGAGCAGCCGGCCGAGCACCGGGATCATGGCGAGCACCGGGACCGCCCGCAGCACCAGGGCCATCGGGGTCGACAGCCCCGACAGCACCGGGGACACCCAGATGGCCACCGCCAGGACCGCCCCGAGCACCATCCCGGCGGCGAGGCCGACGAGGGACAGCCCGACGGTGAAGGCCAGCTGGGGGGCGTAGGCCGACAGGTGGTGCACCAGGTCGCTCGCCACCTCGGCCGGGGTGGGCATGACGATGGCGTTGTAGCCGTGCACCGACACCCACAGCTGCCAGGCACCGACGAGGGCGGCGACCCCCCACAGGTGGAGCACGGCGCCTGCCACGGCGCCCGCGGCGCGACCCACCCGGTCGGGGGCGCTCACGAGGCGAACCTGGCCGACACGGCCCGCTCCAGCAGGCCGAGCGCCCCGAAGGCGACCAGCGAGACCAGGACGACGAGGAGGGCGGCCGCCCACAGCAGGGTGATCTGGAAGTTGCTCATGGCCGACACGATGAGCACGCCGAGGCCGGACTGGGTGCCGAACCACTCGCCGAGCACCGCCCCGAGCACGGCGGCCGGGGCCGACAGCCGGAGCCCGTCGGCGAGGGTCGGCAGGGCGGCCGGCAGCTCGAGCCGGCCGAAGCGGGAGAGGCGGCGGGCGCCGAGGACGGCGAACACGTCGCCGGTCGAGCGGTGGTCGCGGCGCAGCCCGGAGGTGGTGGCGACGTACATGGTGAACGCCACCGACAGCATCGCCACGGCCACCGGTGCCCCGCTGCGCCCGACCGTGACGATGAACAGCGGGCCGAGGGCCACCACCGGGATGGCGTTGAGCACGGCCGCCAGCCGGTCCACCCCGTGGCGGACGGCCGGCAGCAGGCTGGTGAGGGCCGCCCCGGCCACGGCGGCCATCACCCCGAGCAGGTAGCCCCATCCGGCTGCCGACGCCGTCGCCGACGCGGCACCGAGGAACAGCGACCGGTCCGACGCCGACACGAGCAGCTGGAGCACGCTCGACAGCGGCGGCCAGGTGTCGCCGAACGCCTGGGTCCGCCCGATCACCTCCCACCCGGCCAGCAGGGCGACGGTGCCGGCCGCCATCAGCGCCGCCGAGCGGCGACCGGTGCCAGGGGTCACAGCTGGACCGGCTCGTCGCCGGCGGTGCAGTCGAGCAGGCGGGAAAGGTCGTCGGCGACGGCATGGAACGCCGGCGCCGACAGCAGGCCGGCGCCGCGCTCGGCGAAGCCGACCGGGCGCGCCGCCGCCACCCGGCCCGGCCGGCCGGCCAGCACGACGACCTGGTCGGCCAGGAACACCGCCTCGGTGACGTCGTGGGTGACCATCAGCGTGGTGGTGCGCCGCTGCTCCCAGATGTGGCGCAGCTCGACGTTGAGGCGGCGACGGGTCACCGCGTCGAGCGCCCCGAACGGCTCGTCGAGCAGCAGCACGTCCGGGTCGAGGGCGAGCGCCCGGGCGATCGAGGCCCGCTGGCGCATCCCGCCGGACAGCTGGCGCGGGCGGGCCCGCTCGAACCCGCCCAGGCCGACCAGCCGGACCAGCTCGTCCACCCGGTCGCGGTCGACCGGCCGGCGCGCCAGCCGGAACGGCAGCGCCACGTTGTCGGCCACGCTCAGCCACGGCAGCAGGGCGTGGTCCTGGAAGGCCACGCCCAGCCGGTGCGCCCGGGCGAGCTCGCCCGGGGACCGCCCGCCGACGGCCAGGGTGCCGGCGTCGGGCTGGTCCAGCCCGGCCACCATCCGCAGGATGGTCGACTTGCCGCACCCCGACGGCCCGAGCAGGGCCGTGAACCCGCCCGGCGCCACCGACAGGTCGACGCCCTCGAGC
>JAKBAA010000120.1 GCA_021809425.1 Actinomycetes bacterium | reverse complement strand
CAGCGCTGCCGGCGGGGGTCCCGGCAGGGGTGCCGGCAGCGGTCCCCGCGGCGGCCGGGCGGGGGCGGGCGTGACGGCGGCGTTCACCCTGAACGGGCGCCCGGTCACCTGGGAGGGCGAGGCCCGCACCACCCTGCTCGACGCCCTGCGCGACGACCTCGGGGCGACCGGGACCCACGGCGGGTGCGAGCACGGGGTGTGCGGGGCCTGCACGGTGCTGCTCGACGGCGAGGCGGTCCGGTCGTGCCTGCTCCTCGCCGTGCAGGTGGGCGGCCGCCAGGTGGTCACGATCGAGGGGGTGGCCGACGGGCCGGACCTCCACCCGGTGCAGGCGGCCCTGGCCGCCCACCACGGGCTGCAGTGCGGGTACTGCACCCCGGGGATGGTGCTCGGGATCATCGACCTGCTCGCCTCGGGCCGGGTCGGGGCCCGCTCGACCCACGACGAGATCGCCGAGGCGCTCGCCGGCCACCTGTGCCGTTGCACCGGCTACGCCGGCATCGTCGCCGCCGTCGCCTCGCTCGCCGGCGCGACCGGGCCGGGCGGCGGGAGCGGCGGCGGGAGCGGGCGGTGATCGGAGAGCGGGTCGAGCGGAAGGAGGACCGGAGGTTCCTGACCGGTGGGGGCCGGTACGTGGCCGACGTGGCGGTGCCGGGGGCGCTGCAGGTGGCGATCCTGCGGAGCCCGCTGGCTCACGCCCGGATCGGCCGGATCGACACGGCGGCGGCCGAGGCGCTGGACGGGGTGCACGTCGTGTGCACGGGCGACGGGCTGGCGGCGGTGTCGGAGCCGTTCACCCACCGGATCCCCGGACCGGAGGTGCAGCCGCTGTCGTGGTATGCCCTGGCGCGGGACGCCGTGCGGTACGTGGGCGAGCCGGTGGTGGCGGTGGCCGCCACGTCGCGGGCGGTGGCCGAGGACGCCCTCGAGCTGGTCGAGGTCGACTACGAGCCGCTGGCGGCGGTGGTCGACCCGCTGGCGGCGCTCGAGGAGGGGGCACCGCTCTTGTACCCGGAGTGGGGGACGAACGTGCTGTTCCGGACCGGGTTCGCCACCGGCGGGGTGGAGGAGGCCCTGCGGTCGGCCCCGTACCGGCGGTCGGCGCGGCTGACCAGCCACCGGGTGACCGGGGCGCCCCTCGAAGGGCACGGGGCGGCGGCCGCCTTCGACCGGTCGGCCGGGCGGCTGACGCTGTGGGCGTCCAGCCAGCAGCCCCACCAGCTGCGGACGGTGGTCGCCGAGGTGACCCGGCTGGGCGAGGCGGCCGTGCGGGTGGTGGCGCCGGACATAGGGGGCGGGTTCGGCAACAAGCAGCACTTCGGGCGCGAGGAGGTGCTGGTGGCGCTGATGGCGCTGGCGTGCGACCGGCCGGTGCGCTGGCTGGAGGACCGGGTCGAGTCGCTGACGGCGAGCCCGCACGCCCGCGCCCAGGTGCACGACGTCGAGGTCGGCTTCGACCGGACCGGGCGGGTGCTGGCGCTGCGCAACCGGATCGTGTCGGACCTGGGCAACCCGGTGCTCTACTTCAGCGGGATCGGCCCGTCGCTCGTGGCCGCCGGGTCGGTGACGGGCGGGTACGCCATCGCCGAGGTGGCAGTCGAGGTGGCGTGCGTGGCCACGACGACGTGCCCGGTCGGCGCCTACCGCGGGTTCGGCCAGCCGGAGGCCCACCTGACGACCGAGCGGGTGATGGACCTCGTGGCGGGCGAGCTCGGGCTCGACCCGGTCGAGGTGCGCCGGCGCAACCTGCTGCCGGACGCCCCCCGCCCGTGGCGGAGCGCCGCCGGGGCCGCCATCGACGTGGGCCGGCTCGGCCCGCAGCTCGACCGGCTGGTGGCCGAGGCCGACTACGTGGGGCTGCGCCGGCGCCAGCAGGCGGCGCGGGCGGCCGGGCGGCTGTTCGGGATCGGGGTGTCCACGCTCGTCCAGGGCACCGCCCCCACCCAGCACGACGTGGCCGGCCGGTTCGGCTCGTGGGAGGCGGCGGCGGTCGACGTCCTGCCGGACGGGCGGGTGCGGGTGCGGGTGGGCACGAAGTCGCAGGGCCAGGGGCACGCCACGGTGATGGCCCAGCTGGCCGCCTCGGTGCTGCAGGTGCCGCTCGACCGGATCGACGTGGTGGACGGCGACACCGACGCCCTGGCCTACGGGATGGGCACGTGGGGCAGCCGGAGCGCCGTGATGGGCGGCGGGGCCGTCCTGGAGGCGGCCGGGCGCGTCCTCGACCAGCTGCGGACCGTGGCGGCCGGCATGCTGGGCGGGGCCCCCGGCGACGTGGTGATGGCCGAGGGGGGCTTCGCCGTGGCCGGCGTCGAGGCGGCGCCGGTCAGCTTCGAGGCGGTGGCGGCCGAGGCCTGGTGGCACACCAACCGGCTCGCGCCCGGCACGGCCCCCGGGCTCGGGGCCGTCGCCCACTACACCCCCGGGCGGACCCTGCCGGGAGCAGAGGGCGGCACCAACCACGACGAGACGTACGGGTCCCACATGTCGCTCGTCGCCGTCGAGGTCGACCGGCTGACCGGCGAGGTCCGCTTCGTCGAGGCGGTCGCCGTGGTCGACTGCGGCACCGTCATCAACCCGACCGTCGTCGAGGGCCAGCTCCAGGGCGGGTTCGCCCAGGGCGTCGGGCTGGCGGTCACCGAGGAGGTGACCTACACCGACGACGGCCAGCCGACCGCCACCACCCTGCTCGACTACTGCCTCCCCGAGGCCGCCGACGTGCCGGTGCTGAAGGTGGTCCTCCGCCCGACGCCCTCCGGCACGGCCGGCGGGTTCCGCGGGGTGGGCGAGACGGCCATCATCTTCGGCCCGGTCGCCCTCGTCGGCGCCGTCAACGACGCCCTGGCGCCGCTCGGCATCGCCGTCGACTCGACCCGCTGCCACCCCCACCACCTGCGGCCGCTGCTGCACGCGGCCAGCCCGTGAGCCCGTGAGCCGCCAGCCCGCCAGCCGCGGGCCGGTGCGCCGCAAGCCGGTGCGCCGGGGCCTCGGCGACGAACGGCGCGGCTGAGGGGCGCCGGTCCGACCCGGCGCCCCTCGCCGCCACTTCCCCCCCGGTCAGCGGCGGACCGTCCCACGAGGTGGCGATGCTCGCAACTTCGTGGTGCCATGCTGACGATACCAGATCGTCACCGAAATGAAACCTCCAAGTGGACCCGATCTGGCGGACCGGGGAAGGGCTGCCCGGATCGAGGCGGCGCTGGGGCGGTATTGGATGAGACAGCGGCTGCATTCAGTGGAGGCGTGAGCGCGAACGACCACGTCATGACGGTGTCCCGCAACGGACAAGTCTCGATCCCTGCGGCGGCGAGGCGGCGTTGGAACGCGCGGCACGTCCTCGTGGTCGACCTCGGCGACCGGATCGTGCTTCGGCCCGTGGCGGACGACCCGGTGGCCGAGCTCGCCGGGAAGTACCGGGACGGCGGCCCAACAGCCGACGTGGCCCGTCGACAGGTACCACCGCACACGGTGTGCCGTGAGCATGGCGGGCTGCGTCGCTGCCGAGGCGGCGCGGGCAGTGCCGACGAGCCTTGCGACGAGCGACCCGCATCTGCTCGACGTCTGCCGGGCGGAGGGCATCGGGGCCATCGCGCTGCCAGGGTCGGACGGGAGCCGCTGGAGGGCGAGCGGGGGCAGGTGACGGGCGGGCGTCGTGGTCGGCGGCGAGATGATCGGCGCCCTACAGGACGTTGCGGCGCTGCATGGCGAGGAAGGCGATCCAGCCGGCCGGGATGGGCAGCCAGAAGGTGGCCAGGCGGAAGACGAGGACGGCCGGGATGGCCTCGCGGGCGGGGACGCCGATGCCGGTGAGGCCGGCGGCGAGGACGGTCTCGACGGCGCCGAGGCCGCCCGGGGTGGGGGCGGCGGCGCCGACGGCGTTGCCGGCGAGGTAGACGGCGACGGCCAGCAGGATGGGGGCGTGGCCGCCCATGGCGGCGATGGAGGCGAGGAAGGCGACGGCGTAGGCGGTGATGAGGAGGAGGTCGGCGGCCATGCTGGCGAGGAAGCGGACCGGCTGGGAGAGGGCCTCGAGCAGGCGGGGCCACACGCTGGCGAGGCGGGGCCAGATGCGGTGGGTGATGAGGTGGCGGGTGGGGGGGACCAGCAGGAGCACGCCGACCAGCCCGGCCAGGGCGGCGAGGGCCCACAGGACGGTGCCGCTCGGGACGATGTGGAACTTGCTGATGCCCGAGCCGGTGAGCAGGCCGATGATGAGCAGCAGGACGAGCGAGGTGAGGACGTTGGCGATCTGGGAGAGGGCGACGGCCGCCGCGATGGCCCCCTGGGAGACCTTCTTGCGGTGCAGGTACCGTGCGTTGACCGCCACGTGGCCGACCGTCGGGGGCATGGCGACCCCGACGAAGGCGGAGGCGAGCTGGACCAGGAACCCGCGCCCGAGGGTGGGGCGGGCCGGGACGAAGGCGGCCAGGTTGGCGGCGGCGGCCAGGTAGGTGACCGCCGAGGCGGCGACCGCCAGGGCGAACCAGCCGACGTTCATGTGGGAGACGGCCCCGAACAGGTTGACCGAGGAGAGCTGGCCGACGAGGAAGTAGGCGGCCAGGGTGAGGGCGACGAAGCTGACGACGGTCCGCCAGCGGAACCGCTCCAGCCGGACCGTCTCGATGCCGGCGTCGCTCGGGACGAGCGCCTCGCGCAGGTCGGCGATGCAGCCACGGGCCTCGCGCATCGCCGCCCAGCCCCACGGGGCGAGGGCGATGGGCTGGAGGATGGCCACCACGGCCTCCTCGTCGAGCGGGTCGTACCCCTCCCGCAGGGCCGCCACGGCCGCCTTGGCGCCGAACACCCGGGCGAGGGTGGTGAGCAGCTGGGTGACGTCCAGGCGGCGGACCAGCTCGCTGGCCCCCGGCAGCGCCTCGTCGAGCCGGGCGAGGGCCACCCCGCCGTGCTCGTCGACGAGCAGGTGCTCGGGACGGAGCAGCCGGTGGGCGAGGCCACGGCGGTGGAGCGCCTCGATGGCGGCGAACGCCGCCACGGCCGCCTCCGGGGGGGCGTCGCTCGACAGGGGCACCCCGCCCGGCATGGCCAGCACGAGCACCAGGCTCTCGCCGGACAGCTCGGTGAGGAGGAGGGCGCGCGGCGCCGCCACCTCGGCGTCGGCCGCCACGTAGGCCGACAGGGCCTGCCGCTCGAGCTCGCCACGCGAGCTGAGGGTGGGGTGCCCGGACACCACCGGGCGGAGGCGCAGCCGAGCCCAGAACGCCCGTAGCGCCCCCGCCCCGCGGGTGTCGCGGCTGGCGATGCGCACCTCGATGGCCGTCCCGTCGTCGAGCTGCCCGCACAGCACCGTCGGCCGGCCGTCGCCCGGCGGGGCGAGCGCCGCCACGGCCAGCCCGTACAGGGCCAGCTCGCCCCGCAGCTCCCGTGCCGTCGGCCGGAGCGACCGGGCCCCGAGCGCCCACCGCACCAGCCACCCGCAGCCGATCCCCCCCGGCAGCACCACCACGGCACCGAGCGGGGCCAGCGCCCCCACGGCGAGGTCGCCGAGGAGGAGCAGGACGGCCGACAGCACGCACCACCGCCACCAGCGCGGCCGCCGGACCAGGTCGGTGGCGACCAGGAAGGCCAGGAAGGTGGTGTCGACCACCAGCGTCGACGGGTTGTGCCCGGCCAGCACCAGCCGGCTCACCGCCCCGTGCTGGCCGTGCCAGATGGTGGTGGCGACGAACGCCACCACCGCCCCGAGCACGGCCGCCACCCCGGCATTGAGCGCCCCGCGCACCTCCCGGCGGATGAGCACGCTCAGCATCACCACCGCCAGCACCCCGGCCCCGAGCGACACGACGAGCGACACGGCGAACGTCAGCCCCTGGGGGACCCGGTGGAACCAGCTGGCCACCCCGTGGGACACCTCGCGGCTCCCCACCGGCAGCGTGTGGATGGCCGCCAGCGCGGCGGCGGCCAGCACGAACGACACCGCCGCCCACAGCAGGTCGGCCGGCCGGCGCACCCGCTCGAAGCGCACCTCGACCACCCCGTGCTCCCGGGGTTCGGCCCGGGCGTCGACCCGGTCGGACCCCGCCACGCTGCGACGCTACCCCCGGGGCGCCCCCCACCCGCCGGGCCGGACGGCGAGCACCCGGTCCGTACACTCCCCCCATGGCCACCGACCGCCCGAGGCGCACCGCCCTCGTCACCGGGGCCAGCTCCGGGCTCGGCCGGGCCCTCGCCGTCGAGCTGGCCGGGCGGGGCTACGACCTGTCCGTCACCGCCCGGCGCACCGACCGGCTGGAGGCGCTGCGCGACGAGCTGGCCGGGCGCCACCCGGACCGGACGGTGGTGGTGCGCCGGCTGGACGTCACCGACCACGCCGACGTGGCGGCCGCCGTCGACGAGGCGGCAGCGGCGCTCGGCCGGCTGGACGTGGTGGTGGCCAACGCCGGGGTCGCCGGGTCGTCACGGGTGGGCACCGGCGGGTTCGCCAGGGACCGGGCCATCGTCGAGGTCGACGTGACCGGGGCCATGGCCACGATCGACGCCGCCGTCGCCTGCTTCCGCCGCCAGGGCGGCCCGGGCCAGGTGGTCGGGATCGCCTCGGTGGCCGGCTTCCACGGCCTGCCCGGGTCGGCCAGCTACAGCGCCGCCAAGGCCGCCCTGCTCGCCTACCTGGAGGCGGTCCGCGCCGAGACCTACGGCGAGCCGGTCACCGTCACCACGATCGCCCCCGGCTACGTCGTCACCGAGCTCGACCCGGACCTGGCCACCAAGCCGTTCGCCATCGACGCCGAACGGGCCGGCCGGGCGATGGCCGACGCCATCGAGGCCGGGGTGCCGCTCGCCTACGTCCCCCGCTGGCCCTGGCGGGCGGTCGGCCCGCTGCTCCGGGTGCTCCCCACCCGGCTGCTCACCCTCGGCGGGCGCCTCACGCCGTAGGGCGGGCCAGCCCGACCGGCCGGCGGGAGCCCGGCAGGAGCGGGGCGGGCCCGAGCCCGGAGCGGGCGTCGGCGGCGAGGGCGTCGCGGGCGGCCATCCCGACCAGGGCGGTCAGGCCGGCCAGGTGGGCGGCGGCCAGCCCCAGCATGGCCGGGAGCCCGATCGACGGGCCGTGCCCGTGGACGGCCCCGTCGAGGAACCAGAAGATGCCGACGTAGCAGGCCGCCTCGATCAGCAGCCAGCCGGCCACGGCCCGCCGGGGCAGGCGGGCGGCGACCGCCAGCGGGACCAGCCACAGGGCGTACTGGGGCGACCACGACTTGCTGGTCAGCACGAACACCGCCACGGCCAGGAAGGCCAGCTGGGCGACCGGGGGCGGGCGGCGGGCCAGCAGGGCCAGGGCGGCCACGGCGGTCAGCCCGGCGGCGAGCGCCACCGCCTCGGCCAGGTTGACCCAGTGGCCGGTCGTCACGCTCAGCCCGCCGGCCACGGCCCGCCGGGAGAGGGCGTGGGCGAGCAGGTTCCACACCGTCCCGAGGTCGGCCGGCCGGTGGGCGCTGAACCGGTAGAAGTACCCCCACCCGCCCCGCAGCGGGGTGACCAGGAACGGCACGTTCACCGCCCCCCAGGCCGCCGCCCCGGTGGCGACCGTGGCGACCGCCGTCCGGGTCCGCCCGGCCCGCACCAGGGTGAGGGCGGCCACCCCGAGCACCAGCGCCGGGTACAGCTTGGCGGCCGTCCCCAGCCCGAGCAGCCCGCCGGCGACGAGCGGCCGGTGGCGCTCCAGCGCCACCAGCGCCACCGCCGTCAGGGCCACGGCGAGCAGGTCCCAGTTGACGAACGCCAGCATGGACAGCCCCACCCCCACCACCATCCCGTCCCGCCGCCCCATCCCGGCAAGGCGCGCCGTGGCGCACGCCGCCCCCACCCCGCAGCACGCCAGCACGGTCGCCGAGCAGGCGAAGTACAGGTCGGCTCCCCCCGTCGGCACCCCCAGGTGGTGCAGCCCGGCCGCCGCCGCCGCCATCAGGTAGGCGAACGACCCGGTCAGCGCCGGGTACTCGAACCGGTACGACAGGTACGGAACGGCCGGGAAGGCCGCATGGCGGTGCAGGTAGATGGACGTGACGTCCGAGTAGCAGGCGGCGGCGAACGACCGGTCGCGCCGCCACCCCCCCGTCCAGCACGGGGCCAGCCGGGCGGCGTTGGCCGCCATGGCGGCCACCGTCACGGCGGCCACCGCCACCGTGGTCGAGACCAGCGCCGTCGAGACCAGCGCCGTCGAGGCCCGGGTGGTCGAGGCCCGGGCGGTCGGGGCCCGGGCGGTCGAGCGGACCGAGGTGGCCGCCGCCCTCCACCGCGCCCCCCACCGCCGCGCCCCGGCCACCTCCCGACGGTACCGACCGGTGCGCCCCGGCGGGGCGCGGCGCACCGGCGGCTGGCACGGCCCCGGCCGCGACCCTGGCCGCCCCGACCCAGCCGCACCGGCGGCCGCCACGGCCCCGGC
>JAKBAA010000119.1 GCA_021809425.1 Actinomycetes bacterium | reverse complement strand
AGCGACCGGGGCGCGGCGAGCGGCGACCGGGGCGCGGCCCTCGACGGCCGCCGGCAACGGGTCGGGAGGGACCGGAGCAGGAGGTGCCGTCCACCCGTCGCGCCGCCCGGTCGCCGCCGGCAGCGGCCCGATCGGCCGGGCGCGTCGAGCCGGGGCGGGCGGGCGATGAGACGGGGCGGCGCAGCAGGCCGGCGGCCACCGGCGCGCGCCGGCGTGGTCGTCACCGGCGGTGGCACGGCGGGGCACGTGCTGCCTGCCCTCGCCATCGGGCGGGCGCTCGCCGGGCGGGGGCGGCTGTCCGGTCCGGTTCGCTACGTCGGGTCGCGACGCGGGATGGAGGCGCGCCTCGTCGAGGGCACCGGCTTCGAGACGGTGCTGCTGCCCGGTCGGGGCATCGTGCGCCGGGTGGGGCTTCCGGCGCTGACGGCGGCGCTCGGCCTTGCCGTGGCCGCCGGCCGGGCGCTGGCGCTGGTCGCCCGCTGGCGGCCCGCCGCGGTCGTGACGGTCGGCGGCTACGCCGGGGCTCCCTGCTCGCTGGCAGCGGTGGCCCTCCGGGTGCCGCTCGTCGTCGTCTCGCTCGACGCCGTCCCTGGCGCCGCCAACCGGCTGGTGGCGCGCTTCGCGGCGGCGATCGCCGTGGCGCTGCCCGGCACCGACCTGCCCCGGGCCGTGGTCACCGGTGCGCCGGTGCGCGACGCCGTGCGCGCCCTTCGCCCCGGGTCGGCCGGCCGGCGGGCGGCGCGGGAGGCGCTCGGCGTCCCGGCCGGGGCGCGGCTCGTGGTGGTCGCCGGCGGCTCGCTCGGGGCGCGGCGGCTCAACGAGGCGGCCCGGGAGCTCGCCGCCCGCTGGGCGGGGCGCGACGACGTCGTGCTGTACCACGTCGCCGGCGAGCGCGACCTGCCGAGCCTCGAGGCCGCCGGACCGGTCGGCGGGGTGCTCGACTACCGCCTGGTGGGCTACGAGGCGCGCCTTCCCGAGGTGCTGCTGGCGGCCGACGTGGCCATCTGCCGGGCGGGCGCCTCGACGGTGGCCGAGCTGGCCGTGCTCGGCGTGCCCGCCGTCCTCGTGCCCCTCCCCGGCGCCCCGGGCGACCACCAGCGGGCCAACGCCGCGCTGCTGCACGGTGCCGGCGCCGCCCTGCTCGTGGAGGACGGCGAGGCGACCGGCGAGCGACTCGGGGGGATCGTCGACGAGCTGCTGGCCGACGACGTCCGACGGGGGGCGATGGCGCGGGCCGCCACCGGCCTCGGCCGGCCGGACGCAGCCGACGCCGTGGCCGAGCTCGTCGAGTCGGTCGTCGACGGTCGCCCGCTCGCCGTGGCGGGTGCCCGATGAGCAGGCCGTCGCTCGAGTCGCCGTCGAGGATCCACATCATCGGCATCGGCGGCGCCGGGATGAGCGCCCTTGCGGTCGTGCTGCACCAGATGGGCCACGACGTCGCCGGGAGCGACCTGCGTGACGGGCCGGTGGCCGAGCGGCTGCGCGGGCTCGGCATCCCGGTGCACGTGGGCCACGGCGTCGCCAACCTGGGCGACGTCGACCTCGTGGCCATGTCGAGCGCCGTCCGGCCGGCCAACCCGGAGCTCGTGGAGGCGCGCCGGCGTGGCGTGCAGGTCGCCTCGCGCGCCGAGGTGCTCGGGGCGCTGAGCGCCCTGCGGCGCACGGCGGCCGTGTCGGGGACGCACGGCAAGACGACCACCTCGTCGATGCTCGCCCTCGTCCTCGTCGAGGCCGGCCGGGCCCCGTCGTTCGTCATCGGGGGGGACCTCGGCAGCCTCGGGACCAACGCCACCTGGAACGACGGCGAGTGGCTCGTGGTGGAGGCCGACGAGAGCGACGCCACCTTCCTCGCCCTCGACACCGACCTGGCGCTCGCCACCAACCTCGAGGTGGACCACCTGGACCACTACGGGAGCTTCCTCAACCTGCAGTCGGCCTTCCGCCGCTTCCTCGGCGGCGCCCGGCAGGCGTCGGTGCTGTGCGCCGACGACCCGGTGCTCACCGGGCTCGAGCTCGAGCCGACCCTCACGTTCGGGTTCAGCCCGGAGGCCGACCTGCGGATCACCGGGCTGCGGGGCGGGCGCAGCGACCTCGCCTTCGAGCTGCGCCAGGGGGGCGAGGTGCTGGGCGAGCTCGAGCTGGCCGTGCCGGGGGAGCACAATGCCCGGAACGCCGCCGCAGCCGCGGCCGCGGCGCTCTGCCTCGGCGTTCCCGTCCCCGAGACGGCCCGGGCGCTCGCCCGCTTCACGGGGGTGGCCCGCCGCTTCGAGTTCCGCGGCGAGGCGCGAGGGGTGAGCTTCGTCGACGACTACGCCCACCTTCCGGGCGAGGTGGCCGCCACCCTGGCGGCGGCGCGCCGGGGCGGCTGGCGCCGGGTGGTGTGCGTGTTCCAGCCGCACCGCTACAGCCGGCTCGCCGCGGTCGGCGCCGACTTCGGGGCGGCGTTCGACGGCGCCGACGCCGTCGTGCTCACGAGCGTCTACCCGGCCGGCGAGGAGCCGCTGCCGGGGATCTCGTCGCGGGTCGTCCTCGACGCCATCCTCGCCCACGACCCGGCGGCCGACGTCACCTACGTGCCCGAGCGTGCCGGCCTGGTCACCCACCTACGGGCCGTGCTGCGCCCGGGCGACTGCTGCCTGACCCTCGGGGCCGGCGACCTCACCAGCCTGCCCGACGAGCTGCTCGCCGAGCCGACCTGGTGAGCGCCGTCGTGACCGGCGAGCGACCGGGCGCCGCGCCCAGCGCGATCGAGGCCGCGGCGGCCCGCCTCGGCCGGCTGGCCCGGCGGGACGAGCCGATCGGGGAGCGCACGACCTACCGCGTCGGCGGCGCGGCCGCCCTGTTCGTCGAGCTCGACGGGCCGGCGGCCCTCGAGGCGGTGGCGGCGGCGGTGGCCGAGAGCGGCATCCCGGTCCTGGTGCTCGGGTGCGGGTCGAACCTGCTCGTGGCGGACGGCGGGTTCCCGGGGCTGTGCGTCCAGCTGGGCGGGGCGTACGAGGCGCTCGAGGTGCGCCCCTCCGGGCTCGTCGTCGCCGGCGGGGCGGTCCGCTACCCGGTGCTCGCCCGCCAGTGCGCCACCGCAGGGATGGGCGGGCTGTCCTGGGCGGTCGGGATCCCCGGCTCGGTCGGCGGTGCGGTACGGGGGAACGCCGGCGGTCACGGGTGCGACACGGCGTCGCGCCTCGTCGCTGCCACCGTCGTCGACCTCGCCACGGGCGAGCTGGCCCGGCGGTCGGTGGCCGAGCTCGGCCTCTCCTACCGACGGTCGCGGTGCCGGCCGACCGAGGTGGTCGTCGCCGCCGAGCTCGAGGGCGAGCCCGGCGCCGACCCGGCGGTGCTCGCCGGCGAGATCGCCGACATCGTCGCCTGGCGGCGGGTCCACCAGCCGGGCGGGCGCAACGCCGGCTCGGTGTTCGTCAACCCCGACGGCGACGCCGCCGGTCGCCTCGTCGAGGCGGCCGGGTGCAAGGGCCTCCGGGTGGGCACGGCGGCGGTCTCGGACAAGCACGCCAACTTCGTCCAGGCCGACGCCGGTGGCTCGGCCGACGACGTGCGCCGGCTCATCGACGAGGTCCGCCGGCGGGTGGCCGACCGCCTCGGGGTGGAGCTGCGGACCGAGCTGCAGCTCGTGGGGTTCGCGTGACGATCGCCGCCGATCCGCGCCTTCGGGCCCGCAAGGTGGCCGTCGCCCGCGAGGCCGGGCACCGGCGCCTCGTCGCCCTGTCCGCCGGGCTGACCGCCGTCGCCCTCCTCGTCACGGCGCTCGTGCTGCTCCACTCGTCGTTGCTCTCGGCCAAGGTCGTCCACCTGCGCGGCGCCGTGCACGAGTCGCGCGCCGAGGTGCTCGCCGTCACCGGCCTCTCGGCCCACCCGCCGCTCGCCGACCTGTCGACCGGCGCCGCGGCGGCCGCCCTGGAGCGCCTCCCGTGGGTGGCGAGCGCCCGGGTGGTCGACGACTGGCCGACCGGCGTCACCGTGGCGATCACCGAGCGCCGCCCCGTCGCCTACGTGCCGCTCGTCGGCGGCCAGGCCACGCTGCTCGACGTCAACGGCCGGGTCCTCGCCACCGGCGTTCCCCGCCCTGCCGGCCTGGTGGCGCTGTCGGTCGTCGGCGGGGTGGGCCCGCCGGGGAGCACCGATGCAGCCGACCTCCCGGCGCTGCAGGTGGCCGCCGACCTCCCGCCGTCGCTGGCCGCTCGCGTCGCCTCGGTCGCCCACGGGCCCGACGGTGTCCAGCTCCAGCTGGTGAAGGGACCGGTGGTCGTCCTCGGTGACGCCACCGGCCTCACGGCCAAGCTCACGGCCCTGTCCACCCTGCTCGCCAAGGTGCCGCTGCACGCGATCGTAACGATCGACCTGCGAGTTCCCGCCCAGCCGGTCTTGACCCGATGAGGAACCGGCCCTATGTTGCGGACTGGTCGTTCGTGGTGCTGCAGCCGCTCGCCCTGGTGCAGGGGACCCAGCGCATCTTGTGGCGGCGCGTCGTTCCCGCCGTCGGGGGGTGTGCGGGGCGCCGGTCCAGCAAGACGGCCCGGCCCCGCGTGGTGCACGCCGGCGCTGCAGGCGAATCCCGAGCTCGTCCGTAGGAAGAAGGCAAGATTCACCCATGACCGGCGCTTCGCAGAACTTCATCGCACTCATCAAAGTGGTCGGCGTCGGCGGCGCCGGCGTCAACGCGGTGAACCGCATGATCGAGGCCGGTCTGAAGGGCGTGGAGTTCATCGCCGTGAACACCGACGCCCAGGCGCTGCTCATGAGCGAGGCCGACATCAAGCTGGACATCGGCCGCCAGCTCACCCGGGGCCTCGGCGCCGGCAGCGACCCCGAGGTCGGGCGCGCCGCCGCCGAGGAGCACCTCGAGGAGATCGAGGAGGTGCTGAAGGGCGCCGACATGGTGTTCATCACCGCCGGGAAGGGCGGTGGGACCGGCACGGGTGCGGCGCCGGTGGTCGCCGAGGTGGCGAAGAGCCTGGGCGCCCTCACCATCGGCGTGGTGACCCGCCCGTTCGCCTTCGAGGGGCGCCGTCGCTCGGTGCAGGCCGAGTCGGGCATCCAGCGTCTGAAGGAGAAGGTCGACACCCTCATCATCATCCCGAACGAGCGCCTGCTCACCCTCGCCGACGCCAAGACCTCGATGGTGGACGCCTTCAAGATGGCCGACGAGGTGCTGCTGCAGGGAGTGAAGGGCATCACGGACCTGATCAACGTGCCGGGCGTCATCAACACCGACTTCGCCGACGTGAAGACGGTCATGCACGACGCCGGGACGGCCATCATGGGCGTGGGGACGGCGTCGGGGGACGACCGGGCGCTGAACGCCGCCAAGCACGCCATCACGAGCCCCCTGCTCGAGGCGTCGATCGAGGGGGCCCGCGGCATCCTGCTCAACATCGCCGGCGGCCCGAGCCTCGGGCTGCTCGAGGTGAACGAGGCGGCGGAGGAGATCCACGCCCACGCCCACCCGGACGCCAACATCATCTTCGGCAGCGTCATCGACGAGTCGCTCGGCGACACGGTGCGGGTCACGGTGATCGCTGCCGGGTTCGACCGGTACGAGGAGCGGCCGGCCGAGCCGGCGCGCCGCACCGGTCCGGGAAGCGGCCCGGGACGGGGCGACGCCGAGGCGCCGCGACCGGCGGCCGGGACCGGCGACGACCTGTCGAATGTCGACGTGTTCGGCGACGACGACCTCGACCTCGGCGACGACGACTTCGACGTCCCCTCGTTCCTGCGTTAGACGAGAGGGGCCTGGCGTGCTGCCAGGTGGCTGCCGGGTGGTCGTGAGCGACCGCCGCCACGGCGACCTGCGCGCCGCGCTCGGCGACGTCGCCGCCGGCCGCCGTCGGGCGCTTGTCGACCTGCCGTGGACAACCCCGCACCAGGTGCACGGACGGTCCGTCCTCGTGCTCGCAACCGGCGGTAGCCCTGCCGGCGGTGGCCCTGCCGGCGGTTGCCCGGCCGGACGGCGCGAGGTGGAGGCGGACGCCGTCGTCACGAGCGAGGTCGGCCAGGCGATCGCCGTGCTCGGCGCCGACTGTGCCCTCGTCGGGCTGGCGAGCGCCGACGGGGTGATCGCCGTCGCCCACGCCGGCTGGCGCGGGCTGCTCGCCGGGGTCCTCGAGGCCACGGTGGACGAGATGCGGGGAGCCGGCGCCGGCGACATCAGCGCCGTGCTCGGGCCGTGCATCCACCCGGAGTGCTACGCCTTCGGCGCCGGCGACCTGGACGAGGTCGCGGCGCGCCTCGGGCCGTCGGTGCGGGGGCGCACGAGCGAGGGGGCGCTGGCGCTCGACGTGCCGGCGGCCGTTGCTGCGGCGCTCGCCCGGGCCGGCGTTCCGGCGCCGGTCCCGCTCGCCGGCTGTACCGGGTGCGACCCGGGCTACTTCTCCCACCGCGCCCGGCGCGACGAGGGGCGCCATGCCCTGGTGCTCTACCGGGTGGCCCCGTGACCGGCACCATCGTGCGGCCGTCCGGGGCCGGACCGGACGAGGTGGCCGCCCGCCTGGCCACCGCCCGCCGGCGGATCGCCGCCGCCGGGGGCGACCCGGCCCGGGTGGAGGTGGTGGCCGTCACGAAGGGCTTCGGCCTGCCGGCGGTGCGGGCGGCGCTCGCGTGCGGGCTGGTGCGGGTCGGGGAGAACTACGCCGACGAGCTCGTCGAGAAGGCAGCCGCCCTGGCCGCCGAGCCCGGCGCCGGCGGAGACCTGGTGGCTGCACTGCAGTGGCATTTTCTCGGCCCGATCCAGCGCAACAAGCTGCCTCGCCTCGCGCCGATCGTGCACTGCTACGAAGGCGTCGACCGCCTTGCAGAGGGGGAGGCGATCGCCACCCGCTCGCCGGGGGCCGCCGTCCTCGTCGAGGTGCGCACGGTGGAGGACCCTGGCCGCCCCGGGGTGGCGCCGGCAGCGGTGGCGCCGCTCGTCGCCGCCCTGCGCCGCCTCGCGCTCGACGTGCGCGGGCTCATGACCGTCGCCCCGGCCGGTGGCGGGGAGCCAGCCCGCCAGGCGTTCGCCTCGGTCCGCCGTCTCGCCGACGACCTCGGGCTGGCGGTGCGCTCGATGGGCATGACCGACGACCTCGAGCTGGCCGTCGCCGAGGGCGCCACCTGCGTGCGGCTCGGGCGGGCCCTCTTCGGTGCCCGCCCCGGCGCCGTCGAGGTGTCACAATAGGACCGCCCGAAGGAGGGGTTTCAATGGCAACGTTCATGGACAAGGCGCTCGCCTATCTCGGGCTGAAGGACGTCGAGGACGACGACTTCTTCGACGACTACGGGCCCGAGGACGACGAGACCGCTGCGATGCCCACGCCGACCCCACGGGCGCACACCGTGTTCCCCGAGCGCGAGCGCGACCGGTTCCCCGAGCGCGACCGGTTCGCCGAGCGCGACCGGTTCGCCGAGCGGGAGCGGGAGACGGTGCCGGTCGACCGGGCCTCCAGCACGGTGCGCACGCTGTCGCGCGACGAGGTGAGCGCCAACGGGAGCGCCCGCCACGGGGTGGTCCGCCCGCTCGTCCCGAGCCGCACCGCCCGCCCCCGGGTCGTCACGCCGAGCCGGTTCAGCGACGCCCAGGAGATCGGCGATCTCGTCAAGCAGAGCAACCCGGTGATCGTCAACCTCCAGGTGAGCGACCGCGACCTGTCCCGGCGGATGATCGACTTCTGCTCCGGCCTCACCTACGCCCTGGCGGGCACCATGGAGAAGGTGGCCGACCAGGTCTTCCTCCTCACCCCGTCGAACGTCGAGGTGTCCGCCGAGGAGCGCCAGCGCCTCCAGGAGCGGGGGTTGATCGAATCGTGACCGGCGCGCGCAACGCGCGCGGCCTCCCGTGCGCGACGGTGGTGCGGTGATCGTTCGCATCCTGATCGACGTCGTGCAGGCCTACCTCGTCGTCCTGCTCGTCCGCATCGTCCTCACCTGGTTCCCGATCAACCCCTGGTCCCGCCTCTCCCGGGTCGTCCGCGTGCTCGGCGCGGTGACGGACCCGGTGCTTGTCCCGGTGCGCCGGGTGCTGCCACCACTACGCCTCGGCGGCGGCGGGGCCGCGCTCGACCTGTCGCCGCTCGCCGTCTTCATCGCCCTCGAGATCGTCCTGAGCGTCCTCCGCCGCTTCTGATCCGCCGCTCCTGGGTTGACGGTCCCGGTCGACCAGCGGTCACCCGGTCACCCCGTCGCCCGGTCAGTCGGTCACCCGGTCAGTCGGTCAGCCACCGGTTCCCGGCGGGGCGCTCGGGGCGGGCGCCGATCGGGCTCCAGGCGCCGATCGGGCTGCCTAGCTTGCCCTGACCATCCACGATCCGGCGACCTCGCGGGACTACCATCGCCGCCATGGAGGTCACCGGCAAGGTCCTACGCGAGGTGGAGTTCCGCGACCGTCTGCGCGGCTACGACACCGATGAGGTCGACGAGTTC
>JAKBAA010000030.1 GCA_021809425.1 Actinomycetes bacterium | reverse complement strand
GTTGCCCGAGCTGCCCCCGAATCGCCCCAGCTGCCCCCGAATCAAAGGAGACCCCCATGCGGACCATCATCCAGTCGCCCACCCGGACCGTCGCCATCGGTCCCGACTCGCCGTTCTGCGTCATCGGCGAGCGCATCAACCCGACCGGCCGCGCCCGGCTCCAGGCCCAGCTCCAGGCGGGCGACCTGTCCCAGCTCGAGACGGACGTCGCCGAGCAGGTGGCCGGCGGTGCCGACGTGCTCGACGTCAACGTGGGCGACCCGCTCGCGGACGAGGTCGGGCTGATGGGGCGCGCCGTGCCCTTCGTCCAGGGCCGATGCGACCTCCCGCTGTGCATCGACTCCTCGATCGTCGAGGCCCTCCACGCCGGGCTCGCCGCCTACGACGGCAAGGCCCTCGTCAACGCCGTCACCGGCGAGGACGACCGGCTCGAGGCCGTGCTACCGGTCGTCGCCCGCCACGGCGCCGCCGTGATCGGCCTGTGCACCGACGACGAGGTCTCCCTGGACCCCGACCGGCGCCTCGCTGTCGCCCGCAAGATCGTCGCGGCGGCCGCCGACCACGGGATCCCACCCGAGGACGTCCTGATCGACCCGCTCGCCCTGCCGATCGGCACCGAGCCCCGGGCCGTCACCTGCTTCCTCGACACCCTCCGGCTCCTTCGCGACGAGCTCGGCGTCAACACGACCTGCGGCGCCTCCAACACGACCTTCGGGATGCCCGGGCGGCACGCCCTCGGCGCCGCCTTCCTCGCCGTCGCCGCCAGCCACGGTCTGACGAGCGCCATCATGGACGCCCGGCGCGACGACACCGTCGAAGCGGTCCGGGCAACCGACGTCCTCCTCGGGCGCGACGAGTGGGGTGCTGCCTGGATCGCTCGCTACCGGGCGCGTCAGGCAGCGCGCACCTGAGTGCCGCAACGGGCCGGTCGGCCGGCGGGGCGGCGGGGCGGCGGGGCGGCGGGGCGGCGGGGCGGGTGGGCTACCCGCCCGCCACCTCGAGGCGAGCGGTCAGTCCGGCCTGCTCGGCCAGCGAGACCAGCTCGTCGTGCAGCGAGCGCGGCAATGGGATGCCGGCGCGCCGGCGCGCCGCGCTGCGGTGCTCCAGCTCGCCCGGCAACAGCATCTCGCCGGCCGGGTCGCGCAGCGGCGAGGAGCGGATCATCTCCACGTAGGCCGCCATCCGCTGCGGCAGCTCGTCACGACCGCCCAGCACGCCCGGATCGAACGCCAGCATGAGGTGCGACGTCCTGCTCGGCACGCTCGCGCCGGCATAGGTGCCGCGCAGGTCGCTCCCGAACGCACCGCCGGTGAGCACGCCGCACAGGATGTCCACGGCGTACGCCAGCCCCAGGCCCTTGAACCCGCCCATCGGCAGCAGGAAGCCGGCGAACCCGACCGCCGGGTCGTCCGTCGGCTGCCCCTCCCGATCGGTCGCCCACCCGAGCGGGATCCGCTCACCCTTCTCGCTCGCGAGGAGCAGCTTCCCCCCGGACACAGCCGAGAACGAGACATCGACGACGAAAGGGAACCCCGCCCCCGTCGGCGCGGCGATCGCCATCGGGTTGTTGCCGACCACCGGGCGTGCGCCCCCGGGCGCCACCACGTTCGGCGCCACGTTGGTCATGGCGATGCCGACGAGGCCCGCCTCTGCCGCCAGGCGGGCATAGAGGCCTGCGGCGCCGAAGTGGTTGCTGTTGACCGCCGCCGCCATGCCGATGCCGTGCTCGCCGGCCAGGCGGATCGCCTCGTGCATGGCCGCCGTCGCCACCACGAACCCGCTGCCGTCCTCTCCGTCGAGCAGCGACATCGCCCCCCATGCCGCCGTCACGTGCGGCCGCGCCCGTCCGTTGATCCCACCGGCGCGCAGCCGCTCGAGATAGGTCGGCACCCGCAGCACGCCGTGCGAGTCGATGCCCCACAGGTTGGTCTGGACGAGCAGCCTGCCCGTCAGCGCTGCCCCCTCCCGCTCCATCCCGCCGTGGGCGAGCAGCGCGGCGACGAGCGCCTCGAGCGCTTCCGGCCGGACCACCACCTCCGACGCGCCGTCTCGCATGTCGCGCCTCCTCCTGCCGTCCCCCCGACGGTAGCATACGTAGTCATGACCGACGAGCAACCGGTCCGGACCGTCGTGGTGAGCTGCGGGGCGCTGGCCCTGCAGATCCGCCGCATCGCGGCGCGCCGGGGCTGGGACCTCGAGATCCGTCCGCTGCCTGCCCAGCTGCACAACCGCCCCGAGCGGATCCGGGCCGCCGTCGACGGCGCCGGGCCGGCCGACGTCGTGGCCTATGCCGACTGCGGCACCGCCGGTGGGCTCGACGACCTGCCGCGCCTTCCCGGGTCGGACTGCTTCGAGCTCTCGTGCGGGGCGCCGCACGATCCGGGCACCTTCTACCTGACGGACTTCCTCGTCCGTGGCTTCGATCGGCTCGTCTGGCGCGGGCTGGGCCTCGACCGCCACCCGGAGCTGCGCGACGACTACTTCGGCAATTACCGCCGTGCCGTCTGGCTCGCCCAGGCGCCGACCCCCGAGCTGCGCGGGAGGGCCGCTGCTGCGGCGACCCGGCTCGGCCTTGCGATCGAGGAGGTGGAGGTCGGCGACACCCGCCTCGAGGCGGCGCTGGCGGCCCTCCTCGACCGGCCGGCCGGTCGACCACCGGCTCGGCCCGTCGACGTCCTCGCCCTGCCCACCCGCTGACGCCCGGCGCTTCGGGGGTCCGGCGCTTCGGGGGTCCGGCGCTTCGGGGTCCGGCGCCTTGGCGGCCGGCTCCGGCGCGACCTCCCGGCGGCGCCGAGGGTGGTCAGCGCCCCCGAGACGGCCGGCGAGGGCGCGCCGGGGGCGCCGACCCGTCGCCGGCGGGCGATGGCGGGGCAAGGGTGGCGCGAGGGACGAGGCGCGGCTCGAACAGGACGCGGCGCGGCGGCGGGGCGATCGAGGCCTCGATCCGCTCGACGAGCAGCCTGGCCGCGGCGTGCGCCATGTCGTTCATCGGGACGTGGACCGTCGTCAGGCGGAAGGTCTCCCAGGCGGCGAGCGGCAGGTCGTCCCAGCCGGTGACCGACACGTCCTCCGGGACGCGCAGCCCAAGGGCGCGGGCCGCGTTGACCACCCCGACGGCGACGAGGTCGCTGCAGCAGGCGACGACCGTCGGGGGCGAGTCGAGGGCCATCAGCTCCTGCATCGCCGAGAAGCCGGTGGCGTCGACGTACTCCCCGCGGCGCACCACCTCGTCGGGGAGCTCGATGCCCGCCGCCCGCAGGCCGGCCCGGAAGCCGCGCTCGCGGTGCACGCCCGTGCTCGTGTTGGTCGGCCCGAAGATCGCACCGATCCGGCGATGACCGAGCCGCACGATCTCGGCCGCCACGAGCGAGGCGCCGAGGGCGTCGTCGATGACGACGGCGTCGGCGGCCACCCCTTCCGCCTCTCGGGTCAGGTAGACGAACGGGAGCTTCTGGCGTGCCAGCTCGCCGGGCAGCGGGCTGTCCAGGGTCGGCGTGACGAGCACGGCCCCGTCGACCCCCCGGTCGACGAGGCTCTGCAGGAGCAGCGGCGCCTGCTCGCCGGCGACCTGCTCGGTGAAGAGCACCATCCGGTAGCCGTGGGCGGCCAGCTCCTCGTGGAACGGGGCGATCAGGTTCGGGTAGTACAGGTTGCGCATGTCGGTGACCACCATCCCGACCATCCGGGTCTCCCGCAGCACGAGGTTCCGGGCGGTGACGTTCGGGACGTACCCCAGCTCCCCGGCCGCCGCCTGCACCCGGAGCCGGGTCGCCTCGCTCACCCGGGGGTCGTTGCGCAGCGCCCGCGACACGGTCGACTGGGACAGGCCGGCGAGGCGGGCAACGTCGTGGCTCGTGACCGATCCGCCTCGCCGGGCGCCGCGACCGGTCGGGCTCGACGTCGCCGGCTCCACCCGGCGAAGCGTACCGCAGGCACCCAGCCGGCCCTCCAGGCATCGCCGGCTCGCCACCCCCGCCGAGCGGCCGGCGTGCTATGGCACCCCCAGGTCCCGCTCGGCGGCGAGCCCGCGGCTGAGCGAGGCGACGCCGTCCGCCACTGCCGCGCCGAGCAGTGCCTTGGCCTCCTCGCTGCGGCCCTCCTCGAGCAGCCAGCACGCAGCGGCGACCCCCTGGACGACCCCGTCCCCGGCGACCAGCGCCTGGTGCTGGGCGTCGCACACGCGCTCCAGCCGGCGCCGCTCGTCGGCCTGGACCGTGCCGAGCACGTCCCGAAGCGCCGCCAGCGACACCAGGTGGCCGACGAGCCCACCCACGATCGCCATGGCCAGCAGCGGACCGGCCCACCCGGTCAGGTCGAGGTCGCCCCGCCCGTCGACGGCGGCGAGCACGACGAACGCCGTCATGGCGGCCCCGGCGGTGGTGATCCCCCCACGCCGGCCGAACCGGACGGCGCCGAGCACGATCGGGACGAGGTAGAGCAGCGCCACGGCCTCGCCGGCGCGGTCGTACTGCCACCGCAGCACCGTCACCAGCACGAACAGCGCAACGACCGCTGCCGCCCACCTCCACCACCCCGCCGCGCCCCGGCCCCGGCCGGGCAGCAGGCGGGCCGCCGCCCCGCCACGTACCGCCACCGGCAGCGCCACCGCCCCCCACCTCCTCGCCTGCGGGCCGGCGCATCCCTGCCGGCCACCCGTACCGCTGGCTTGCAGCCTGCGCCACCCCACCCGCAGGGCACCAGGGACCTTCGCCCCCTGCGTCGAGGCGACGTCGTCCACGGCGCGCTCGAGCACGCGCCGACCACGCCGCTCCACCTGCGTCGCACCCCGCCTCCTGCGTCCGCTGCCCCGCCTGGGGGAAGATGACCTGGGGGAAGATGAGCTGTCGCCACGGACGGCGGCCGATGGCGGGAGGAGGCACCCCGATGCTCGGACGGACCCGTCGCCGCGTGCCGGCGACCCTCTTGCTGCTGGCCCCCCTCACCGTCGCCGGCCTTCCCCGCAGCGCCGGGGCGGCCCATCCCGGCTGGCCTGCTCCACCGCCCCGGCCCGAGGAGGCGGCCGCAATCGCCCCGGTCACCGGCTTCGGTGGCTACCACGTGCAGGTCCCGTCGGTCGACCAGCTCGGCGCATCGTGGGCCGTGCCGGCCATCGCCCCGAGCTCGCGCCCCGGCTCGGCCAGCACCTGGATCGGCGCCCAGAACGTCCACGGTCCGCCCTTCGTCCAGATCGGCACCGTCGAGCAGCTCGCCACCGCGTCGGCGCCCACCTACGAGCTGTTCTGGAGCGATCCCGCCGTCGGCTTCCACGCCCAGCCGCTCGGGCCGGTGACCGCCGGGGCCGTGGTCCGGGCCAGCCTGCGCCGGGTGGGCGCCCGCTGGACGGCGCAGCTCACCGACGTCACCACCGGCACCACCGTGACCAGGGTGCTGGCGGGGGCGGCGGGCGGCTACGACCAGGCCGAGTGGTTCCAGGAGGACCCCGCCCTGCTCGGGTCGGGCCAGGACGTCCCCTACCCGTCCCTCTCCGACGTCACCTTCACCGATCTCACCGTGAACGGCGCCGACCCGGTCCTGACGCTCGCCGACGGCGTCACCTTGATGTCCGATCGTGGCGGCGACTTCGTGCCGACGCCCGTCACCGGCGACACCTTCGCCCTCCTGCCCCCGACCGGCTACGCCCGCCGCTACCTCCTCCTCGCCGGGGCGATCGACCGCGTCCTCAACCGGTTCAACGCCCTGTCCGCCACCTGGCCGCGCCTTCCCCCGGCCACCCGCCTGCGCGTCGCCGCCCAGCTCGCCGCCGCCTACGCCCACTTCGACCAGCGCCTCGCCGGCCACACCTGGCCGAGCACCGCCCAGCCCGCCCTCCACTGGCTCGTCGCGCGAGGCGGCGTCATCCACTGGGCGCTCGAGCGCTGGATCGAGGCCGGTGCACCACCGGGCGGCCCCACCCTCACCCGCCTCCGCACCGCCTGGGCGACCGACGCGGCGTCTGCCGCCCGCAGCGCCCTCGGCCTTCCCCCGGCCTGACGCGGTGCCGCGGGTGCCGGCTGCACCCTGCGTGCGACCACGTTCGGGCTCAGCTCGTGCGCGCCACCGGATCCGCCGGCGAGGTGAAGCCGTCCGCACCGACCATGTGCTCCGCCGGCTGCTCGATCCGCCGGACCGGCTGCTCGTTGCCGTCGAGGTCGAGCACCGCCGAGGCCTCCGTGTACCAGGTGGGGATCACCTCGTTCCCGTAGAAGTCCCGTCGACGAGGATCGTGGACGCTCCACCGGAGCGTCTCGTGGTCGGGGTCACCCGTGTAGTAGTCGCTCGTGTACATCTCCACCCGGTGCCCGTCGGGGTCCCGCAGGTAGACGTAGAAGGCGTTCGAGATCCCGTGACGACCCGGGCCCCGTTCGAGATGGGCCTCCTCGTGCACCGCCCCGAAGCGGTCGCAGGTGCGCAGGACGTTGTGCGACTCGTGCACGAAGAAGCCCACGTGGTGGAACCTGGGGCCATCGCCGCCCGTGAGCGCGACGTCGTGGACGGTCTGCTTCCGGAACATCCACGCCGCGTACAGCGTGTCGCCCTCCTCGATGGTCTCGGAGCAGCCGAAGCCGAGACGGCGGTGGTGGTCGTAGCCCTGGCGGACGTCGGACACCACCAGGTTGAAGTGGTCCAGCCGGGCCGGCTCGGCCCCGGCGCGCAGCTCGTAGCGTTGCGTCAGACGGTCCGGGCGCTCGGCGTCGGCGAACAGCTCGATCGTGAACCCGAGCGGGTCCTCGACCCGCAGCGCCTCGCCGATCCCGAGCGTCGTACCTGCCGGGACGAGCCGGCTGCGACACCCGGCTCGTGCGAAGAGCCGCTCCGCCAGCTCGAGGTCACGCGCCGACCGCACCCGGTAGGCGAGGTGCGACAGGGCGGGGCGTGCTGCTCGCCGGAGCACCAGGTTGTGATGCGTGAGCTCGTCGAAGCCGCGCAGGTAGAGCGTGTCGGCGTCCTCGTCGCTCACGACGAAGCCCAACATGTCGACGTAGAACCACCGTGCGGCCGAGAGGTCGGTGACGGTCAGGCAGGCATAGGCGGCCCGCACGATGTCCGGGGCATCGGGGTCCGGCTGCGGCTCGGTCGGGATCACGGGCGCGCTCCGCCCGCTCTGCCGCGACCGAATCGCGGCACCTCGGCCCGCTCGAGCGCCACGTGCACCATCCGCTCCTCGGTGTAGAGGTCGAGGCTCCGCTCGCCGCCCTCGTGGCCGACGCCACTTGCCTTGATCCCCCCGAACGGTGTTCGGAGATCCCGGAGCGCCTGGGTGATCGGCAGCCCGGTGTCGAGCTCGTCGGCGTCGACCCCTACGGCAGTCACCTGGGCACCCTCCTCACTCGCCCCGCCCCGTGCCCAAGCTGGCTGCGAGCTCGGCGATCGGCCCGTGCACCACCTCGGCGCCCTCCGAGAGCAACGCTCGGGCTCGGGCCTGGCCCGGCTCGCTCAGACCGGCGAGCGGCGGCCGGACGACCGCCGAGCCGATCAGGCCCGACCGGTGCAGCACCCATTTCACCGGCGCCGGATTGGTCTCCACGAAGACCAGGTCGACGAGCGGGTGGAGGGCGTAGTGCAGGGCGCGGGCCTCCTCGTGGCGACCCTGGTCCCAGCACTCGTACATCCGTGCGACCGCCTCCGGCGCCACGTTCGCGACCGCGCTGACGAAGCCGACCCCGCCGAGGGAGAGCAGCGGGAGGCAGAGCAGCTCGATGCCCGACCAGACGAGCGTGTCCCTTCCGGCCACCTTCAGGACGCGGGAGAAGTGCTCGAAGTCCTTCGTGGTCTCCTTCACGCCGACGACGTTGTCGAAGCGGCGCCGCAGCTGCGCCACCGTCTCTGGCGCGACGTCGACGGCGGTGCGTGACGGCACGTTGTAGATGACGATCGGCAGCGACGGGAACTCGCTCGCCACGGCGGCGAACCACGCCACCAGCCCTTCCTGGGTGGGCCGGGCGTAGTAGGGCGTGATCACGAGCACGGCGTCCGCCCCGAGCGAGGCCGCCGCCTCGGTGAGCTCCAGAGTCTCGTCGAGACGCGTCGAGCCCGTGCCGGGAAGAAAGGGGACCCGGTCGTCGATCACCTCGCTCGCCGCCGCCATCGCGGCGATGCGCTCCCCCACGCCGAGCGCGCTCGGCTCGCCGGTCGAGCCACCGATCGAGATGCCGTGCGACCCGCTCGCCACCTGCCAACGTACGAGCCCCCGCAGTCCTTCGAGATCGACCGCACCCTCCGCGTCGAACGGCGTGACCACCGGGGCGATGGAACCGCGGATCTGGCTCGGGTCGCTCCGCCACCTCATCGCTCGGCCGCCTCCGCGTCGCGGCGGGCCCGATCGAGGAACGCATGCGCGGTGGCCAGCGTGTGCTCCCGGACGAGCAGCTCGATCTCCCGTTCCGGCGCGCCCGCACCGATGGCCTCGAGCAGCCCGAGGTGCTCCGCGATCGCCTCCGGCGCCCGGTGCGGCACGAAGACGAACGTCGACCGCCGGATGACGGCAAGCCGGGACCACTCCCGGTCGATCTCGGCGACGAGCCGCCCGTTCGGGCAGCGCCGGTAGAGCGTCTCGTGGAACGCCTTGTTGCGCTGGGTGAGCTCGACCGGGTCCAGGTGCTCGAGCCTCGCCGCCATCCGCGCGTTGATCCGACGTGCCTCTTGGAGGTCCCTCCTCGCCAGGTGCGCGACGGCGAGCGCCGTCGCCGCCCCCTCGAGGATCGCCAGCATCTCCATCGACTCGCCGTACGCGGGCGTCTCGATCATCGACACCCTCGCCCCCACGTTGCGCTCGAAGGTGGCGTAGCCCTCCGCCTCGAGGCGCCGCAGCGCCTCGCGCACCGGCACCACGCTGACGTCGAGCTCCCTGGCGATGCGCTCGAGCACGAGGCGCTCGCCGGGCTCGAAGATCCCCTCGACGATCCACTGCCGGATCATCTCGTGCGCCTGGTCGGCCTTCGACCTCGGCCTCGTCACCTCCTCGGTGCCCGTGCTCATCGCCCTGCCTCTTCCTCGCGCCATGCGGCGTAGGCCACCCGCCATTCTCCGGACAGCGGGTAGAGCCCGGCGACCGACGCACCCTTTGCCAGCTGCAGCGCGATGAACCGCTCCTCCTGCTCCTGCTCGACAGCATCGTGCGCGATCGCTCCGGCGACCGCCTCCGGCACGACGACGACACCGTCGCCGTCGCCGACGACCAGCTCCCCGGGTTGCACGGTCGCTCCCGCGCACGAGATGACCACGTCCGTCTCCCACGGCACGTGCCGCCGGCCGAGCACGGCAGGATGCGCGCCGTCGTGGAACGTCGGGATCGACAGCGCCCCGAGCGCCGCCACGTCCCGCACGGCCCCGTCGGTGACGATCCCGCACGCGCCGCGCTGCGACGCGCGCAGCGCAAGGAGGTCCCCGATCGTCCCGGCCGACGTCACCCCGCGTGCCTCGATCACGAGCACCTCACCGGGCTGCAGCGACTCCACGGCGCGCTTCTGCGCGTTCATCCCGCTGCCCCGCTGCTCGAACAGGTCGGCACGAAATGGCACGTAACGGAGCGTCCGGGCCCGGCCCACCATGCGGGCGTCCGGGCGGGTCGGCCGGACGCCGTCGAAGATGCAGTCCTCGAGCCCCCGGCGACGCAGCTGCGAGGCAAGCGTCGCCGTCGACACCGAGCCGAGCGCCCTGCGCACGCTCCGGTCCTCCTCGGCCGGCGCCGCGGCCGGCTCCCCCCGGGCGAGGGCACGCAGCGGGTCGTCCACCTTCGGCATCGCCCCGACCTCGGGCATGGCGAGGTCGCTCTCGACGATCTGGCTCACCAGCCGGCCCGTGCTCCCCGCAGCTGCCACGCCTGCCCTTCCGCCCTCCACGGTGACCTCGACCTCGACCACGGCGCCCGGCTCGACCACCCCCGCTCCTGCGGGCGTCCCGGTGAGGATCACGTCACCGGGCTCGAGCGTCATCAGCCGGGAGAGGTCGGCCACGAGCAGCCGGAGATCGAAGAGCAGGTCCTCACGGGTCCACGCCTCCTGCACGACCTTCCCGTCCACCCAGCTCCGGAGCCGCAACGACGCCGGATCGATCCCTTCCGCCTCGAGCATCCGGGGCCCGATCGGGGTGTACCCGTCGATGCCCTTCGAGCGCGCGCTCGAGCCGTGGTCGGCGTGGCGAAGGTCGTAGAGGCCGAAGTCGTTCGCTGCGGTGACCCACCCCACGTGCGACCAGGCCGCGTCGAGCGACACCCGGTGGGCTCGCTCGCCCATGACGAGCGCGATCTCGCCCTCGAACACGAGCAGCTCGCACTCCCGCGGTCGCACGACCGGGTCACCGCTCGCCGCGACCGTCGTCGGCGGCTTGAAGAAGTAGGTCGGGAACGGTGGGGTCGAGCCCCGCTGCGCCGCACGGCTCCGGTAGTTCACGTGCACACCGATGATCTTGCCCGGCGCACGCAGCAATGGCGCTTCCGACAACCTTTCCACCCCCGGTCGTATCATATACGGCACGGTTGCCGGCGCCAGAACGGCCCGCTGCGGGCGCCCACGACCGCCGCGGCGGAGCCGGCCGGGCGCAAGAGGGAAGGATGGCCGCACCCGCAGACCCGATGCCGTGGTCGCCCTGGCACGCCGCCGGGCGGTCGCCCCTCGGGATGGCGGACGGACGCGGTCGTGCCCCATCGCGTTGAGGAGAGCAGAATGCCGAAGCATCTCGAACAGGCCATCCGCGCGGCGGGCGGGGCGGAGCCACCCCGGCTACCGCGAGTGGCTCGACGACCGGGCCTACGAGACGATCTCGCCGCTCGGCGGCAGCTTCTTCTCGTCGGACATCGGCGACTACTACTTCACCCCGTACGACCTCGGGTACGGACGCATCGTCCGCTTCGACCACGACTTCGTCGGGCGGGACGCCCTCGAGCAGATGGTCGCTCGCGGCGACGACCGAGCGCGGGCCAAGGTCACCCTCGTATGGGACGGCGACGACGTCGCCCGCGCCACCGGGTCCCTCTTCCACCCTGGCCCCGGCGCGAAGTTCCTCAAGCTCCCGATGGCCCTCTCTGCCACCTTCCAGCACGACCGGGTCACCGTGGACGGTCGCCACATCGGCCGGTCGACCTGGACCTGCTCCACGGCGAACGAGCGGGCCGTCCTGTCGCTCGCCGTCGTCGACCGCGCCTACGCCGAGCCCGGGACGGCGGTGTCGGTCGTCTGGGGGGAGCGCCCCAACTCCTCCAAGCTCCAGGTCGAGCCACATGCCCAGGTGACCATCCGAGCGACCGTCCAGCCGGCGCCGATCAGCGAGCTCGCCCGCAGCCGCTACCGAGCGGCCGCCCCTTCGTAGGCGCTCGACCGCACCAGGCCCGCTGCCGCTCGGGTCGCGCCGGGACGCCGCAACCGCACGCAACCACGAGCAGGCACGGGACCGGCCAGGTGAACGCCGTGCTCCCCGTGCCCTGAGGGCCTCCCCCGGGGCGGTCGCCCCGGCCGGGGATCAGGCGTCGCGCCGTGCCAGGAGCACACCCCCGAGGACCAGCATGGCTGCGGCGTACCCGCAGAGGACGACGAAGCCGGCCCAGGGGGTGAACGACGCCGGATGGAGGTGCGCCGAGATCAGGTTCTGGCCGATCCGCTCCGGCAGGTAGCGCTCGAGGGCGTGGGAGAGCGACGACGGGAGCGCCGAGACCACGAGGGGCAGGACGAGCAGGATGCCGACGAACGCCCCGATCGCCCCGGCCGTGTGGCGGATGACCGTGGCCAGCCCGAGGGCGAAGAGCCCGAGGACGCACAGGTAGAGCCCGCTCCCGATGACGGCGCGCAGGGCACCGGGGTCGGACAGCGACGTGTGGGTGGCCGGCGCCGTGAGGAGCGCCTGGCCGACCAGGTAGGAGACGAAGGCGACCACCTCGGCGACGACGAGGGCCACGGCGCCGAACACGGCGGCCTTGGCCACAAGGACGTGCGGCCGGCGGGGCGTGGCGGCGAGGGTCGCCCGGATGGTGCCGGTGCCGTACTCGCTGCTCACGACGAGGATGCCGAGCACCCCGACGACGAGCTGGGCGAAGAACACGCCGATCAGGCTGAGCCGGGTGGCGTCGAAGCCGACCGCCTGGCTCGGGCTCCAGTGGGCGCGGGTCTCGGCCGTGGCGAGCACGCCGACCCCGACGCTGATCACGACGACGACGGCGAGCGACCACACCGTCGAGCGGACGGTGCGCAGCTTGGTCCACTCCGACCGGAGCAGCCCGGCGAACGAGGCCTTGCCGGGGGGCACCAGGCGTGACGGCGCCGGGGCGGCGCGGACGGCGACGGCGCGCCCCCCGCCGCCGGTGGTCGATGCGGTGGTCACCTCGAGCCTCCCTTCACGAGCGGGGCGGCCGGCCCGCCGCGGTAGTCGATGCTGTCGTCGGTCAGCTCCATGAACGCCTCCTCGAGCGAGGCGGCGTGGGGGGACAGCTCGTGCAGCACCACCCCGAGCGAGCCGGCGAGCTCGCCGATCCCCGCCGCCTCGGCTCCCTGGACGGTGAGCGCCCCGTCCCCCTCGGCGACCACCGAGGCGCCGGCGCCGCGCAGCGTCGCCACCAGCAGGTCCGGGTCGCCTGCCACCCGCACGGTGACGTAGCGCTGGGAGCTCTGCGAGGTGAGCTCGCCGATCGACGTCTCGGCGATGAGCCGGCCCCGCCCGATCACCACGACGTCGTCAGCCGTGAGGGCCATCTCGCTCATCAGGTGGCTCGACACGAGCACGGTGCGGCCCTCCCCGGCGAGCGAGCGGAGCAGGTTGCGCACCCACCGGATGCCGTCCGGGTCGAGGCCGTTGACCGGCTCGTCGAACAGCAGCACCCCGGGGTCGCCGAGCAGGGCGGCGGCGATCCCGAGCCGCTGGCCCATGCCGAGCGAGAACTTGCCGGCCCGCCGGCCGGCGGCGTCGCCCAGGCCGACGAGGTCGAGCACCTCGTCGATGCGCCCCCTCGAGATGCCGTGGGTGTCGGCCAGCATCTGCAGGTGGCCCCGGGCGGAGCGTCCGGGGTGGATCGCCTTGGCCTCGAGCAGCGCCCCCACCTCGTGCAGCGGCCAGGCCAGGTCGCGGTAGCGCTTGCCGTTCACCGTGGCGCTTCCCCCGCTCGGCAGGTCGAGCCCCATGATCATCCGCATGGTGGTCGACTTGCCCGACCCGTTCGGGCCGAGGAACCCGGTGACGACCCCGGGGCGCACCGTGAAGCTGAGCTGGTCGACGGCCAGCTTGTCCCCGTAGTGCTTGGTCAGGCTGCGGGCCTCGATCACGGCCTTCTTCCCATGGTGCGCTCCCTCCGGGCCGGCGTGCGAGGCCTCGCCCGCCATCCTGGCGTGGCCCCGATCGCCTGTCGTCGGCCCCCGGTCGCTTCCGCCGTACTCCTCCAGTCGTACGAGCGCGGCGCGACGCGCGACCTGCGGCCGATGCCGCTCCCGGCCGGGCTCGGTACGCTGCGCGGGTGGAACCGCTGTCGGAGCCGGCCGCTCCCCGGCCACCGCTGCTCCACCGGGTCACCCCGGGGCAGCGCCAGCTCGCCGACTGGCTGCTCGCCGGGCTGCTGGCCGCGCT
Organism: Actinomycetes bacterium; assembly: GCA_021809425.1. Lineage (GTDB taxonomy): Bacteria > Actinomycetota > Acidimicrobiia > Acidimicrobiales > Bog-793 > JAKBAA01. Next base: position 23,747 of record JAKBAA010000030.1, on the reverse strand, counting down.
GGACGGCCTCCACTACCTCCACCTCGCCGCGAGCGTCGGAGCGACCGGGGCGGAGCTCACCACGGTTGTCGTGTGGGGCCTCGCCGCCGTCTCGATCGCCGTGCGGCGAACGAGCCCCCCGGGCGCCCTCGTGCTGATGACGGCTGCCGTCCTGTTCGACGTGGCCCGCGGCGTCGGCGGCGCACCGACCAGCGCCCCGGACGTGCTGCTGGCCCTGCCGATGTACCAGGTGTCCTCGACCACGCCGCGGGGACCGTCCCTGGCCGTGCTCGGCACCGAGCTCGTCGTGCTCGTCACGGCGGCCGCCGCCACCGGTGCCCACGGCCTGGCCGGCGCCGCCCTCGCCTCGGCCCTCGTCGCCACCGCCTCCTGGTTCGTCGGCGACAGCGTGCGGGTCCGGCGGGTCTACGTGGCCGGGCTGGCCGAGCAGGCGGCGCAGCGCCAGCGCGAGGCCGTCGAGCGGGCCCAGCGGTCACGCGCCGAGGAGCGCCTCCAGATCGCCCGCGAGCTGCACGACGTGGTCGCCCACAGCCTGAGCGTCATCGCCGTCCAGTCGGGGGTCGGCCGCCACGTGATCGACGCCAACCCGACCGAGGCGAAGCGCTCGCTGGCGGCCGTCGAGGCGACCAGCCGGGCGGCCCTCGACGAGCTGCGCCGGATGCTCGGCGTGCTGCGCGGCGCCGACCTCGGGCCGGCCGAGCGGGCGCCGGCGCCGGGCATCGCCAACCTCGACCGGCTCGCCGACCAGGTCCGCTCGGCCGGCGTCCCGGTCGAGCTCGACCTGGCCAGCCCGTCCGCCTCGGCGCTGTCGCCGGCCGCCGAGCTCTCCGTCTACCGGATCGTCCAGGAGGCCCTCACCAACGTCGTCAAGCACGCCGGGCCGGCAACGGCACACGTCTGCCTGCACGACGACGGATCGGAGCTGGTCCTCGAGGTGCGCGACGACGGGGTCGGGACCGGGGCGCTCCCGGCCTACGGGGCCGAGGACCCGGGCGGCGGCGGTCACCACGGGCTCGTCGGGATGCACGAGCGGGTCGCCCTCTTCGACGGCACCTTCGCCGCCGGGCCGCGGCCGGAAGGCGGGTTCGCCGTCGTGGCCCGCTTCCCGGTCGACCGGGTGTCGGCGGCGTGATCGGCGTCGTCGTCGTCGACGACCAGACGCTCGTCCGGGCCGGCTTCCGGGTGCTCATCGAGTCCTCCCCGGACATCGCCGTGCTCGGCGAGGCGGCCGACGGGCGCCAGGCGGTCGAGGTGGTCGGGCGGACGGCACCCGACGTCGTCCTGATGGACATCCGCATGCCCGAGATGGACGGGCTCGAGGCCACCCGTCGCATCCTCGCCGCCGTCGAGCCCGAGCGGACGCGCGTCCTCATCCTCACCACCTTCGAGCTCGACGAGTACGTCTACGAGGCCCTCCGCTCCGGGGCGAGCGGCTTCCTCTTGAAGGACGTCCCGCCCGAGCACCTGCTCGACGCCATCCGAACGGTGGCGGCCGGCAACGCCCTGCTCGCCCCGAGCGTCACCCGCCGGCTCATCGCCCAGTTCGTCGACCGCTCACCACTGCGCAACCCGGACACCGCCGCCCTCTCGTCGCTCACCCCACGCGAGCGCGAGGTCCTCGTCCTCGTCGCCCAGGGCTGCTCCAACGGAGAGCTGGCCGCCCAGCTGCACATGAGCCCGGCCACCGCCAAGACCCACGTCAGCCGGCTGCTCGCAAAGCTCGGGGCACGCGACCGGGCCCAGCTCGTCGTGATCGCCTACGAGTCCGGCCTCATGGCGACGCGCTGACCCGACGCGACGCGCCGCGACCGGCGCCGACCGGCGCGCCGACACCGCCGAGACCGCCCGCTCGACCGGGGTCACGGCCCTGCCGCCGGGTGCCCCCCTGCCGGGCCCCCTCCCGCAGGGTGCGGGGCCGCAGGGTGTGGGGCCGCAGGGTGCGGGGCCGCAGGGTGTGGGGCCGCAGGGTGTGGGGCCGCAGGGTGTGGGGCCGCCGGGTGTGGGGCCGCAGGGTGTGGGGCCGCAGGGTGTGGGGCCGCCGGTTGCCGGGCGAGCCGCAGGTGCAGGTAGGCGAGCGCCCCGGCGGCCGCCGGAAGGAACGTGCTGAGGCCGCGGTACACGAGGACGCCGGCCAGCCCGGAGGCGAGCGGCACCTTGAGGTGATGCAGGAGAGCCGGGACCACCGTCTCGACCGCTCCGAGGCCGGCCGGCAGGAACGGCACCATCGTCGCCACCACGATCACCCCGTAGCAGACGAGGACGACCCCCGGCCGCAGGTCGATGCCGGCCGCCGCCAGCGACGCACCGAAGCAGACGGCGTCGAGCGCCGACTCGAGCAGGGCGAGCAGCGCGGCCACCCGGCGGCGCGGCGGCGGGCCCAGCACCGCCTCCATCTCGGTCCACCAGGCCGCCCCCTGCGCCCGCAGCTGTGCCGCCGGCAGGCGGCGCCAGAACCGCACCCGACCGGCGACGAGCGCCACCCACTCCGCCGTCCGCCGGCGGTGCGCCAGCCACGTCGAGAGGGCGAGCACGGCCAGCACGGCGACCGCCGGGGCGCCCACCAACCAGACCTGGCTCAACCGCTGGCCGCCGAGGTGGGTCTGCACGACGAGCGACAGCAGCAGGGCGTTGCCGGCGACCAGCCCCAGCGCCGTCGCCCCGACGTACCACTCCGCCAGCACCACCCCGAGGAAGGCCGACCGCGCCGGCGCTCCCCGCCGCCGCAGCTCACGCGACGCCATGACGACCCCTTCGGCGGGCGCTGCGGGAAGGACGGCCCCCAGCCCACCCACCACGAGCCCCGCCTGCAGGGCCGTCGCCGGTGCGGCCGCCCCACCGGCGAGCAGCCGCACGACGCCTCCGAGGGCGAAAAAGCTCAGCGCCTCTGCCACCAGCCCGGCGCCGAGCCAGCCAGGGAGGGCAGTGGCCACACGGTGCAGCGCCTCGGCTGCGCCACCGGCGTTCGACACCGCCGTGTACACCGCCCCCGCTCCGATCGCCACGCCGACCAGGAACGCCAGCCGGCGCCGCCGCGCTGGCGGGAGCCGGGGCAGGCCGACCCCCTCCTCCGGGTCGTCGCCCGCCTTCCCCGGGCGCCCGCCCGCCGGCGGCGGGCAGCCCGCCGGCAGCTGGAACCCGCCCGCCCGCACGGGCAGGTTCGGCTCGTCGCCCATGGGCGCAATGCTAGGAACCTCGATCGCCGCCCTGTGGTGCCGTGGCGCACCCGGGCCACCGGTCGGTGGCGGCGGCCAGGCGGCGGCAGCGGCGGGCGGGCGGGCGGGCGGTCGGGCGGTCGGGCGGTCGGCCAGGCGGTCGGGTCAGGCCATTGCCTGCGGCTCGACGGCGCCGGCACGGGCGCCGGCTCGCAGCAGCTCCAGGCAGTCGTCGGCGGGCAGGGGGCGGGCGAACAGGAAGCCCTGGCCGTAGGTGCAACGCAAGCCGCGCAGGTGCTCGAGCTCGAGCGACTGCTCGATCCCTTCTGCCACCGTCTCGAGCTCGAGGCTGGCCCCGATACGCACGATGGCCTCGGCAAGCGCCAGGTGGCGCCCCTCTCCCGCCAGGTCGACGGTGAAGCCGCGGTCCACCTTCAGCAAGTCGACCGGGAGCCGCTTCAGGTAGCCGAGCGACGAGTACCCGGTGCCGAAGTCGTCGATCGCGATCCGGACCCCGAGCGCCCGCAGCTCGACGAGGCGGTCGAGGATGGCGTCGGCCTGCTGCAGCAGGACGCTCTCGGTGAGCTCCAGCACGAGCGCCCCCGCCGAGAGCCCGGCACCCTCGAGCGCCGCCCGGACCTCGTCGACGAAGCCCGGCTCCTCGAGCTGGCGGGCCGACACGTTGACGCTCATGGTCAGCTCCCCGAGCCGGGCGTCGAGCGCCGCCCAGGCCGCCAGCTGGCGCGTGGCCTCCCGCAGCACGTGGCGGCCGATCTCGACGATCAACCCGCTGTCCTCGGCGAGCGGGATGAACGAGAGCGGCGGGATGGTGCCACGAGTCGGGTGCTGCCAGCGGACGAGCGCCTCGACACCGACCGCCTCCTCGGTGTCGAGGCGGACGATCGGCTGGTAGTGCAGAACGAGCTGGTCGCCGGCCTGCACCGCCGCCGCCAGCTCGCTCGTCAGGGCCAACCGCTCCTGGGCCTCGTGGTGCATCCCTTCCTCGAAGGTGACGCTGCGACCCTTCCCCTGCTGCTTGGCCACGTACATGGCGAGGTCGGCGTCGCGCAGCAGCTCCTCGGGGCTCTTGTCCGCCCGGGCGAAGGCGATCCCGACGCTGGCGCCGACCGCGTGCCCCCCCGTCGGCAGCTCGAACGCTGCCGACATCGTCCCGACGATCCGCTCCGCCACCAGCTCCGCCTCGCCACCTCGCAGCGGGGGGTCGAGCAGGATGGCGAACTCGTCCCCGCCCAGCCGGGCCACCGTGTCGCCACGCCGCACCGCACCGAGCAGGCGCGTCGCCACCTCCGCCAGCAGCTCGTCGCCGGTGCCGTGACCGAACACGTCGTTGACCGACTTGAAGTCGTCGAGGTCGATCAGCAGGACGGCCACGGCGTCGCCCGAGCGGGCGTGCCGGGCGAGGGCGTGGCCGACCCGGTCGTTGAACAGCGCCCGGTTGGCCAGCCCGGTGAGCGTGTCGTGCAACGCCTGGTGGCGCAGCTCCGCCTCGAGCTGCTTCTGCTCGGTCACGTCCCGCCCGTTGATGACCGTGCCGGCGATCTCCGGGTCGTCGGGCAGGTGGCTGGCGCGCACCTCGAACCACCGGACCTCCCCGTCCGCACGGCAGAAGCGCAGCTCGCCGCCGTCGGGGCCACCCGGCTGGCACAGCAGCTCGAGCAGGTGCCGGTCGTCCGGGTGCACCAGCGTGGCCGCCTCCTCCCCCACGAGGCCCCCGGCGCCGTAGCCGAGGATGCGGCCGGCGGACGGCGTCTCGAAGTTGACCCTGCCGTCCGCGTCGACCACCACGACGAGGTCGGTGGCGTGGCGGACGAGCGCCACGAACCGGCCCCGGCTGCGCTCGCGCTCGGCGGCCACCGTCAGCCGGCGCACCTGGCGCCGGCGGGTCCGCTCGTAAGCGGCCAGCGTCACGAGGAGCACGGCGCCGGCGCCGAGCACGGCGGCAAGGATCCCGGTGCCGGCGTCGGCGCTGGCCGCCTTGGCCCGCCGGTCGAGCTCGGGCCCGTCCGCCCCCATCATGGCGGCGAGCGCGTCGAACTGCGGCGTCACCACCCGGGTGTCGAATGCCGACGCCGCCCGCAACCGCCCGTGGCGGACCAGCTGCAGCTCCTGGGCCATCAACTGCTCGAGCCGGTCGTTCATGGCGACGAGCGGCCGGCCGAGGCTGGTCGCGGCGGCGAACTGTGCCACGCGCCGGCGGGCCAGGTCGGCGAGTGTCTCCTGCTGTGCCAGCTCCACCCTTCCGAGCGCCGAGCCTCGGGCGAAGCTCTGGCCGTAGTACCGGTACGAGTTGACGTACAGCGAGGTCTGGTCGAGCGCCAGCTCCGTGCGCAGCGACCCGGTCGCCTCGTGCTTCATGGCCACGGCGGCGCAGGCGGTCGCCACGAGCACCCCGCCCACGAGGAGGGCGAGCATGGCACGCACCACGACCCCTCGTGCACCGGGACCCAGCGGCAGCGGTCGGTCGGGCATGTCCACTCCTCACGGCGTGCCGGAACGCCGGGCGCGCCTCGCGATCAGAACGGCACCACCACCCCTGCGATTGAGCGCCCCGCGAGCACCTGTGCGGCGGCCGTGCCGCTGCGGCACTACCCCGTTGTCGTAGGGGGCGGCCCCTCCTGCCCGCCGGCGCCGCCCCCGCGGCTGCCTTGATCGCCGTCGCCGCCGACGCGCCGGACGAGGGGCGACACGTGCACCGCACACCGCAGGCTGTTCGCCACGTAGCACTCGCGGTGGGCGACCTCGACGAGCTCCTCGACCCGCCGCACGCGCACCGGCCCCCGCACCGTGATCACCGGGTGCAGGCGGATCTCGCTGATCTGCACCGGTCGTGGCGACTCGGGCATGACGGCTTCGGCCTCGTCGACGTAGGCGACCACATCGACGCGCGCCCGTGCGGCGACGGCGAGGAACGACAGCAGCTGGCAGGAGGCCGCCGACAGCAGCAGCAGCTGCTCGGGGTTCAAGCGCTCCGCATCGCCCCGGAAGGCGGGATCGGCGCTGAGGACGAGGTCGGCCCGGGCAGGGCGGGCGCCGGCCTCGTGCGAACGGTCGTAGGCCTCGTAGCCGCCTCCTGTCGAGCCCCTCCAGCTGCAGGTGGCCCGGTAGTGGTGGACGTGGTCGGTGCTGCCGGGCGTCCCGCTACCCATGGACCGGGGCCTCCTCGACGAGCGTCACGGCGCCGGCATGCCGGCGGCACCGTCCGACGCGGTTCCGTCGAGGTCGAAGGGCACCGCCTGCACCGGAGCGGCCTCGGCGCCGGACGAGCGCATGGCATCACGCTACCGGCGCCCGCCAGGCCCGGAAGCGCACCGGGACGCCCCCGAGCAAGCAGTACGCACCCTGCCTACGTGTAGTGATTTACTCATGGTACGGTGCGGCCCGGACAGCGGCACTTCCCAGCTCAGAAGGAGACAGTCGGCGGTGGGCCAAGCACGAAGTGCAGCGCGGTCGGGCAGGCGGCACGGCGTACTGCCGTGCGCCGGCGGGAGCTGCCTGTGCCGCCGTTGATCATCCAGGGCGGCATGGGCATCGGCATCTCCGGGTGGCAGCTGGCCGGGGCCGTCGGCCGCGCCGGTGGCCTCGGTGTCGTGTCGGGGGTTGCGCTCGACGTGCTCCTGGCACGCCGCCTCCAAGATGGCGACAGTGACGGCCACCTGCGCGAGGCGCTGTCGCGCTTTCCCGTGCCCGAGATCGCCAGCCGGGTCCTGTCGCGCTACTTCCGCCGCGGCGGGCGGGCACGCGACGAGCCGTACCGGCCGGTGCCCCGCCTCACCCTGCAGCCCTCCATCGAGCGCCAGCAGCTCGCCGTCGTCGCCGCCTTCGCGGAGGTCGACCTCGCAAGGCGCGCCGCAGGGGGCAACCGGGTCGGCATCAACTTCCTCGAGAAGATCCAGCTCGCCACCCCGGCCGCCGCCCTCGGCGCGATCCTCGCCGGCGTAGACACCGTGCTCGTCGGGGCCGGCATACCGACTCGGATCCCGTCGCTGCTCGACACGCTCTCCCGCCAGCGCTGCGCCGAGCTCCCGATCGACGTCGCCGGCGCCGGCAACGCCCGGCACGTGCTCGCCCTCGATCCCGTCCAGCTCCTCGGGCGGCGGCTCCCGGCGCTCGCCCGCCCACGCTGCTTCGCCGTGATCTCGTCGACCACCCTCGCCACCTTTCTGGCCCGTGACGAGACGACCCGCCCGGACGGCTTCGTCGTGGAGGCCTCGATCGCCGGAGGCCACAACGCGCCCCCACGCGGCCGCCTCCAGGTCGACGCCCACGGCGAGCCGGTCTACGGGCCGCGCGACGCCGCCGACCTGACCGAGATCGCCGCCCTCGGCCTGCCCTACTGGCTTGCCGGCGGCTACGGGCGGAGCGAAGGGCTCGCCACGGCGCTCGCCGCCGGCGCGAGCGGCATCCAGGTCGGAACGGCGTTCGCCCTCGCACGCGAGTCCGGTCTCGCTCCACCCCTGCGCCAGCTGCTGCTGGACGGCCTCGACGGGCCGGGGCTCGACGGGCCGGGGCTCGACGTGCGCACCGACGTCCGAGCCTCGCCGACCGGCTTCCCCTTCAAGGTGGTCCAGATGGCGGGCACCCTGTCGGACCCCGACGTCTACGGCCGGCGCCGGCGCGTCTGTGACCTGGGCCTGCTCCGCACCCCCTACGCCCGTGCCGATGGCACGGTCGGCTACCGCTGCCCGGCCGAGCCGGCGGACTCCTACGTCCGCAAGGGAGGCGACCGCTCGCACACCGTCGGGCGCGTCTGCCTGTGCAACGGGCTGGCGGCGACGGCCAGCCTCCCCCAGTGCGCGCACGACGGGACGCTCGAGCAGCCGATCGTGACCCTCGGCACGGACCTCGCCGGGGCGCGCGAGCTCCGGCTGCGCCATCCCGACGGATGGGGTGCCGCCGACGTGGTCGCCTACCTCACCGGCGCACCGGTCCCGCCGCCGCCGCAGCGGGACCCGCTCCCCGCCTGACCGACCACCGTTCCCTGCGGCCCTCGAGACGCTCCACCATCCCTCCGACAGCCTGCCAGGAGGCAGCTCGGAGGCCTCCACGCCGAGCAGCGTCACCCGGCCGGGGCGCCCGCCCATGTACCGCCGCTCCTGCTCGGGCAGGTGCTCGGGGGGGCTCGCCGAGGTCCGAGGCGGGTGGGACGCGGCGGGGCGCCGGTCTCGGCGATCGCCGGTCAGGCGAAGAGCTGCTGCGACGCCAACGTCGCCCCCTCGGCAAGCGCGGTGAGCTTGGCCCAGACGATCTTGGGGTCGATCGGCACGAAGGCGGCAAAGGTGGCAAAGCCGCAGTCCGTCCCCGCGACCACACGCTCCTTGCCAACCAGCTCGGCGTAGCGCACGATCCGCTGCGCGACCAGCTCGGGATGCTCGATGTAGTTCGTCGTCGAGTCGATGACGCCCGGAATGACGATCTTGCCTTCGGGGAGCTGGACGTCCTCGAACACCGTCCACTCGTGCTCGTGCCGGGGATTGGCCCCCTCGAAGGAGATGGCGGCGGGACGGGCACGCAGCACCTCCCCGAGGATCTCGCGCAACGGGACGTCCCGGTGGTGCGGGCCCTCGTAGTTCCCCCAGCACAGGTGGAGCCGCATCTGCTCCGGTGGGATGTCCCGGGTGGCGTGGTTGATCACCTCGACGCGCCGGGCGACCTCCCGCAGGAACTGCTCCTTCGTGCCGCCCAGGACGGCGACGTTCCAGCCCATCGCCAGGTCTGGGCAGTCCAGCTGCAGGACGAGCCCCGCCCGGCAGATGGCGTCGTACTCGGTCTTCATCGCCTCGCCAAGGGCGACGAGGTACTCCTCCTCGCTCGCGTAGTGCTGGTTCTCGAGGAAGAGGGCGATCACCCCGGGGGAGGCGGCCGAAAGGAAGCGCTCGGCGACCGTCGCACCGGCCGTCGCCGCCTTCAGGTTCGCGATGTCCGCTTCGACCGCGGCGGTGTCGCGGTAGCCGATCGGCCCGACGCAGGCCGGGTTCCGCAGCACCTCGGCGAGCGCCGGATCGCCGAACATCTTCTGCGCCCATTCGGGGAAGTCCTCGGCGTCCTTTGGGCTGAGCGGCCGTCCCGTGCCCCCGAAGCCATCGAGGCGCTCGGTGACGTAGGTGGCGTAGCTCGGCTTGCTCGCCTCACCGTCGTTCACGACGTCGATCCCCGCCTCCACCTGGGAGCGGACCACCGCCGCCACCGCCCCTCGCAGCTGCTCGGCGTCGGCGCCCCTCGGAGGGAGGCCCGAGGGGCGCGGGAGGCTTCCGGTGTGGGTCGTGAGCACCCGCTCGATGCTGCGCTGCATGGCCTGCTCCGTTCTGTCCGGATCTGTCTGCAACCGTACGTGGCGACCCCGGGCTTCGGTAGCGACAGTTCCTGCGGTTCTCGACAAGCACAGTTTGCTTCTTTCTTCACCTGACAGACTGTGCTGCAGTACAGCAGAGGGGGCTCAACCGTTCGGTCTCGCCTCACGACCGCCGAACGGCTCGAGGTCGCGCGCGGGTACCATCCGGGCAATGTGGTCGGGGGGAGGATCGGGAGGAGCCGTGGACCTTCATCTGCTGCTCCAGGCCGTCGAGCAGTCCTCTCCGGTCGACGTCGTCGACGTGCTCGGCGGCGAGCTCGCCCGAACGGTCGGCGCCGGCCACGTGGCGCTCTTGATCGCCGACTTCTCGGGCAATGCCGTGATCCGCCTGTCCCACGTCGAGGGCACCGGCCGAGAGCAGGACGGCCACAACGAGCGTGGCGAGCGCCTCCTTCTTCGCGGTACGGCGCACGGGGAGGTGATGCTCTCGCAGACGGTGCGAATGGTCGAGGGCTCCGCTGGCTGGCTCGTGCTCGTGCCGGTCACCGAGCGGGGCGACGCCATCGGGGTGCTCGAGGTGTCCTTCAGCGGCGAGCCCGACGCTGAGCTGCTGTCGTACCTCGTCGCCGCGGCGCACGCGTTGGCCTACGTGCTCATCTCGTCACGACGCCACACCGACCTGTTCGAGTGGGCCCAACGCGACGTCCCGTTCTCGATCTCGGCCGAGATCCAGCGCCGGCTGCTTCCCTCCGCCTACAGCATGGAAGCTGGCCCGCTCACGCTCTCCGGGTGGTTGGAGCCTTCTCACGACGCGGGAGGGGACACCTTCGACTACTGCCTCGACCGCGAGCACCTGTACCTGTCGGTGACCGATGCCATGGGCCACGCCGTCGACGCCGCGCTCCTCGCCACCTTGACGGTGGGGACACTGCGAAACACGCGACGGGCGTTGGCATCGCCGGCCGAGCTGCCCCTTGGCATCGCCACGGAGCCCTACCGGACCGAAGCGCTCGCCCTCCTGCCCGGTGACCGGCTCTTGGTCATCACCGATGGCTACCTCGACCGCGCGGCCGGGCGGCTCGACATCGAGCAGGTCATGCGCGCCACTCCCGAGCGCCATCCCCGCCAGGTGGTCCAGGAGCTCGCCCGCCGGCTGCTCGAGGTCACCGGAGGAGACCTCTACGACGACGCCACGGCGCTGTGCCTGGACTGGTACGGAGAGGGCGGCGTTCGCGCCGCAGCCGGCGGAGCGAGCCAGGAACGAGCCACGACCTAGCGGCGGCGAGCCAGGGCTCCTCGTCGGCGAAGCGGCGCCCATCGCGGCGCCCGGCGGCCGGATATTGGCGGGGGTTTCCACTGCAAGCCGGCGCGGACGCGAGGGTCCCGTTGGGGCGCGCTGGCCTCCCCGCTCGCCCCGTGACCGTCGTGCCCGATCGTCACCACCGGCGCGCCCCGCCGGGCTCAGCCGTTCACGGTGCCGAGTCGTCCACGTCGTTGCACCGGATCACGACCTTCGGAAACGTCCCTGCCACGTGAGCCGCGAACGCCTCGACGGCATCCTCCAGCGCGAAGACGCCCTGGAGCAGCTCATCGACCTCGAGATGGGGAAGCACCTGCAGGGCGCGGGGGAACGCATAGGGCGAGATGAACGCCCCTGTCAGGGTGAGCTCCTTCAGATAGAGGTAGTCGGAGAGATTGAGCGGCATCTCGAAGGTCTGCGGGTACATGGCGCCGTAGACCACGGTGCCCCCCCTCGCCGCCAGGTCGAGCAGGCCGCGAACGGCGTGTGGCGAGCCCGAGGCATCGATCACGACGTCGTAGCCGCGTCCGTGGGTGATCTCGTCCGCGAGCGCGGCCTGGTCCTCGAGCAGCGGGTCGATCGCATGGCACGCACCGTGGCGCAACGCCATCGCGCGACGATCGGCGATCGGCTCGATCATCGTGAGCGAGGTGGCGCCGTGCATCTTCATCACCTGCAACGAGAGCTGTCCGATCGGACCACCACCGCACACGAGGACCCGGTCGCCAACTCGGACCCGCGTCTTGTCGGCGATGCGCACGGCGACCGACGTCGGCTCGAGCAGGCACCCCTTGAGCAGCGAGACCTCCTCGGGGAGCGGGAACACCTGGGACTCGTGCCACGTGACGCTCTCGGCCATGCCGGGCCGGTTGTAGTCCCGGATGTTCTCGCAGAACTGCTGCTTCCCGTCTCGGCACGGGTTGCACGTGCCGCAGAACCTGAGGAAGTTGCCGGCGACATGCTGGCCGACGCGCAGCCCGTTGCGGTGCGCTCGCTCACCGAGCGCCTCGACGATCCCGGACAGCTCGTGGCCGAGCCCAATCGGGACGTCGGTTCCGAAGAAGCCCTCGGCCAGGTGGGGGTCCGACCCGCAGATCGCCGCGTAGCCGACGCGGATCCGCACGTCCTCGGGGCCGAGCGGCTGGTCGGGGAAGTCGACGACGCCGACGCGACCGCGCGAGGCCTCGTCGGGATCCCGCAGGCTTCCGATCTTTGTGACCGCTACCGTCCTCATCGCGTCCCCTTGCTCGGATCCGAGGCGCCCGCAACGGCACGCCGCAGGGCGGCGACCGTCGCCGCAAGGCCGTACCCGTGCTTGTCTCGCAGCTGCTCGTCGTCGCCGAACCCCGCATAGACCTGCGGTATGCCGAGCCGCTCGAAGCTCGAGAGCCCGAGGGCTCGGTCCAGCACGACGTCCGCGATGCGGCTGGCGAGCCCTCCATAGGCGAGGTGGTCCTCGAGGACGACGAAGCGTCCCCCCGTCTCGGCCGCGCACCGCTCGACCAGATCGCCGTCGAGCGGCTTCAGGGTGAACATGTCCACCACGCGCACCGACCGCCCGTCCAAGGCGAGCTGGTCGGCCGCCTTCAGCGCCTGCAGCACCGTGGTGCCGTGGGTGAAGATGGTCGCGTCGGTGCCCTCGCGAGCGACGATGCCCTTGCCGATGCGCACGTCGTGCTGGCCGGGCTCGTAGAGCACGGCATCGCTCTTGCCCACCGACAGCCGGATGTAGATCGGCCCCTGCATCTGCATCGACTGGCGGATCACCTCCCCCACCATCAGCGGGTCGCCGATCGAGGTGACGGTCATGTTGGTGAGGGCGCACATGAGCGCGAGGTCCTCGACGGCATAGTGCGTCGAGCCGCCGTTGCCCACGAGGCCGCCGTGGGTGCCGATGATCTTGACGGGCAAGTTGGGATAGCAGACGTCGGTGCGCGTCTGTTCGAGCGCCCGCATGCTGAGGAACGGGAGCATGCCGGACACGACCGGGATGTTCCCGTCGTACGCAAGGCCGGCGGCGATGCCGACGCACACCTGCTCGGCGAGGCCCACGTCGAGGAACCGGTCGGGGAACTGATCCCGGAACTCGACCAGCGTCGCGCCGATGTCCGGGGTGAGCACCCACAGGTTCTCGTACTGCTCGCCGAGCTCGGCCAAGGTCGAGCCGATGACCGATCGCGCCGACAGCATCTCCCCGAAGGTGAAGGTGACGGGCATCAGGCCACCGCCTTTCGCCGCGACGCCTCGAGCGCCGCCATCGCACGTTCGAGGTCGGCTGGTCCGAGCGAGCCCGCGTGCCAGGCGAGGTTGTGCTCCATGAAGTCGACGCCCTTGCCCTTTATCGTCTCGCAGATCACGACGGTCGGTCGGCCGCTGTCGGTCGCAGGCAACCCGTCGATCGCCGCCACGAGGCTCGCCATGTCGTGCCCGTCGGCCTCGACCACCTCCCAGCCGAACGCTCGCCACTTGTCCGGGTACGGCTCGAAGACCACCCGTTCCTCGGCGAAGCTCGTCATCAGCTGGCGGTTGCGGTCGATGAACGCCACGAGGTTGCCCAGCTCGTTGCTCCGGGCCGCCATCGCCGCCTCCCAGACCGAGCCTTCGCCCGTCTCGCCGTCGCCCATCAGGCACACGATCCGGTGGGAGGCGCCCCGATGGCGCGCCCCGAGCGCCATCCCGACCGCCAGCGGCAACCCGTGACCGAGCGATCCGGTGGAGCACTCGACGCCGGGCAGCTGCACCTTGCAGGGATGCATGCCGTAGGCGCTGCCGAGCTGGCCGTAGGTCTTCAGGATGTCGTCGTAGGAGAAGAAGCCCCTGATCGCCATCGCGATGTACATGCACACCGCGGCATGCCCCTTGCTCAGCACGAACCGGTCGCGGCGCGGGTCGGCGATGTCGGCCGGGTTGACGTGCAACCCGTAGTTGAACAGCGCCGTCAAGATGTCCGCGACCGAGAGGTCGCCGCCGATGTGCACCGCGCCCTCGTAGGTCCCGCACAGCTGCAAGAGCTTCGCGCGCAGCTCATAGGCGAGATCCTCGAGGCGCTCGATCTCCCCCACCTTGGTGTCGTCCATCGTCAACCTCTCTCGCCGGCCACAACCGAGCACCATCTCCTGCCAACCAACCGTCGGCGACCGCCGTCGAGCTGCCCGGGACCGACGACCTCGTCGACGCCACGCCCGCCGCCGTGCCGGCCGGCCGTGCCGCACCGGGAGGACACGGTCCGGTCGCCTCCGGAGCGGTCGCTCGTCGCTCCGGCTATCGCTCGAGGAGCGCCAGCACGTCGTGAAATGCCTCCTCGGCCTGCGGCGAGCGCTCGAGCAGCTCGATGACGGCACCGTGGGTGCCGTCGCCCTCGAGGTAGGCCCACCGCACCGGATTGCCCGGCCCGGAGCCGTCGACCAGGAGCGGGCGGTCCGAGGTCGCCTCGCGCGCGGCCGCGAGCTGGGCGTCGAAGTCGGGCACCAGGTAGGCCAGGTGGTGAAGACCCTCGCCGTTGCGGGCGAGGAACTCGGCGTGCGGCGACACGTCGTCGAGGGGCTCGAGCAGCTCGATGAGGATGCCGCCGAGGACACCGAAGGCGATCTTCAACGAGAACGGCGTCGGCTTGCCCCGCACGAGGGCCCCCTCGAACCGGTAGGCGCCCGGGAACTGGTGGAACGGTCCTGCCCCGAAGCGGCCGCCGAGATCGGCGACCGCCGCATCACAGTCCCGAACGATCCAGCCGAGATGGAACAGCTCCGAAAGCTCACATGGCATCCCCACGGGTCCTCACTCTCCCTGCGCCGGGGACCGAGCGACCGCCACGGTGCCCTCAGCCATCTCCGCTCTCCCCACGGTCGACGACGCAGACGTAGCCACCCACCGCAACGTTCGGAAGCTTCCGCCGAACGCGCATCTTAGGCGGGCATCCCCCGCCTCGACGAGCCGATTGCGCGGCGACGGCGCTGATCGCTCCTCGACGAGGTCGACCGCAGGCTCCGCGCCCGGGGCATCCGGGGTCGCCAGGTTGGGATTCGCCTTCCGCCGGACCTCCCGGTGCCGGCGGTGAGGAGCAGGACCACCTCGCCGTTGCCCGAGTGCGCCGCGGCTGCGAGCGCACCGCTCCATCTCGCGCCGTCCGCCGTCCCCTGGGCGGCGAGCAGCGTGCTGTTGGGCCAGCCGAGCGGCGGACCCCTCGAGGGTCGCCGCGTCGGCCGAGGTCGCCGTAGCCGTCGCGCCGGCGACGCGCAGCACGACGATCGAGGTCCTGAGAGAGGTTCGCCGGGGTGTCGCTCGGGCCCGGCACCGTCGACGGGGCCATCGCCCGCCTCTCTCCGCGGGAACAAGGCCCAAACCGGCGAGGAGCAGGACGATGAGCAAGGGCGTGCTCGTCGCGCGACCGCTCTACGGCTGGTGACGCGCTGTTCGGTCGCCGCTGCGGTCCCGGACGCGCGGTAGCGGCAAGAGCGGGCACCGCCTGCTTCGACGACAAGAAGCGACGCCCTCTGTCACCAGCCGAACGCGGTCGGCACGAGCTGCCCCCGGCGAGCGAAGCCGAGGTAGGCCCGCTCGAAGGCCATCTTGGCGAGCAGCCACCGGCGACCTTCGGAGACGGTCGGGATCCGGTTGCGCGGCGGGCGGACCGGGTCGACAGCGAGGTAGGCGGCGCGATCGCCCATGTCGAGGATGCAGCGGGCCGACAGCTCGGCGGTGGGGGTTCCCCGGCCGCCGAGGCGCGCCGCGAGATCGGCAGCGGCGAGGCGCGCCATCTGCTCGGTCATGTGGCCGGTCTTCGGGAAGTTGACCGGCACGGGGGTCTCCCCGACCGGGGGCAGGGCGACGGCGACGCCGACCGCGTAGACGCCATCCGCGTGAAGGTGGCGGTAGTGGTCGTCGACGGGCACGAAGCCCTTCGGGTTCGTGAGCCCTTCGCTCGCAGCGACCGCCTCGACGCCGGCGAGCGGCGGGACGACGATCGAGCACACCGAGGGCGTAGGGGCTGCGTCGGCCGTCTCGACGGCCTCGTCGGTGATCCTCGTGATGGCGACGCTCGTGCGGTAGCCGATGTCGCGCTCCTCGAGGGCGCCCTCGAGGAGCTGGCGGATCGTGCCGGCGCCGCCCATGCCCATGTGGCCGAGGTACGGCTCGGGGGTGAGGAACGTCATCGGGACCTGGTGGCGAAGCCCGCGGCGGCGCAGCAGGTGGTCGAGCTCGAAGGCGACCTCGTAGACCGGACCGATGCAGCTCGCCCCGGGCGCCGCGCCGACAACGACCGGCCCCGGCTCGGCGAGGAGGCGTTGGATCGCCCGGGCGAGCTCCTCGGCCTCCGGTGCCGACATCGGGGAGTGCCCGGGGCCGTCGAAGGGCCCAAGGCCCGGGACGGCCTCGTTCGCGCTGCGGTGCCCGGTGGCGACGACGAGGAAGTCGTAGGGGTGCTCGTCGGCCCCGGTCGAGACGACCTTGGCGCCCGTGTCGATGTGGGTGGCGGTCGCTCTTGCGAAGCGGACCTTCTTCGCGACAAGCGGTCCGGCGAGGGGAAAGGAGATCTGCTCGAGACGCCGCCTCCCCATCGCCACCCACGGGAAGGAAGGGACGAACCGGAACTCGTCGTCCTTGGCGACAAGGGTGATCTCGGCGCGCTCGGGGGAGAGGTGCCGGCACAGCTCGTAGGCGGCGGTCAGCCCGCCGAACGAGCCGCCGACGATCGCGATGCGCACGGCGCCCATCAGAAGCTCACCACCTTGTCGGCCCAGATCGTCCAGTCGGGGAACGACACGAGCAGCCTGTTCGGCAGGCAGGCCTCTTCCGGGGTGTGCCGGCGGATCCCGGGCACCGTGGCCGAGAGCGCCGCCCACAGCTCGTCTCGCAGACCGGCGATGCGAGGAGCGTCGGTCGAGAGGCGGCCTTGCGCCAGCCGGGCGGCTGCGCCAAGACCGGCGATGCCTGCCACGTTCTCGGTCCCGGGCCGCAGGCCGCCCTCCTGGCCGGCGCCGAGCACGAGCGGCGAGAGCGGCGTGCCACGCCGCACGTAGAGGGCGCCGATGCCCTTCGGGCCGTAGCACTTGTGGCCGGCGATCGACAGCAGGTCGACCCCGAGATCCCCGACCGAGACGGGGACCTTGCCGATCGCCTGGGCAGCGTCGCTATGCACGAGCGCCCCATGCACGCGGGCGGCCGCCGCAAGCTCCGCTACGGGGAAGAGCGCGCCGGTCTCGTTCTGGGCGAGCATCACGCTCACAAGGGCCCCGTCCTCACCGAGCGCAGCCACAGCGGCGTCGAGATCGAGCGTCCCCGAGTCCGTCACCGCAAGGCGCGTGAGCGTCCATCCCGAGGCCTCGAGGTGCGCCAACGGCGCGGTGGTCGCCGGGTGCTCGACGCTGGAGGTGACGATGCGGCGTCGTCCGGCCGGTGCCCTTGCCGCGATGCCGCGGATGGCGAGGTTGTTCGACTCGGTGCCGCCCGAGGTGAAGACGACCTCCTCGGGATCCGCGCCGACGAGGGCGGCGACGTGCGCACGTGCCTCCTCGACCGCCTGGCGGGCGCGCCGTCCGAGCTCATGGTCGCTCGAGGGGTTGCCGAACTCGGCGCGAAGGTAGGGCTCCATGGCATCGGCCACCTCGGGCGCGACCGGCGTCGGAGCGTTGTGGTCGAGGTAGATGACGCGAGACAGCGCCTCGCCGGTCATGGTCGCCGCTCGGTCGCAGGCGACGCGCCCCCGGCGCCGGGCGAGCGGCGCATGCCGGCGATGGTGGTCGCGCCCCCGAACGTGGCGAAGCCCTCCTCGACGGGCAAGCCCGCTTGACGCCACTCGGGGAGGCCCTGCTCCAGACAGCGCGCCCTACGCCCCCGGGCCCGCAGCCGCGCGACGGCTTCAGGGGCGAGCAGGCAGAGCGGCCCTCGGCAGTAGGCGACGACCTCGAGGCCGGGGTCGAGCTCGTCGAGGCGGGCCTCGAGGTGCTCGAGGGGGAGCGAGCGCGCGCCGGGGATGTGGCCGGCCGCGTACTCCTCCTCGGGCCGCACGTCGAGCACGACGACCTCACCGGCCTGCACGCGGGCGAGCAGCTCGTCCCGGCTGACCCGCTCGGCGCCCGCGGCGTCGGTGCCGAGCGAGCGGAGGATCTGGTCGACCTCGGCGAGGCGCGCCCGGGCGAGGTCGTTGAGGGCGCCAACGAAGCGGCAGACCTCCTCGCCCGCGGCGCGGTAGTAGACGCGTGTCCCCTCACGGCGGGTCTCGACGAGGCGAGCCTGGCGCATCACCTGGAGGTGCGCCGAGGCCGTCGTGAGCTTGAGGCCCGTCGCCGCCGCAAGCGCCTCCACACTGCGCTCGGTCTGGCAGAGCAGGTCGAGCAGCTCGATGCGCTTGGGGTGCACGACCACCTCGCCGATCGCTACGACGCCTGGTACGACACGGCGGCCGGACGGGTGCTGTTCGACCTCGAGCTCGCCGCCCTCGGGCCGTTGCTCACCGGCACGGCCTGCCCTCGCCTCGAGGTCGGCGTCGGCTCGGGGCGCTTTGCGGCCGCGCTCGGCGTGGAGGTGGGCATCGATCCGGCAGAGGCGCCGTTGCGCCTCGCGTCTTCACGCGGCGTGCTCGTGGTGCGAGGCAGCGGCAGGGCGCTCCCGTTCCCGGACGGCTGCTTCGGCGCCGTCGTCCTCGTCGTGACGCTCTGCTTCGCCGACGACCCCGCGGGTGTGCTCGCCGAGGCCGCTCGGGTCCTCCGCCCCGGCGGCCGTCTCGACCTCGGTCTCGTCCCCTCGGACAGCGCATGGGGCCGCTCGTATGCGGAGAAGGGGCGCGCCGGACATCCCTTCTACCGCCATGCCCGCCTTCTCTCGATCGACGTCCACCGCCGCATGCTCGTGGCGGCCGGTTTCAAGATCGTCGAGAGCCGCTCGACCCTCATGCAGGCGCCGTCCGACACCCCCGTCGCCGAGTCCGTACGACGCGGCGTCGCCTCCGGTGCGGGCTTCGTCGCGCTCGCTGGCCTGAAGAGCGATGCGCGAGCGAAAGGCCCGTGAACGCGCTCCCGGCAGCGGCCGCTCAGGTAGGACTTCTGGTGCTGGCGGCGCTCAGCACCGCCAGCAGCTGGTCCACCGACGGCGCCCCCTCGAAGCCGGCCTCGATGCGATAGGTACGGCACGCGAGCGCTGGGGTAGCCCGGGTGGCGCAGAACGGGTCGCTGCCGTCGAAGAGGATGGTCGGCGAGCCAGGGAAGGCGCAACGGGACGCGTCGGCGGGGTCGGCGATCTCCTCGGTCGACACCTCGACGAGCGGATCGCCGAGCCGGCGCAGGACCTCGGCCAGGCGCTCACAGGCGAGCGCGACGTTCGGGCACTCCGGGACGTGTTGGATCGTGATGTGGCGGACCATGGCGGGACCGTAAACCCTCCTCTGCAGGGGAGAGTCAAGTCGGTAAGGTCGACAAGGTGGCGATGAGGATCGGCGAGCTGGCCGAGCGAGTGGGCACGTCGGTGAAGACGATCCGCTACTACGACCGCATCGGGGTGCTCACGCCAACTGAGAGGAGCGGGTCAGGCTACCGCCTCTACGGCGAGGACGCGCCTGACCGCTACCGGTTCGTGCGCGCCGCGCAGGCGGTGGGGCTGCGCTTGGGCGAGATCCGCGAGGTCATCGCGCTTCGGGACCGGGGAGAGACGCCCTGTCGCTTCGTTGCCGAGCTCATCGGGGCCCGGGCCGCCGAGCTCGACGAGCGAATCGCCGAGCTCGAGGTCCTTCGCGGCGAGCTGCGCGCCCTGGCACGGCGCGCCGAACGTCTCGACCCCCGCTCGTGTGATCCCCGGCTCGTGTGCCACGTCATCGATACCGGAAGCTGAGCGGACTCGTGGCCCCACGGAAGCCCCCTTGGATCGAGTGGGCCGCTTCGCCGGCCGAGAGGGTCAGCCGCAAGCGGCCGAGGCTCGACGCGAAAGCATCATGTCGATCCCGCCGCGACATCTCCGGGGTCCTGCACACCCACCCGCGGCAGCGACTCCGGCTCCGATCGCGACGGCGGCCGCCGCCATGGCGAGCGGTGACGTGAGGCCGGCGACGAGGGCGAAGCCCGCGGCGCAGGCGAGGAGCCCGCCGGCGGCAAAGGCCGGATGGCGTCGTCCACGATCGAGCCGGCGCCCGGCCCAGGGCTGGAGCAGCGCGGCGGTGGCGGCCAGGAGGGAGACGAGGGCCCCGGTCGCGACCGCATCCAGGTGGTGGCGGTAGCCGAGGAGGTTCGGGTCGCCGCCAGCAACGAAGGCCGCCGAAGCGAGGCCGAAGGCGACAAGCCCGCCCACCATCACCTTCTTCGCCCCTCGGCGGTCGACGAGCGTGCCGAAGACCGGCTTCAGGACGACCTCGGCGGCGTCGTAGACGCCAAGGACAAGACCGAGCTCCAAGAGCGAATCGTGGTGACCGAGCGCGAAGGCGCCGAGGTTGGCGGCCACCGCATGGGCGCCGAAGGCGGTGACGAAGCCCGCCCCGTAGACAGGCAGGACCTGGCGGCGCCCGGCGGCCGTATCGGTCGTCGTGCTCACGGACGCTCACGGGCCTGACAGACGGGTTCCGCGAAGTCCTCGAGCAGCTCGGAGCAGTCTTTGAGGCGCCGCTCCCCAAGCGCGGCCGAAGGGGCACCGTGGCGCTGCTTTCGCGGCACACCCCTGTCGGCGATCAGCCACGCCCGGATCGTGCCTTCGTAGGGATCCATCACCGGCGACCGGCGGGCGGTCTCCTTGCGCGGGGGCGGCACGGCCGAAGCCGACGCCTGGCGCACCACCCGTCGGTGGACCTTGTGCTTTTTCCCCAGCGCTCGGATCGACCCCATCACTCCCATCGCCATGGCCTTCAAGCTGATCGAGGCCGCCGAGGACCGCTGGCGCTGCGTCAACGGGGCCCACCTCGTCGCCCTCGCTCGTGCAGGAGCGACGTTCCGAAAGGGGGTGCTGGTCGAGAACGAGGCGCAGGAAGGGGAGGCCGCCGCGTAGCGAGCGGGTCGGGCCGATCCACAAGTCTTGACGCTTCCTCTCGTCGAGCACCCGGCTGTCGAAGCACTCGTGGAGCAGGGGCTATCCCTTTGGGTGGCCGACAAGGCGAGCAAGGTCGTGCTCAGCCCGTCCGGAGGTCAGCGATTGGGACCATGAGGGTCCGCTCGTCGATCGGCGAGGCGTCGAAGCCGAAATGTCGGTAGAACCCCGCGGCCTCGTCATCGAGCGCGTGGACAAGCAGCAGGCGTACGCCGACAATCTCGGACGCCTCGAGTGCCTTCTCGATGAAGTGCTTCAGCAGGGCTTGGCCAAGCCCATGTCTCTGGTGCTTTCGATCGACGGCGAGGCGAGCGAGGAGGATCGCAGGGATCTCCTCTGGCTGGCTGCGAGCCGCTCGGCCTGTCGCTGCTCCCCGGAGGATCGAGGCCACGGCCGACGCGTAGAAGGCGACGACCTCGGGCCCATCCGAGCAGACCACCCAGGTCCGGGAAGCTCCAGGTCGCTGGTTACCGAGCGCTCGGCGCTGAAGCCAGGCGTCGAGCGACGGCTTGCCGCTGTCGAAGCTGGTGGTGAAGTGCTCGCCGGTGAGCAGGACCGGCCCCGCGTACGGCGGCATCTACCCCTCGAGGACCGAGGGGTTCTCCAAGAGCTTGGCGAGGTGAGGGCGACCGATGGGCGGAGCGCCGAGGATCGCCTCGAGCTCACGGAAGCGGGCATCGTCAAGGACGAAGACCCGCCGATCAGCGAGGTCCGTCTCGGCGCTCTCCACTGCATGGCGGATCACGTAGGTCGAGACCGACTCCCCACGCTGCTCCGCAGCCGCGCGCACGATGATGTCCTGCTCTGGGGTGAGCCGGAGGTTCAGGCGCTCGGTCTTCTCGGCCATGGAACGAGTGTACGCCGATTGTCTGTACGATCAAGCCCCCAACGTCCAGACGCCCTCCCTCCACCCAGCCAGCAGGTTCACCTGTCGACGCCCGGTGCGGGCATGCGGCGATGGCCCCGGACGTCGAAGAGAACCGGCTCCGTGAATTGGCGGAAGTAGATGCCCACTCCACGCCGGCCGCTCCCGCCGTCGGCGCGGACCTCGTACCAGACGAGCATCGTCTTGTACCTGAACCCCAGGCCACGAGCACCCGCAGGGCGCCCTCTACACGGCCCATGGCTTCGAGTTCGACTACGTCGGTGTGATCTGGGGATCGGACCTCGTCTACCGTGCCGGCGAGGGCAGGCGGGCCAGCCGTCGCCGGCGCTACGACATGACGGTGAAGCGCTGCGCGACGAGGTCGCCCGAGGAGTTCCTCTGCCTCGTGAAGCAGACGTACCGGGTCCTGCCCACCCGCGGACTCCGGGACTTCTCCGTGGCCTTCACCGACCGCGAGACCCGCGACTTCGTCCTGTCGCACACCGAGGTTCTCGCCGGCCCGGGTTGGCGCGCGCCTCCCTTCTGTGCCGGCGCGCGAGCGGCTCCTCGGGGTCCACGTGGATGCTTGGACCGCTCGCTGCGTACACTGCTCGGCACCGGTCCCGTCGAGGCGCGCTGTCGAGGCCACGAGGGCGCCGGTGGCCGGGGGAGGGGAGAAGACGTGACCGGGTCGCTGCTCGCCGCGAGGCCCGCTCCCACGCTCCGTCGCTCGTCCGCGATGCGCGCTGGAGGGACTGCCGCGCCGGGGGGCCGGGCGTGAGCGGCTCGGCGCACGACCCGGGGATCGCGCTGTCGCCCGAGGGCTACCCGATATTCAGTGACGGCGAGCGGGCGCGGCGCTGGGCGCTCGTCAGGGACGCGATGGATCAGGTCGGCGCCTCCTCCCTCGTCTGCTACGGCGCGGATCGGGCCGGCTCGGTGATCGAGTGGCTGACCGGTTGGCCGGTGACGCGCGAGGCGGCGATCGTGCGCTGCGGGAACGATGAGCCGACCCTGTTCGTCCAGCACGCGAACCACGTCCCGAACGCGACGCGCGTCGCGCTGGGCGCGACCGTCGCGTGGGGCGGGGTGTCGACGTTCGAGTCCGTCGCCCGCCACATCGACGAAGCAGGCGGCCCAAGGGGCCGGATCGCCGCGATCGGCCCGTGGCCCGCCGCCGCCCAGGCGCGCCTCGGCGACGCGATCCGCCTCAGCGACGCGTACACCCGTATGCGGCTGGTGAAGTCGCCGGAGGAGGTCGCCTTCCTGGTCCGCGGCGCGCAGCTCACCGACCGCGCCGTCGAGAACCTCCAAGAGCACGCCGCTCCCGGGATGACCGAGATCGAGTGCAGCGCTCTCCTTGAGGCCGCATACCTCGCGCAGGGAGGCACGAACCACATCCACTACCTCTGCTCGACGCCGATGGACGCGCCGAAGCGGATCGTCCCCTCGCAGTGGCCGTCGTTCCGGCGCATCGCCACCGGCGACGCGCTCGTCTGCGAGGTGAGCGCGAGCTTCTTCGGGTACGCGGGGCAGCTCCTGCGGACCTTCTCGGTCGGCGCCGACCCGACTCCGGAGTACCGCGCGCTCCACGAGGCGGCCGAGGAGGCATTCGCCTCGATCGCCGCCGCCGCGGTACCCGGCGCGACGGTCGCAGACCTCCGTCGCGCCGCTTCGGTCCTCGAGCGGTCCGGCCTGAAGACCTGCGACGACGTCGTCCACGGATTCGGCGGCGGCTACCTCCCCCCGCTCATCCCGGGGGGAGGCCGGTCCGGCGGCACCCCGGACGACTACGACCTCGAGGAGCGCATGACCTTCGTCATCCAGCCGAATCCCGTCGACGCGAGCGGCGCCCGTGGCGTCCAGAGCGGCGAGCTCGGGATCGTCACCGCCGACGGCTGGCGGAGCCTCCACGGCTTTCCACGCGGCATCGGCTCGATCGGGCGTTGAGCCGCGCGCCGGCCCGCTCGGTCCACTCGAGCGGGCCATCCCTGAAGGACCGCCCCGATGCCAAGAGCGTCGCCCGAAGGGCGACACCGTTTCTTCCGGCGCAGGAGATCGCGCTCGTGACGGCGAACGGCCATCCGGACGCGACGAAAGCGCGGCCTGGTCCAAGCCAGC
>JAKBAA010000001.1 GCA_021809425.1 Actinomycetes bacterium | reverse complement strand
GGGTGGCGTCCCGTCGGTCGGGGGGACCGGCCTGGCGTCCCGCCGCGCGGCGTCCGCCGCCGTCATCGACCCACCGTGACCGGCCGTGGCAGCTCGTCGGCGAGCTCGGGGATGACCGCCCCGACCGGGTCGGTCGCCCGGCGGCGACGGCCGGGGGCCACCGCCAGCAGGGCACCGCCGGCCGTGAGGGCCGCACCGATCCACAGCCAGACCACGAGCGGCTGCACCACGACGGTGAGCGTGGCCGTCCCCGGATGGCCCGGGGTGCCCGGCGTGAACCCGCCGCCCGGCGCCAGGTAGACGTCGTCGACCAGCCCCGAGTCGACCGACGGGGTGCCCACGGCGCTCGTGTTGCCCGTGAACTCGTCGATCGCCGGCCGGAACGTCCCGTGGTCGACCCGCACCACCGCCTCGAGCCCGGACCGGCTCGGCCGGTGGAAGCTGCGCACGGCGAGCAGCCGCAGCTCGTGGCCGTCGAAGCGAACCGCCTGGCCGACCCGCATCGTCAGGCTCGTCTCGTGGCCGAACGAGCTCGATGCCGCCAGACCGACCGCCACGACGACCACCCCGATGTGGGCCACCATCCCGCCGTTGGCCCGCCCGACGATCCCCCGCCACGGCGGGAGCCCCCGCCGGTGCGCCGCCCGCGCTGCGAGGTAGAGCTGGCGGAGCGCCGAGGCGGCGGCGAAGGCGCCGAGGCCGAAGGCGGCGAGCGGCGTCAGGCCGCGGATGCCGGCAGCGACGCACCCGACCACGGTGAGGGTGCCCACCCAGAACGGTCCGACCAGTCGCCGGCGGAGCACCCCGGGAGCCGCCACCCGCCACGGCAGCGCCGGGGCGACCGCCATCATCAGCAGCAGCGCCAGGCCGATCGGCACCGTGAAGGCGTCGAAGAACGGTCGGCCGATGGTCAGCGCCTGGCCGTCCACCGCCTGGGCGAACAGCGGGAACACCGTCCCGGTGAGCACGACGAGGGCGAACCCGGCGAACAGCAGGTTGTTGAGCAGGAAGGCACCCTCGCGTGACGCCGGGGCGTCGATGCCGCCCACCGACGCCAACCGGTCGCCTCGCCAGGCGATCAGGCCGACGCCGACCGCCACGACGGCGGCGAACATCCCGATGAGGGCCGGGCCCAGCCCCGACGCCGAGAAGGCGTGCTCGGACTGGATCACCCCCGACCGGGTGAGGAACGTGCCGAGGATCGTCAGCGAGAACGTCGCCACGAGCAGCGACAGGTTCCAGATCCGCAGGATGCCGCGCCGCTCCTGCACCATCACCGAGTGCAGGTAGGCGGTCCCGGTCAGCCACGGGAGGAGCGCCGCGTTCTCGACCGGGTCCCACCCCCAGAAGCCGCCCCACCCGTCGACCTGGTACGACCACCACGCCCCGAGGGCGATGCCGGCGGTGAGGCACGCCCAGGCGACCACGGTGAACCGGCGCGTCTGCACGAGCCACCCCTCGCCGACCCGACCCGTGACGAGCGAGGCGACGGCGAAGGCGAACGGCACGGTGAAGCCGACGTAGCCGAGGTAGAGGAACACCGGATGGAACGCCACCAGGGTGTTGTCCTGCAGCAGGGCGTTCGGTCCGGCCCCGTCGGCCGGGATGGCGCCCCGGGTGGCGGCGAACGGGTCGGCCGGACCGAGCATGAGGGCGAAGAAGAACCCGGCGATGGCGAGCGTCGTGAGGAGCGCCACCGCCACCACCGGGTCGGACGCCCGGTTGCGGAACCGGTAAGCGGTGAAGGCCAGGTAGCCGCACAGCACGAGCACCCACAGCAGGATGGATCCCTGCAGGGCCGACCACATGCCGGTGACGTCGTACAGCAGCGGGGTCTCGCGCGAGTTGTTGGCCGCCACGTACGCCAGCGTGAAGTCGTGGGTGAGCAGGGCGTGCTCCATCGCCGCCACCGCCAGCAGCACGCCACCGAGGGCCACGTACGGCCACCGCCGGGCCCGCTCGAGCAGGGCGGGTCGCCTTCCGACGAGACCGACGAGCGTGCTCACCACGCCCGCCACGCAGGCGAGCAGGCCGACGAGGACCCCGATGTGGCCGACCAGTCCGTTCACCGTCGCCCCACCCCGCTCAGCAGTGCTGGCCGTCGCCGCTGCGCACCCGACCGGGGTGGGCGGCGACGTAGGCGTTCGAGTGCTTCACCAGGATCTGGCTCGACGTGAACCGGTCGGTGCTCCCGACGAAGTGGCCGACGAGCACGACCGCCACGTTCGTCCCGAACAGCTGGGGTGGGGTGGCCTGGTCGGCCACGGCGATGCGCTCCCGACCGGCGCACAGCACGAACCGCTGCGAGGACGGCCCGGTTCGCACGAGGGTGTGCGGGGCCACCACCCCTTCGAGCTGGAACGTCGACGTGCCGAGGGCGGCGCGCCCCGCCAACGCCTGGGGGACCGTCTTGAAGTACTCGATCCCCGACGTGATCCCCTTGGCGAGCAGGAACCCGACCGCTGCCAGCAGCACGGCGGCGACGACCCAGAGGCGGCGGCGCGTCCGCCGCCGTCGTTGCGCTGCGGCGGTGGAAGGTGCCGGTGACGGTGCTGTCTCCGGTGCCGCCGTCAGGCTCACCGGGAACCCCCGCCGAGGCGGCCGCCGGGCCGGCCAGGGCGGGCGGCGGGCCCGCCCGGACGGTGCGCCGCCTGGCCGCCGAGACGGCGGCGGGCCGCCCGCTCGCGGCCGACCAGGCTGAGGGCGTAGACGGCCAGCGCCACGAGCGCGACGACGTAGCCGGCGTCCACGTAGGTCATCGGAGCCCCACGCCGTGCTCGACCAGCGGCGCCGGGCCGGGTGGCCGGCCGACGGCGTCGGCCTCGCCCTCGGCACGCCGCTCGGCGAGCGCCAGCGCCAGGCCGTCCGCCTCCTCGGCCTGCGCCAGCCCGGCGAGCCGGTACCGGCGGACCACCAGCCATACGAAGGCGAGGGTGAAGCTGACGAAGCCCAGCAGCATCGTCCAGGCCATCGACCCGTGGATGTACGACTTGCCGGCCGTCACGCTCGGCAGCTGGTGCAGGCTCCGCCACCAGTAGACCGAGAAGTAGCAGATCGGGACGTCCACGAAGGCCACCACGGCGCCGATCGCCGCACGCCGGGCGCGCGCCTCGGGCTCACCCGGCACCCGGCGCAGCGCCAGGTACCCGAGGTAGAGGACGAACAGCAGGGCCGTCGTCGTGAGCAGCGGGTCCCACGTCCAGTAGGTCCCCCACGTCGGCCGGCCCCACAGCGAGCCGGTCACGAGGGTGAGGCCGGTGAACACCACCCCCACCTCGGCGGCGGCCCCGGCCAGCCGGTCGAAGCGAAGGTCGCGCGTGCGCGGCCACAGGTAGCCCAGGCTCGACAGCATGGCCAGCCCGAACGCCAGGTACATCACCCAGGCGATCGGCGGGTGGATGTACAGCAGCCGGACCAGGTTGCCCATGTACACGTCCGGCGGGGTCACCCACAGCCCGAGCCACACGGTGGCGGCGATCCCCAGCAGCGCCGCCCCGCCGGTCGCCGCCACCAGCCTGCCCCGCCAGGCGCCGCGCGGTTGGTGGCCGGCCCGCCCCGCACCCCCGGGCGCCGCCGGGACGGGCGCCGCCACCGCATTCGCCGTCGTCGAGCTCATCCGTCCTCCAGGAGCGGTCCGAATGCGACCGTGCCGATCGCCAGGTAGGCGGCGGCGAACACCGCCAGCACCGACAGCCAGCCGAGCCCGCTGCCCGGCCTTCCCTGCAGGCCGGCCTGCCACGCCTTCGTGGCCGCGATGAGCACCGGGGCGACGAGCGGGAAGAACAGCAGCGGCAGCAGCGTCTCGCGCACCCGGCTCCCCGCCGACAGCGCCCCGTAGAGCGTCCCGACCGCCGCCAGGCCGGCGGTGGCCAGCACGCAGCTCGCCGCCAGCATGACAAAGCCCGACAGGTGGGCCGCGTACAGCAGCGCCGCCACCACACCGAGCACGACCTCCAGCACGAGCAGCTGGGCCGTCACCGCTGCCGCCTTGCCCACGAAGATGCCGCCGGCGTCGAGGCCGGACAGGCGCAGCCCGTCGCCTGCGCCGTCGGCCGCCTCGACGGCGAAGCTGCGCTGCACCGCCAGCACGGCCGACAGCAGGACGGCCACCCAGAACAGCCCGGCCGTCGCCGGGGCAAGCACCCGGCGGCTCGGCCCCAGCGCCAGGCCGAACAGGACGAGGATCACCACGGCGAACGGCACCACCTGGTTGAGCCCCACCCGGCTGCGCCACTCGATGCGCAGGTCCTTGCCGGCCACGAGCGCGGCGTCACGCCACATCGCAGCCGACCTCCCCCACGATCGCCGGCCGCGCCGCCACCTCGCCCGCCACGAGCGGCTCCTCCCCCCGTCCCGCCGGGGCGGCACCGGCCGGGACGGCGACCACCTGGCCGCCGACGATCGTGACGGCCCGGTCGGCGATCGTCGCGGCACGCTCCAGCTCGTGGGAGGCGAGCAGCACCGTGGCGCCCCGCCGGCGCGCCTCGGCGACGAGCACGTCGACGACGTCCCGGCCGGCGGCGTCCAGGCCGGCGTGCGGCTCGTCGAGCAGCCACAGCCGCGGTGCCCGGGCGACGAGGACGGCAAGGGCGACGCGCCGGCGCTGACCCGTCGACAGCGTGGCCGCCCGGGCCCCCCCGATCCGGCCGGTCAGCCCGAGCAGCTCGAGCGCCGGACCGATGCCGGCCACCGGGGCGCGTGCCGCCCGTACGGCGAAGCGCAGGTTGTCCTCGACGCTCAGCTCCTCGTACAGGAACGACCGGTGGCCGAGCAGGCCGACCTCGCGCCGGACCGACTGCCGGTCCCCGACGAGGTCGTGGCCGAGCACCTCGGCCGCACCCGACACGATCGGGACGAGCCCGGCGCAGGCGCGCAGCAGGCTGGTCTTGCCGGCCCCGTTGGGGCCGCGCAGGTGCACCACCTCGCCCTCGCCGACCTCCACGGTGACGCCAGCGAGCAGCGGGAAGCGGCCGGCGAGGGAGACGGCGTCACGGAAGCGGACGGCAGGGGGCATGGAACCGCACAATCCTACGGGGCCGGCCCGCCGTCGCACCAAGCGGGCAGCCCGGCTGCCCCCGGGGCCGGTCAGCGGGCGAGCAGCGCCAGGTCGGCGTCGACCATCGACTCGACCAGCTCTACGAAGCTCACGGTGGGCGCCCAGCCCAGCTCGGCACGGGCCTTGCCCGGGTCGCCGATCAGCAGGTCGACCTCGGCCGGGCGGAAGAACCGCTCGTCCACCACCACGTGGTCCTCGTAGTCGAGGCCGGCCCGGGCGAAGGCCACCTCGCAGAACTCCCGCACCGAGTGGGTCTCGCCGGTGGCGATCACGTAGTCCGACGGGGTCTCCCGCTGGAGCATCAGCCACATCGCCCGGACGTAGTCGCCGGCGAAGCCCCAGTCGCGCTTCGACTCGAGGTTGCCGAGGGCCAGCTTGCCGTCGAGACCGTGCTTGATACGGGCCACCCCGTGGGTGATCTTGCGCGTCACGAACTCGAGCCCACGACGGGGGCTCTCGTGGTTGAACAGGATGCCCGACGAGGCGTGCAGCCCGAAGCTCTCCCGGTAGTTGACGGTGATGGCGTGCCCGTACACCTTGGCCACGGCGTACGGGCTGCGCGGGTAGAACGGGGTCAGCTCGCTCTGGGGGACCTCGCGGACCTTCCCGAACATCTCCGACGAGCTGGCCTGGTAGAAGCGGATCGACGGGTCCACGATCCGGACGGCGTCGAGCAGGCGCGTCACCCCGAGGGCGGTGGCCTCGCCGGTGAACACGGCCTGGTCCCACGACGTCGTGACGAACGACTGGGCCGCCAGGTTGTACACCTCGTCCGGGCGCGACTGCCGCAGTGCGGCCACCATCGAGGCCTCGTCGAGCAGGTCGCCCGACACGAAGCTCAGGCG
Organism: Actinomycetes bacterium; assembly: GCA_021809425.1. GTDB lineage: Bacteria > Actinomycetota > Acidimicrobiia > Acidimicrobiales > Bog-793 > JAKBAA01. The sequence continues at coordinate 106,385 of JAKBAA010000001.1, read as the reverse complement.
GTCCTGGATGTGGCTCAGGCGGGCGAAGTTGACGTTGCTCGTCCGCCGGACCATCCCGTGGACCTCGTAGCCCTGCTCGAGCAGGAGCTCGGCGAGGTAGGAGCCGTCCTGGCCGGTGACCCCGGTGATGAGCGCTCGCTTCGGCACCGCATTGTTCTAGCCGACGCCGGACGCCCGGGTCGGCCGTTCGCCCGACAGGGGGCGCTCGAGCACGAGGACGGTGCGGCCGGGGACGCACCACGACTCCCCCGGCAGCGGCCGGGCGGCCCCCGATGCGGGCAGCGACGGGTCACCGGTGTCGACGACGACGTCGAACCCCGCGCCGAGCACCGGCGGCAGCCGCCACTCGAGGTCCCCGTCGTGGGCGTTGAACACGACGACGAACGAGCTGTCGACGATGCGCTCGCCGTGCGGGCCGCGGCCGGGGATGGCCTCGCCGTTCAGGAGGAGCGCCACCGCCCGCACGAAGGGGGCGTCCCAGTCCTCCTCGCTCATCTCCTCGCCGTCCGGGCGGAACCAGCCGATGTCCGGCACGCCGCGCAGCGCCTGGCCGCGGAACCAGGTGCGGCGGCGGAACGCCGGGTGTGCCCGACGGAAGGCCACGAGACGGCCGCAGAATGACGCCAGCTCGCCGTCGGCGGCGTCCCAGTCGTACCACGACAGCTCGTTGTCCTGGCAGTAGGCGTTGTTGTTGCCGCCCTGGGTCCGGCCGATCTCGTCGCCACCGAGGAGCATCGGCAGGCCCTGTGAGCAGAGCAGGGTGACGAGCAGGTTGCGCTGCTGGCGCGTCCGGGTCGAAGCCACGACGGGATCGTCGGTCGGCCCCTCGACGCCGCAGTTCCACGACCGGTTGTCGTCGCTCCCGTCGGCGTTGCACTCGCCGTTCGCCTCATTGTGCTTGACGTCGTAGCTGACGAGGTCGGCCAGGGTGAACCCGTCGTGGGCCGTCACGAGGTTGACCGAGGCCACCGGTCGGCGCGTGTCGGCCTGGTAGAGGTCCGAGCTGCCGGTGAGCCGGGAGGCGAACTCCCCCATCGTCTCGGGCTCGCCCCGCCACAGGTCGCGCACCGTGTCCCGGTAGCGACCGTTCCACTCCGACCACAGCGGCGGGAAGTTGCCGACCTGGTACCCGCCCTCGCCGACGTCCCATGGCTCGGCGATCAGCTTGACCCTGCTCACGATCGGGTCCTGCTGGATCAGCTCGAAGAAGGCAGAGAGCCGGTCCACCTCGGAGAACTGACGCGCCAGGGTGGCGGCGAGATCGAAGCGGAAGCCGTCCACGTGGACCTCGGCCACCCAGTAGCGCAGCGAGTCCATGATCAGCTGGAGCGTGTGGGGGTGGCCCACGTTCAGCGAGTTGCCCGTGCCCGTCGTGTCGAAGTAGTACCGGCGGTCGTCGCCGACGAGCCGGTAGTAGGCGGCGTTGTCGATCCCCTTGAACGACAGCATCGGGCCGAGGTGGTTGCCTTCGGCGGTGTGGTTGAAGACGACGTCGAGGACCACCTCGAGGCCGGCGGCATGCAGCGCCTTGACCATCGCCTTGAACTCGGCCACCTGGCCGCCGAGGTCACCCGAGGAGCTGTACTCGTTGTGGGGGGCGAAGAACCCGATCGAGTTGTACCCCCAGTAGTTCCGGAGGCCGCGCTCGACGAGATGGGCGTCGTGCACGAACTGGTGGACCGGCAGCAGCTCGACCGCCGTCACCCCGAGACCGACGAGGTGGTCGAGCACCGCCTCGTGGGCGAGGCCGGCGTAGGTGCCGCGTAGCGGCTCGGGAACGGCCGGGTGGCGCATGGTGAGCCCCTTCACGTGGGTCTCGTACACGACCGTCTCGTGCAGCGGCACCCCCGGCGGCCGGTCCTCGCCCCAGTCGAAGGACGTGTCGCACACCACTGCCTTCGGGACGAGCGACGCGCTATCCTCCTCGCTCGGCAGGTCCTCCTCGCCGAAGCGATAGGGGAAGCACGCCGGCGCCCACTCGACCTGCCCGGTCACCGCACGGGCGTAGGGATCGAGGAGCAGCTTCGCCGGGTTGCACCGCAGGCCGTCCGCTGGCGACCACGGGCCGTGCACGCGATAGCCGTAGCGCTGGCCGGGGCCGACACCGGGCAGGTAGGCGTGCCAGCAGTAGGCGTCCACCTCCGTCAGCCGCACCCGCTCCTCGTTGCCCGCGTCGTCGAGCAGGCACAGCTCGACCGCTTCGGCCGCCTCGGAGAACAGCGAGAAGTTCGTCCCCTCTGCATCCGCGATGGCGCCGAGCGGGAAGCGGTCGCCGGGCCACGTGGGTCGCGCCATGGGCCGGGCATTGCCCTGACGGGCGCGCCGAGAAACGGGCCCACGACTGGCCCGAGCCGGCCGCCGGAGGGGTAGCGTTGCCCCATGGCGCCACGGCGGGCGGTGATCTGCTCGTACCGCCTGGGTATGCGGGACGGCGTGAGCGTCGAGGCGGCCAAGTGGGCATGGGCGCTCGGCCGGCTCGGCTACGAGGTCCGCACGGTCGCCGGCGCGGGCGAAGCCGACACGCTGCTCGACGGGCTCGCCCTCGAGCCGGGCCCACCGCCCGACCCGGCGGCGATCGACGCGGCCTTCGAGGGGGCCGACGTCGTGATCGTCGAGAACCTGTGCTCGCTCCCGCTCAACCCGGCGGCCGGGGCGGCCGTCGCCGCCGCCCTCGCCGGCCGACCGGCCGTGCTCCACCACCACGACCTCGCGCTCGAGCGCCCGGCGCTCGCCCATCTCGGCCCGCCCCCCGATGACCCGTCCTGGGTGCACGTCTGTGCCAGCGATGCCGCCCGGCGGCTCCTCGGGGCGCACGGCATCACGGCGAGGACCGTCCGCAACAGCTTCGACCTGCGGCCGCCCACCGGCGACCGGTCGGGCACCCGGGCGCGCCTCGGCGTGGGCGCCGGCGACCGGCTGGTGCTCCAGCCGACGCGGGCGATCGCCCGCAAGGCGGTGCCCGAGGGCGTGCGCCTCGCCGAGCGCCTCGGTGCCACGTACTGGCTCACCGGACCGGTCGAGGAGGGCTACGAGGCCGAGCTGGCCGCCGTCCTCGGCGGCGCCCGCACACCGGTGCTGCACCGTGCCGCCGGTGAGGGGCCACAGGCGATGGCGGACGCCTACGCCGCCTGCGACCTCGTCGTGCTGCCGTCGCGCCTCGAGGGCTTCGGCAACCCGGCCGTCGAGGCAGCCGTGCACCGCCGGCCGGTCGCCGTCGGCGGCTACGGCGTGGCCGGCGAGCTGCGCTCCCTCGGCTTCTCGCTGTTCGAGCTCGACGACCTCGCCGGCATCACCGCCGCGCTCGAACGGCCCGACCCGGCTGTGTTCGATTGCAACGCCGCGGCAGCCGCAATGCACTGCGACCTCGACGACCTCCCCGGGCGCATCGGCGACGTGCTCGCTTCGCTGCCCGAGCGGTCCCCGGCGGGGACCCCGTGACGCGCACGGTGCCGGACGCCTCCTTGAGCTCGCCTGCCCCGCCCGCCCCGGCGAGCCGCACCGTGGTCGACGCCCTCGAGCCGCTCGTCGACGGCGGCCGGTTCGCCGCGAAGGCCGTCGCCGGCGACCCGGTGGCGGTGCGCGCCACCGTGTTCACCCACGGGCACGACCTCGTCCGCTCGCTCGTCCGCCATCGGCCGGCGGACGTCGGGCACTGGCAGGCGGCCCCGATGCGCCCGCTCGGCAACGACCGGTACGAGGGCGAGGTCGTGCCGGAGCAGCCCGGCCGGCTCGAGGTCGAGGTGGTGGGCGAGGTCGACGCCCTCGCCACCTGGCGCCACGATGCCGCCCGGCGGGTCGAGGCCGGCCGCTTCGACCCGAACGACGCCCGGACCGGCGCAGCCCTCGTGCGCGCCGCCGCCGTCGCGCTGCGACAGGCCGGCGGTCCGGACCGGGAGGCGGCAGGGCGCCTCGAGGCGATCGCCGGGTGCATCGCCGGTGCCGGCGCCGAAGCCGCCCTCGCCGCCGAGCTCGCTGCGCTGCGCGACCTCGACGACGTCCTCGCCCGGCGCCCCCTCGACACCGGCTGCCCGGGGCGTGCCGCGACGGTGCTGCGGGTCCAGCGCGAGCTCGCCGCCTGCTCGGCCTGGTACGAGTGCTTCCCCCGCTCGACCAGCCCCGACCCGGGTCGGCCGGGCACGCTGCGCGACCTCGTCGACCGGGTCGGCTACGTGGCCGGGCTGGGCTTCGACGTCCTCTACCTGCCACCCATCCACCCGATCGGCCACACGGCGCGCAAGGGCCGCAACAATGCGACCGCCGCCGACCCGGGTGACGTCGGCAGCCCGTGGGCGATCGGCGCCCCCTCCGGCGGCCACTGCGCCGTGGCGCCCGAGCTCGGGAGCCTCGACGACTTCGACCTGCTCGTCGCAGAGGCGGCCCGCCAGGGCCTCGAGGTGGCGCTCGACCTCGCCTTGCAGTGCTCCCCCGACCACCCGTGGGTGCGCGACCACCCGGACTGGTTCGCCCACCGGCCGGACGGGACGATCGCCTGCGCCGAGAACCCGCCGAAGCGCTACGACGACGTCTACCCGCTCGACTTCTCCACCCCCGACCGCGACGGGCTCTTCCAGGCCTGCTACGACGTGGTCCGCTTCTGGAGGGACCACGGGGTGCGGGTGTTCCGCGTCGACAACCCGCACACGAAGCCTTTCGAGCTGTGGGAGTGGCTGCTCGGCGCCGTCCACGACGAGGACCCCGGCGTCGTCTTCCTGTCGGAGGCCTTCACCCGGCCGGCCGTCATGCACCGGCTGGCCAAGCTCGGCTTCGACCAGTCCTACACGTACTTCACCTGGCGTGACACCAAGTGGGAGCTCACCACCTACCTCGACGAGCTCGCCCACGGGCCCGGGGCCAGCTACTTCCGGGGCAACCTGTGGCCGAACACCCCCGACATCCTCGCCCGCAGCCTCCAGCAGGGCGGCCGGCCCAGCTTCGTCGCCCGCCTGGTCCTCGCCGCCTGCGGGTCGGCCAACTACGGCGTGTACGGTCCCGTGTTCGAGCTCCTCGTCGACGGGCCGCTGCGGCCGGGCAGCGAGGAGTACCGGCGGTCGGAGAAGTACGAGGTGCGCCACTGGAACCTGGACGACCCGCGCTCGATCGCCGACGTGGTCCGCCGGGTGAACGCCGCACGCCGGGTGCACCCGGCCCTGCGCCGCGACGCCACCCTGCGCTTCCACCCGGTCGACAACGACGCGCTGGTGTGCTGGTCCAAGCGCGACGAGCGGACCGGCGACGCCGTCGTGTGCCTCGTCAACCTCGACCCGTTCCATCCCCAGTCCGGCTTCGTCGAGCTCGACCTCTGGTCGCTCGGCATCGTGGCCTCCGAGCCCTTCGAGGTCCGCGACCTGCTGGAGGACACCACCTACACCTGGCACGGCTCGCGCAATTACGTCCTGCTCGACCCGGGGCGCAACAATGCGCACGTGCTCGCCCTGTCGTCCCCGCCCGACGGACCGGAGCACCCGTGAGCGCACGCCGCAGCAGAGACGTCCCGAGCCTGGCCACCGAGCCCGACTGGTACAAGGACGCCATCCTCTACGAGCTGCACATCCGCGCCTTCTCCGACAGCGACGGCGACGGTCGCGGCGACCTTCGAGGGCTCGCCTCCCGCCTCGACTACCTCCACCAGCTCGGCGTCACGGCGATCTGGCTGCTCCCGTTCTACCCGTCCCCGCTGCGCGACGACGGGTACGACATCGCCGACTACACCTCGATCCATCCCGACCTCGGCACCCTCGCCGACTTCCGCCACTTCGTCGCCGAGGCGCACCGGCGCAACATCCGGGTCGTCACCGAGCTCGTCCTCAACCACACCTCCGACCAGCACCCCTGGTTCGAGCGGGCGCGGCGCAGCCCGCCGGGGAGCACGTGGCGCGAGTTCTACGTGTGGAGCGACACCACCGACCGCTACGAGGACGCCCGCATCATCTTCCAGGACTTCGAGCAGTCCAACTGGACCTGGGACCCGGTCGCCGGCCAGTACTACTGGCACCGGTTCTACTCGCACCAGCCGGACCTCAACTTCCGCCACGAGCCCGTCCGGCGGGCGGTGCTGAAGGTCGTCGACTTCTGGCTGGCCATGGGCGTCGACGGCCTCCGCCTGGACGCCGTCCCGTACCTCTACGAGGCCGAGGGGACCGACTGCGAGAACCTCCCCGAGACCCACGCCTACTTGCAGCAGCTCCGGGCGCACATCGACGCCAACTTCCCCGGGCGGATGCTGCTCGCCGAGGCCAACCAGTGGCCGGAGGACGCCGCCCGCTACTTCGGCGACGACGACGAGTGCCACATGGCGTTCCACTTCCCGCTGATGCCCCGGCTCTTCATGGCGCTGCGCATGGAGGACCGGTTCCCGATCGTCGACATCATGCAGCAGACCCCCGAGATCCCCAAGCACTCCCAGTGGGCGCTGTTCCTGCGAAACCACGACGAGCTGACCCTCGAGATGGTGACCGACGAGGAGCGGGACTACATGTACCGCGCCTACGCCCGTGACCCGCAGATGCGGGTCAACCTGGGCATCCGCCGCCGGCTCGCACCCCTGCTGCAGTTCCACCGGCAGAAGATCGAGCTCATGTACGGCCTGCTCCTGTCGCTGCCGGGGACCCCGGTGCTCTACTACGGCGACGAGATCGGCATGGGCGACAACGTCTTCCTCGGCGACCGCAACGGGGTGCGCACCCCGATGCAGTGGAGCTCGGACCGCAACGCCGGCTTCTCCGAGGCCAACCCGCACCGGCTCTACCTGCCGGTCAACATCGACCCCGAGTGCCACTACGAGTCGGTCAACGTCGAGGCGCAGCTCGACAACCCGGACTCGCTGCTGCGCTGGGTCCGCCGCCTCGTGGCGCTGCGCAAGCGCCACCGGGTCTTCGGGCGGGGCTCGATGGAGTTCGTCCGCTCGGACAACCCGAGCGTGCTCGCCTTCGTCCGCCGCGACGGCAACGAGCAGGTGCTCGTCGTCGCCAACCTCTCCCGCTTCGCCCAGTACGTCGAGCTCGACCTCGGCCGCTTCCAGGGGATGCGCCCCCTCGAGCTGTTCGGCCGGACGGCCTTCCCTGCGATCGGCGACCTTCCCTACCTGGTCACGCTGTCACCCCACGCCTTCTACTGGTTCCAGCTCGAGGCCACCGCCGGCGAGGAGCCGGGTGCGGAGCGACCGCTCCCCGAGCTGCGCGTCCCGGCCCAGTGGTGGCAGGTGCTCGACGGCCGCCAGCGGCGGCCGCTCGAGGCCGCGCTGCCCGAGCTCCTGCGCAGCAGGCGGTGGTTCGCCGGCAAGCACCGCCGCATCCAGTCGGTGACGATCGGCGAGCGCATCTCACTCTCGGGCGTCGGCTGGCGCACCGAGGTGCTGGTCGTCAACGTCGAGTTCTTCGAGGGCGAGGGCGAGCAGTACCTGCTGCCGCTCGCCGTCCTCTGGCGCGACGACGCCGTGGCCCTCGAGCGCGACCGCCCCGAGGCCGTCCTCGCCCGGGTCGTCGGGCCGAGCGGCACCGAGGGGGCGCTGTTCGACGGCACCTACCTGTCGGAGACCTCCCGGGCCGTCCTCCGTCTCGTCGCCGAGCGGCGCCGGCGCGGCCTCGACGCAGGGGCCCGCCTCGTCGCCACCTCGACGCCGGCGACCGCCGCCACCCTCGCGCAGCTGGCCGAGGACGACGAGCTGCCGGCGCGGGTCGGCGCCGCCGAGCAGTCCAACAGCTCGGTCGTCCTCGGCAGCCCCGACGGCGAGCGGGTCGTGATGAAGGTCTTCCGCCGGCTGCTCCCGGGCGAGAACCCCGAGCTCGACGTCGGCCGCCACCTCGCCGGGACCGACGCGCCCGTCGCCCGCCTGCTCGGGGCCGTCGAGCTGGAGCGGCCCGGGGTCGAGGCCACGACGGTGGCCGTCCTCCACGAGCTCGTCCCCCACGAGGCCGACGGGTGGACGGCGACGGTACGCGCGGCCGGCGCCTTCCTCGAGCAGGTGCTCCCCTCCTCCGAGTCGCCGGTCCTCCCGCCCCCTCCGCGCGGCGGCCTCCTCGGGGCGCTCGCCTCGGGTGCCCTGCCCGACGACGTCGGTGCCTGCCTTCCCGACGTGGTGCCGGCCGCCGACCTGCTCGGCCAGCGCACGGCCGAGCTCCACCGGGCGCTCGCCTCCGGCGAGCAGGACGCCTTCCGCCCGGAGCCGACCACCGGGCTGTCTCGCCGGTCGCTCTACCAGTCGATGCGCAACACGGCGCGGCGGTCGCTCGTGCTGCTGCGCCAGCACCTGCGGGACCTCACCCCCGAGAACGAGGCGCTCGCCCGGGACGTGCTCGACCACGAGGACGCCATCCTCGACCGCCTCACGGCCACCCTCCAGGTGCAGGGCGGCCTGCGCGCCCGGGTGCACGGCGACCTCCACCTCGGCCAGATCCTCTTCACCGGGCGCGACTACGTCTTCGTCGACTTCGAGGGCGAGCCCGCCCGCAGCTTCGGCGAGCGCCGGCTCAAGCGGTCCGTCCTCACCGACGTCGCCGGCATGCTCCGCTCCTACCACTACGCCGCCCACACGGCCGTCGCCGAGGCGGCCCAGCGCGGCGTCCTCGAGGAGGCCGACGGCGTGACCGTCGACGGCGCCGGCCCCGTCCCGCCGCCGGCGGGAGCCCACGGCGTGCTGACCCCGGCCCACTACCGCGACGCCGCCGACCGCTTCGCCTTCTGGGTGGGCACGAGCTTCCTCGCCGGCTACCTCGAGGCGGCCGAGGGCAGCGGCCTGCTCCCCGACGACCCCGACGGTCTCGCCGCCCTCCTCGGCGCCCAGCTCCTCGACAAGGCGCTCTACGAGCTCCGCTACGAGCTGGCCAACCGGCCCGAGTGGGTCCACCTCCCGCTGCTCGGGCTGCGCTTCCTGCTCGGCTCGATCGGCACCCCGCCCGGCCGTGAGCCCGGCCGCTGAGCCTGCCGAGCGCCGCGACCTCGAGCGCCTGGCGCGCGCCCGGCACGTGGCGCCCGCCTACCGGGGCGTCGACGGCCGGCGCCGGCCCGCCGGTGACGACGCGCTCGTCGGGGTGCTCGCCGCCCTCGGCGAGCCCGTCGGCTCACCGGCCGACGCCGCCGGCGCCCTCGCCGAGCGCCGCCGCCGCCTCCGTCGCCATCCGGCCCCGGCGGTGCTCGTCGCCTGGGACGGCCGGCTCGGGCCGCTCCCGCCGGCGCTCGCCCGGCACGACCCGCCGCTCCGGCTCCTCCTCGAGGGCGACGACGACGGGTCGCCCGCCGGCGCCCAGGGCGACGACGACGGGTCGGCGGCCCGGGGGCCGGAGGGCGGCGGGCAGCTGCCGCACGGCGTCCACCGACTGGTCGACGAGGGCGCCCGCACGAGGGCGGTCGTGCTGTCGGCGCCGTCGCTCGCGCCCTCGGTGCGCCGCCGCGGCGGCTGGGGGCTGTTCGCGCCGACCTATGCCGTCCGGGACCGGCGCCGGCGGGCAACCGGCGACCTGACCGCCCTCGAAGGGCTGGGGCGGCTGGCGGCGGGGCGGGGCGCGGCGCAGGTGGCGACGCTGCCGCTCCTCGCCGAGTGGTCCACCGCGGACGGCGCCGGCCCCGGCCAGCAGCCGTACGCCCCGCTCAGCCGGCGCTGGTGGAACGAGGGCTACCTCGACCTCGAGCGCCTCCCCGAGCTCGCCTCCCGGGAGGGCGCCGCAGCCCTGGCGGCGGCGCAGGCGGCGCTCGCCACCCTCGGGTCGCGCCGTGCCGGCGACGGGCGTGGCCTCGCCGACGTCGCCGGTGCCGCCGCCGCCGCCCGGCCGGCGCTCGACGTCGCCGCAGCGACCCTCGCCGCCGCCGGTGGCCGCCGCCGGGCGGCCTTCGAGGCGTACGCCGCCCAGCGTCCCGAGCTCGACCGCTACGCCCGCTTCCGGGCGGCCGGCGAGGTGGCCGGCCCTGACCTCGCCCGCTGGCCGGCGCGCTGGCAGGCCGGCGAGGTGGGCGCCGGCGAGCTGCCGGCCCCGGCGATCGCCCGCCACCGCTACGCCCAGTTCGCCATGGACGACCAGCTGGGCGACGTGGCGGCGGGGCTGCGACGCGTCGGCTGCGGGCTGCTGCTCGACCTCCCGGTCGGTTGCGCTGCGGGCGGCTACGACCCGTGGGCGCACCCGGCGGCGTTCGCCACCGGGGCGAGCGTGGGCGCCCCGCCCGACGCCTTCTTCACGAAGGGACAGGCCTGGGGGTTCCCGCCGCCCCATCCCGACGAGGAGCGGGCCGCCGGCTACCCGATGCTGCGGGCGGTCCTCGCCCACCACATGGCGCACGCCACCGTGCTGCGCGTCGACCACGCCCTCGGCTGGGCGCGCCTGTGGTGGGTGCCGACCGGCCTCGACCCGTCCCAGGGCGCCTACGTGCGCTACCCCACCGACGAGCTGCTGGCGGTGGCCTGCCTCGAGGCCGACCGGTCCGGCTGCGCCCTCGTCGGCGAAGACCTCGGAACGGTCCCGCCCGGGCTGCGCCCGGCGCTCCGGCGCCACGGCGTCGACCGCATGCGGGTGGCCGTCTTCGACCTCGAGGGAGCGCCGCGCCGGCGCCTGGGGCCGCCGGGCGGCACCGTCGCCTACGTGGACACCCACGACACGGCCACCTTCGCCGCCTTCGCCACCGGGGCCGACGTCGACCAGCGCGCCAGGCTCGGCCTGGGCCCGTCCGGGGAGGGCGCGGTCGAGGCCAAGGCGGCCCGCAGGGCGCTCGTCGACCAGGTGGCCGCCCGCCTCGTCGCCGCCGGCCGCCTCGACGCCGGCCGGTGGCCCGACCCGGGCGGCCTGCTCGGCGCCGTCCTCGACGAGCTCGGTGTCTCCGCGGCCGACCTCGTCGTGGTCTCGGTCGACGACCTGCTCGGCGAGCTCGAGCCGCACAACGTCCCGGGCACGACGAGCGAGCACGACAACTTCGCCCGAACGCTCGTCTCCGACCTCGACGAGCTTGCGGCAGACCACCATGTCGGCGAGCTCCTCGCCCGCCTCGTCGCCGCCCGGCGGCGCGTGGCGGGCGTGGAGCGTGACCCGGAAGGGTAAGGGAGGCCGGTCATGGCACCCGAGGGCATCCAGCAGACGCGTCCCGGTCCCCCCGGGGAGCTCGACCGCTACCTCCTGAACGAGGGGCGCCACGGGCGCCTCTACGACGTGCTCGGCGCCCACCCGTTGGACGACGGCACCGGGCGGTGGGGCTTCGCCATCTGGGCGCCGGCGGCGACGGCCGTGTCGGTGCTGCACGACGCCAACGGCTGGCAGCCCGGCGCCGACCGGCTCGAGGCCCAGGCGAGCTCGGGGATCTGGTGGGGCACCGTCGACGGCCTCCAGGCGGGCGCCGCCTACAAGTACGCCATCGACGGCCCCGGGGGCCGGCGGGAGAAGGCCGACCCGGTCGCCTTCGCCGGCGAGGTGCCCCCTCGGACCGCCTCCCGCCTCAGCCGCCTCGATCACGACTGGTCCGACGGCGACTGGATGGCCAGCCGGGCCGGCCGGCAGGGCCGGGCGGCGCCCGTCAGCATCTACGAGGTCCACCTCGGCTCGTGGCGGCGCCGGCCGGACGGCTCGTTCCTCGCCTACGACGAGCTCGCCGAGCCCCTCCTCGAGCACGTGACCCGCCTCGGCTTCACCCACGTCGAGCTGCTCCCCGTGATGGAGCACCCGTTCTACGGCTCGTGGGGCTACCAGACGACCGGCTTCTTCTCGCCGAGCGCCCGCCAGGGCAGCCCCGAGCAGCTGATGGCGCTCATCGACGCCCTCCACCAGGGCGGCGTCGGGGTCATCCTCGACTGGGTGCCCTCGCACTTCGCCACCGACGCCTACGCCCTGGCCGAGCTCGACGGGACCCACCTGTACGAGCACGCCGACCCCCGCCGCGCCATCCACCCGGACTGGGGCAGCTACGAGTTCAACTACGGCCGCCACGAGGTCCGCTCGTTCCTCGTGTCGAGCGCCTGCTTCTGGGTCGACCGTTACCACGCCGACGGCCTGCGGGTCGACGGCGTCGCCTCGATGCTCTACCTCGACTACTCGCGCCGGGCCGGCGAGTGGGACCCCAACCGCTTCGGCGGGCGCGAGGACCTCGACGCCATCGCCTTCCTGCAGCAGATGAACGACGCCGTCCACGACGTCGCCCCGGGGGTGCTCACCATCGCCGAGGAGTCGACCGCCTGGCCCGGCGTGACGAAGCCGACCCGCGACGGCGGCCTCGGGTTCTCCCTCAAGTGGGACATGGGATGGATGCACGACACCCTCGCCCACCTCGAGCGGGAGCCGGTGCACCGGCGCTGGCACTACGACGAGCTGACCTTCCGGGCCCTTTACGCCAACACCGAGGCCTACGTGCTGCCCCTTTCGCACGACGAGGTCGTCTACGGCAAGGGGGCGCTCGCCACGAAGATGCCGGGCGACGACTGGCAGCGAAGGGCCAACCTGCGGCTCCTGTTCGGCTACGAGTGGCTGCTCCCGGGCAAGAAGCTGCTCTTCATGGGCGGCGAGCTGGCCACCTGGCGCGAGTGGCACCACGAGGGGCAGCTCGAGTGGTCCCTCCTCGACCACCCGCTCCACCAGGGTGTCACCCGTTTCGTGGCGGACTGCAACCGCCTCTACCGTGACCATCCGGCGCTCCACGCCGGCGACCTGTCGCCCGACGGGTTCGCCTGGGTGGAGGCGGGCGCCCGCGACGACGGCATCCTCGCCTGGCTCCGCCTCGCGCCGGACCGCTCCGGGCCGCCCGTGCTGGCCGTGTGCAACCTCACCCCGGTCGTGCGCCGCTGGCGCTTCGGCGTGCCCGAGGAGGGCCGATGGGTGGAGCTGCTGAACGGCGACGCCATCGAGTACGGAGGGTCGGGCGTCGGCAACGGGGGCGCCGCCGACGCCGCCGAGACGTCGTGGGGGGCATGGGCGGCGACCCTCGAGCTCACCTGCCCGCCGCTCGCCGTCCTCGCCCTGGCCCCGGCACCCCGCCCCGTCGCCGGCCCGGCCGGAGGGGCGGGGCGGTGAGCGGGGCGGACGGGTCCCACGGGCGGCGGCGCCACGGCCCGACCGTCCTCGGGGACGGGCGCACCCGCTTCAGCGTGTGGGCGCCCCGTGCCGAGCGGGTCGAGGTCGTCCTCGAGGGCGCCGACCCGGTGGCGCTCGGGCGGGAGGCCGACGGGTACCACGTCGGGGTGGTGGCCGCCGGGGCGGGCACGCGCTACCGGTTCCGCCTCGACGGGCGCGGCCCGTTCGCCGACCCGGCCTCCCGTCTGCAGCCCGAGGGCGTCCACGGGCCGTCCGAGGTGGTGGCCGGCGTGGTCGTCGGGCCGGCCGCCGGGCCGGGGGCCGGGACCGGGCGTGCCCCCGGCGCACCGGTGGCGCCGTGGCGAGGCATGCCGCGGGCCGCCCAGGTGGTGTGCGAGGTCCACGTCGGCACCTTCAGCCCGGCCGGCACGTTCGACGGGGTCGCCGACCGGCTACCGGCGCTCGCCGGGGCGGGCTACACGGCGGTCGAGCTGATGCCGGTGGCGGCCTTCCCCGGCACCCGCAACTGGGGCTACGACGGGGTGTTCCCCTTCGCCGTCCAGGCGAGCTACGGCGGGCCGGAGGGGCTACGTCGACTGACCGGGGCGGCGCACCGCCTGGGCCTCGCCGTGCTGCTCGACGTCGTCTACAACCACCTCGGCCCCGAGGGTGCCGTCCAGGAGGAGTTCGGCCCCTACCTCACCGACCGCTACGCCACCCCGTGGGGCAAGGCCGTCAACGTGGACGGCCCGGGGAGCGACGAGGTGCGCCGGTACTTCGTCGAGCACGCCTGCTACGCCGTCGGCGACCTCGGCGTCGACGGGCTGCGGCTCGACGCCGTCCACGAGATCGCCGACCAGAGCGCCTCGGGATTCGTCGCCGAGCTGTGCGCCGCCGTCCACGCCGAGGGTCGGCGGCTCGGCAGGACCGTCACGGTGGTCGCCGAGAGCCCGGCCAACGATCCCCGGCTCGTCACCCCGGCGGCCGCCGGCGGGATCGGCTGCGACGGGGTCTGGAACGACGACTTCCACCACGCCCTCCGCGTCGCGCTGACCGGCCAGGACGACCGGTACTTCGGCGACTACGACGGCGTGGCCGACCTCGCCGAGGCGCTCGTGTCGGGGTTCGTGGCGACCGGCCGCCACGTCGCCTCCCGCGGGCGGCGCCACGGGGCACCGCCGGCCCGACCGCTCGGCGGCGACCGGCTGGTGGTGTTCGCCCAGAACCACGACCAGATCGGCAACGGCGGGCACGGCCGGCGCCTGGCCGCCGAGCTCGGCCTGGCGGCGCAGTTCCCGGTGGCCGCCGCCGTCCTGCTGTCCGGCTGGGTGCCGCTGCGGTTCATGGGCGAGGAGTACGGCGAGACGGCGCCGTTCCACTTCTTCGTCGACCACAGCGACCCGGACCTCGTGGAGGCGGTGCGGGCCGGGCGGCGCCGCGAGGTCGGCGAGTCGGGTGGCGGCGACCCGCCGGACCCGGCCGGCGTGGCGACCTTCGAGGCGTGCCGGCCGGACCCGGGCCTCGCTGCCACCGGGCTGCACGCCGAGCTGCTCGCCTGGCAGCAGGAGCTGCTGGCGCTGCGACAGAGCGAGCCGGCGCTCGGCAGCCTCGAGCCGGAGCGCTCGAGCTGTTGGTACGACGAGGTGTCGCGCACCGTCGTCCTCGTCCGGCGCTGCGACGACTACCTGTGGGGTCGCGACGTGGCCGTGCTGCTGCGGCTGGCCGACAGCGAGGCGACGGTCACCTGCCCGCTGCTCGAGGGGTGCGCCCTCGAGGTGCTGGCGGCGCGCCACGCCGGCGCCCTGGTGCCCGGCGAGCGCCGCACCCCGGAGCTCGACGGGGCGCTGCCGCTCGACCTCGGACCGTACGGCACGCTCGTCGCCGCGCTTCGCCGCCCGTCGGGGGACCACTACCACCGCGCCGACGGCACCCGTCACAGCGCCGTCCCGCCGCGCCCGCCCCGCCCGTGAAGCCGGGCCTCGGCGCCACCTACCGGCTCCAGCTCGGACCCGGGCTCGGCTTCGCCGAGGCGGCGGGGCGCCTCGACCGGCTGTCCGCCCTCGGGATCGAGACGCTCTACTGCTCCCCCGTCGCCGAGGCCGTCCCCGGAAGCACCCACGGCTACGACGGGACCGACCCCGGCCGGGTCCGTGGCGAGCTCGGGGGGCCCGCCGGCCTCGCCGGCCTGTCGGCGGCCTGCGAGGCACGTGGCCTCGGCCTGTGCATCGACCTCGTGCCGAACCACCTGTCCACCTGGACCGGCGGTCCGTGGTGGCGCCAGCTCCTCGCCGAGGGGCCGGCCGGCGAGATGGCAGAGGTGTTCGACGTCGCCTGGGGCCGCCCGGGCGAGCCGGGCGCCGGCAAGGTGACCCTGCCGCTGCTCGACCGCCCGGCCCCCGAGGCTGTCGCCGCCGGGCTCGTCCGCCTCGGCGAGCGCGACGGCCAGCCCGTCGTGCTCGTCGGGGAGGCCGACCTGCCGATCGCCGGCGGGCGGGCGCGGCCCGGCGACGACCTGGCCGAGGTGCTCGCCGCCCAGCACTACCGCCTCGTCGACTGGCACGACCGGGCCGACCGCAATTACCGGCGGTTCTTCGACATCGACGGCCTGGTGGGGGTCCGCGTGGAGCGCGAGGCCGTCTTCGCCCGCACCCACCGGCTCGTCAGCGAGCTCGCCGCCACCGGCCAGATCTCGGCCGTCCGGGTGGACCACGTCGACGGCCTGCGCGAGCCGGCCGCCTACCTTCGCCGACTGCAGTCGGCGACCGGGCTGCCGATCGTGGTCGAGAAGATCCTCACCGGCGACGAGCGCCTCCGCCGGATCTGGCCGGTGCGCGGCACGACCGGCTACGAGGTGATCGACGACGTCGGCGGCGCCCTCGTCGACCCGGACGGCTACGCCCGGCTCGTCGCCGCCGGACGGGTCGACGGTGACCCCGCCGTCGCCGAGGCCACCGATGCCGGCCGCCGCCTCGTCGTCGGCGAGCACTTCCCCGGTGAGCTCGACCGGCTCGCCCGGGCGCTCGACGTCGACCCGGACGGCCTCGGGGCGCTGCTCGCCCACCTACCCGTCTACCGCACCTACCTCGCCATGCCGGCGCGGGTGGGCTCCGCCCCGGCGGTGGCGCCGGAGGACCTCGAGGTGCTCGGGGCCGCCGGCGCCGCCGCCCAGGCCGAGCAGGTCGTCGGGGCGCTCCTCGACCCGGGCCGCCTGACGGCGACGCTCGCCCTCCAGCAGCTGATGGGCGCCGTCATGGCGAAGGGGGTGGAGGACACCGCCTGGTACCGCCTGGCGGGCCCGCTCGCCTTCTGCGAGGTCGGCGGCGACCCGGCCCGCGACCGGCGGGACGGGGTGGCCCGCCTCCATCTGCGCGCCGCCGAGCGGGCCGCCGACGGCCGCGCCGGGCTGGTCCCCTCGTCCACCCACGACACGAAGCGCTCCGGCGACGTCCGAGCGAGGCTCTACGCGCTGACCGAGCGGGTCGACGCCTTCGAGGAGGGCCTCGGCGCCTTCCGCCGCCACCTCGCCCACGCCGTACCCCCCGGCGACGGGTCGGTGCCCGACCCGGCCGGTGAGGCGACCCTCACGCGTACGCTCGCCCAGCTCTGCCTCGGCGTGCTGCCGGCCGCCGGCCAGGACGGAGGGGGTGGGGCGGGCAGAGGCGACCTCGGCGAGCGGGTCGGCGAGGCCCTCGTGAAGGGCGCCCGGGAGGGGAAGCAACGGTCGTCGTGGACGACACCCGACGTGGCGTACGAGGACGGGCTGCGACGCCTCGCCGCGGCTGCCCTCGCCGAGGACGGGCGGCTCGTGCGGGCGGCGTTCGGCTCGCTCGTCGACGAGGTTGCCCGGCTCGGGGCCGTCGCCTCGCTGGCGGGCGTCGTGCTGCGGGCAACCCTGCCCGGGACGCCCGACTGCTACGAGGGCGACGAGGCCTGGCAGCTGTCGCTCGTCGACCCCGACAACCGGCGGCCGGTGGACGAGGCGCACCTGACGGCGCTCGCCGCCCGGGTCGCGGCGCTCGATCCGCCCCTGCCCGGTGCCGTGGCCGGGCTACGGCGATCGTGGCGTGACGGCGCCATCAAGCTGCTGGTGACCTCCCGCAGCCTCTCCGCCCGCCGGATCGCCCCGGACGCCCTGGCGCCCGATGCCGGGTACCACGCCG
Source organism: Actinomycetes bacterium (assembly GCA_021809425.1). Classification (GTDB taxonomy): domain Bacteria; phylum Actinomycetota; class Acidimicrobiia; order Acidimicrobiales; family Bog-793; genus JAKBAA01. The sequence continues at coordinate 89,251 of JAKBAA010000001.1, read as the reverse complement.
TCGCCGCCGAGGGCCCGCAGGCGGGCAGCGCCGTCGCCTTCCTGCGCGTCGGCCGTGCCGGCGGGGTGGTGCTCGCCGTCACCACCCGCCTCGCCGGCCGCCTCGAGGCCGACCCGGGCGACCTGCCGAGCGGGGCGAGCTTCAGCCACACCGCCCTCGAGCTGCCGGCCGGTGCACCGGGCCGCTGGCGGGAGGTGCTGTCCGGCCGGGAGGTGTCCTGCCACGGCCGCAGGCTGGCGGTCGCCGAGGCGCTCGGCGAGCTGCCGGTCGGCGTCCTCGTGGGCAGCCGGGTGGCCGAGCGCCGCTGAACGGCGCGCCTGCCCCGCCGGGGGTGCTCCGCCCAGCCGGCGAGCGTCACCCGGCGAGCGTCACCCCGGCCGGGCCGTCGGCGGGCGGGCCCGGGCGGCGGGAGCGGCGGAGCAGGGCGACCGATCGCCCCTGCAGGGGGTAGGCGGCCCCGGCGGCGTAGGCAACCGCCGCCGTCGGCTCGGGGAACGGCTGGTCGAGCGCCGTGTCGAGGACGAGCGTCCACTCGTCGGCGAAGCGGCCGTCGGGCAGCACCCAGCTGAGGGCGTCCCAGTAGGCGTTGAGGATGACGAACAGGCTGTCGTCGGAGGCCGGCTCGCCGAGGCGGCTGGTCGAGGGCAGCTCCTCTCCGTTCAGGAACATCCCGACCGACTTTGCGAACGACACCTGCCAGTCGGCGTCGGTCATCTCCATGCCGTCCGGCCCGAACCAGGCGATGTCCTTGACGTCCTCCCCACGCAGGGGCCGGCCCTGGAACCAGTGGCGGCGGTGCAGCACCGGGTGGGCCGCCCGGAGCGCCGTGAGCCGGCGCGTGAACGCCAGCAGCTCGCCGTCGGCGTGCTCCCAGTCGATCCAGGTCATCTCGTTGTCCTGGCAGTAGGCGTTGTTGTTGCCGAGCTGGCTTCGCCCGAGCTCGTCGCCGGCTAGCAGCATCGGCACGCCCTGGGACAGCAACAGGGTGGCGAGGAAGTTGCGCACCTGCCGGCGGCGCGTCGCCCGCACCTCCGGGTCGTCGGTCGGGCCCTCGACGCCGCAGTTCCACGAGCGGTTGTCGTCGGTGCCGTCCCGGTTGCCCTCGCCGTTGGCCTCGTTGTGCTTCTCGCCGTACGAGACGAGGTCGCCGAGGGTGAACCCGTCGTGGCAGGTCACGAAGTTGATGCTCGCCCACGGCCGCCGGCCGGTGTGCTCGTACAGGTCGGAGCTGCCGGTGAGGCGGGAGGCGAACTCCGGCAGCGTCTTGTCCTCGCCGCGCCAGAAGTCGCGCACCACGTCGCGGTACTGGCCGTTCCACTCCGACCACAGCGGGGGGAAGTTGCCGACCTGGTAGCCCCCCTCGCCCACGTCCCAGGGCTCGGCGATCAGCTTGACCTGGTTGATCACCGGGTCCTGCTGGATCAGGTCGAAGAAGGCCGAGAGGCGGTCGACCTCGTGCAGGCTCCGGGCGAGCGCCGAGGCCAGGTCGAAGCGGAAGCCGTCCACGTGCATGTCGAGCACCCAGTAGCGCAGCGAGTCCATCAGCAGCTGCAGCGTGTGCGGGTGGCGCACGTTGAGCGTGTTGCCGGTACCGGTGTAGTCGACGTAGTAGCGCGGGTTGTCGGCGGAAAGGCGGTAGTAGGCCGGGTTGTCGACGCCCTTCAGCGACAGCATCGGCCCGAGATGGTTGCCCTCGGCCGTGTGGTTGTAGACGACGTCCAGCAGCACCTCGATGCCAGCGGCGTGCAGCGTCTTCACGAGCTGCTTGAACTCCTGCACCTGCTGGCCGAGCGACCCCGAGGAGCTGTAGCCGTTGTGGGGAGCCAGGTAGCAGATCGAGTTGTAGCCCCAGTAATTGCGAAGCCCCTGCTCGACGAGGCCGTGGTCGTGGACGAACTGGTGCACCGGCTGCAGCTCGACCGCCGTGATACGCAGCGAGCGCAGGTGGTCGACCACCTCGGGGACCGCCAGCCCGGCGAAGGTGCCGCGCAGCTCACGCGGCACCGCCGGATGGCGGGCCGTCAGCCCCTTCACGTGCGCCTCGTAGACCACCGTCTCGTGCCAGGGCGTCGCCGGCGGCCGGTCGTTCCCCCAGTCGAAGTAGGGGCTGATCACCACGCTCTTCGGCATGGCCGAGGCCGAGTCGGCCCGGCTCGCCCGGAGGTCGTCGTTGGTCTGGTGGCCGAACACCGACCGCTGCCAGCGGACGTGACCGTCGACCGCCTTGCCGTACGGGTCGAGGAGCAGCTTGTCCGGGTTGCACCGCAGCCCCTCGGCGGGACGCCACGGACCGTGCACGCGGAAGCCGTACCGCTGCCCTGGGCCGATCCCCTGCAGGTAGCCGTGGTGGATCAGGGCGGTCTCGTCCGGCAGCGCGAAGCGCGACTCGCGCCCGCGGTCGTCGAACAGGCACAGGTCGACCCGCTCGGCGATCGAGGAGTAGATCGAGAAGTTGGTCCCGATGCCGTCGTACGTCGCCCCCAGCGGGTAGGGCCGGCCGGGCGCCACGTGATGCTCGGGCATGCCGACACGCTAGACGGCCGGCGCAGCGCAACCGGCGGGGGCCGCACACCGGCCTCCCCCGGCACGTCGGCGCCGGGTCACCCGCCGGCCTGGCCAGCGGCGCGCCCGGCGCCGAGCTACCGACGTCCTGCTAGGCGGGTCGGACGTTCGCCGCCTGGAGCCCCTTCTGGCCTTCCTGGACCTCGAACTCCACCGCCTGCCCCTCCTCGAGGCTACGGTACCCGTTCATCTGGATTGCGGAGTGGTGGACGAAGACGTCCGCGCCGCCGGCCTGCGAGATGAAGCCGTAGCCCTTCTCAGCGTTGAACCACTTAACCGTTCCGGTCGCCACCTCGGCGATCCCCCTTCGTTCGATGCTTCTGGTGCGAGAGGGATCGAGCCGGTCGTGGCGTCGCACGCAGCGCCGGGCGCTGCCCACGACGGGCCTTGCCGAAGGACTGCGAGCGGCACCGCTGAGGGCCCGCTTAGCTCTCGACGCGCACGCTAGCAGCCGGACGAGGCGGCGTCATGGGGGTTGGAAAGAGTTTACCCGTCCGCGCGCCTCCGGCGCGCGCGGGGTGCTCGTGCCGCCGCCGTCAGCGGCGAAGACGGGTGCCGGACGGGGAGTCCTCCACCCGCCAGCCGAGCGCCTCGATCTCGGCGCGCGCCGCGTCGGCCGCCGCCCAGTCCCGCGCCGCCCGGGCCGCGTCGCGGCGTCGTGCCAGCGCCTGAACCGCCTCGTCGGGCGCCTGCGAGAACGGGTCGCTCGTGGCGAGCCCCACGGCCGAGAAGCACTCGAGGGCGCGCCCGCCGACGGCGACGGCCCCGGCGGGGTCGGCGGCGTCGAGGAGCCGGTTGGCCTCTCGCACCCCGTCGAAGAGGGCCGCCACGGCGCCCGCCGTGTCGAGGTCGTCGTCCATCGCCGACTGGAACCGCGCCGCCAGGGCGTCCGCCGCCGTGGTGGCCGACCGCTCGCCGGGGCCCCCGGGGTCGGGGTCGGCGGCGGCCGGCCGGGCGGTCGCGAGGCGCCCGGCCAGCTCGTCCAGGCGCTCGACGGCCCGGCCGGCCTCGCCGAGCAGCTCGGGCGTCACCTCGAGCGGCGAGCGGTACTTGGCGCGCAGCACGAGCAACCGGTAGGCGCGCGGATCGGCCCGCTCGACGAGATCGGCGAGGGTCAGGTAGTTGCCGAGCGACTTCGACATCTTCTGGCCGCCCACCTCGACGAGCCCGCTGTGGACCCAGTGCCGGGCGAACGGCCGCCCGAGCGCCACCGCCTGCGCACGCTCGTTCTCGTGGTGCGGGAACCGCAGGTCGTAGCCGCCGCCGTGCAGCGAGAAGGCCTCGCCGAGCAGCGCCAGCGACATGACCACGCACTCGGTGTGCCAGCCGGGGCGGCCGGCGCCGAACGGCGCCGGCCAGCTCGGCTCCCCTGCCTTGGCGGCCTTCCACAGGGCGAAGTCGAGCGGGGACCGCTTGCCCGCCTCGGCGTGCACCCGCTCCCCGGCCCGCAGCGCCTCGAGGTCCTGGTGCGCCAGCAGCCCGTAGCCGTCGACGGCCGCCACCGAGAGGTACACGCCGTCGGGCGCCCGGTAGGCGGCCCCGCGACCGAGGAGGTCCTCGACGAGCTCCACCATCCCCTCGACGTAGGACGTGGCGTGGGGCACCTCGTGCGGCCGGAGCACCGACAGGTCGGACATGGCCGACCACCAGGCGGCCTCGGCCTCCTCGGCGATCGCCTGCCACGGGCGCCCCTCGGCACGGGACCGGTCGATGATCTTGTCGTCGACGTCGGTCACGTTGGACACGTGCCGCACGGTCTCCCCGCGGTGCTCGAGGTAGCGGCGGAGCACGTCGAACACGAGGGCGAGCCGCCCGTGGCCGACGTGCGGCGGCCCGTAGACGGTCGGTCCGCACACGTACAGGCCGAGGACGCCCGAGCTCGGGACCAGCTCGTGGGCGCGCTCGGACGCCGTGTCGTACAGCCGGAGCACGGGAGTACCGTACTAGGCCGATGCCCGCCGAGGACCAGCCCCGCAGCGACCCGACCGCGCCCGCCACCGGGACCGCCCCGGCGCCGTCCGGGCGCGCCCGTACCCCCGACAAGGTGAGCGTCGACGGGCTCGAGGCCCGCTGGGCGGCCCGCTGGGAGGCCGACGGGTGCTACCGGTTCGACCCGGCCGGCGGCCGCTCGGGCGTGTTCGCCATCGACACCCCGCCGCCCACCGTCTCCGGCTCGCTGCACGTCGGCCACGTGTTCTCCTACACCCAGACCGACGTCGTCGCCCGCTTCCAGCGGATGTCGGGGAAGCGGGTGTTCTACCCGATCGGCTTCGACGACAACGGGCTGCCGACAGAGCGCCGCGTGCAGCACCGCTACGGGGTCCGTTGCGACCCGTCGATCGTCGACGACGGCGGGTTCGAGCCCGGCGCGTCGCCTGCCGACCCACCCGTGGCCGTCTCGCGCCCCACCTTCATCGAGCTGTGCCGGCGGCTGACCGAGGAGGACGAGGCGGCCTTCGAGACCCTCTTCCGTCGCCTCGGCCTCTCGGTCGACTGGCGGCTCGCCTACACGACGATCGGCGAGCGGGCCCGGCGCATCTCCCAGCGCGGCTTCCTCCGCCTGCTGGCCGACGGCCACGCCTACCGCCAGGAGGCGCCGACCCTGTGGGACGTCGACTTCGGCTCGGCCGTCGCCCAGGCCGAGCTCGAGGACCGCGAGATCGCCGGGTCCTACCATCGGCTGCGGTTCACCCTCGCCGGCGACGGCGCCCCGGTGGAGATCGAGACGACCCGGCCCGAGCTGCTGCCGGCCTGCGTGGCCCTCGTCGCCCACCCGGACGACGAGCGGTACCGCCCACTGTTCGGCAAGGCCGCCCGCACCCCGCTGTTCGGCGTCGAGGTGCCGGTGCTCGCCCACGCCCTGGCCGACCCCGAGAAGGGGACCGGGATCGCCATGGTGTGCACCTTCGGCGACCTCACCGACGTCACCTGGTGGCGCGAGCTGTCCCTTCCGACCCGCACCGTGGTCGGGCGCGACGGCCGCCTCGAGCACGCCCCCTTCGGCGAGCCCGGCTGGGAGAGCACCGACCCCCCGGCGGCTGCGGCCGCCTACGCCGACCTCGAAGGGTCGACGGTCCGCCAGGCACAGCGCCGCATCGTCGAGCTGCTCGCCGCCGCCGGCGACCTCGTGGGCGATCCGCGCCCGATCCGCCACGCCGTCAAGTTCTACGAGCGCGGCGAGCGGCCGCTCGAGATCGTGTCGTCGCGCCAGTGGTACGTGCGGACGATCGCCCACCGTGCCGACCTGCTCGACGCCGGTCGTGCCCTGGCGTGGCACCCGGCCTTCATGCGCACCCGCTACGAGGCGTGGGTCGAGGGGCTGAACGGCGACTGGAACATCTCCCGCCAGCGCTTCTTCGGCGTCCCGTTCCCGGTCTGGTACCCGGTGCTGGCCGACGGCACGGTCGACGACGCCCACCCGATCCTCGCCGACGGGGCGCGCCTCCCGGTGGACCCCTCGGTCGACGCCCCCGACGGCTACGACGAGGCCCAGCGCGGCGTGCCGGGCGGCTTCGTCGGCGACCCGGACGTGATGGACACGTGGGCGACCTCCTCCCTCACCCCCCAGATCGCCGCCGGCTGGGGGGAGGACGGCTCGCTGATGGACGCCGTCTTCCCGATGGACCTGCGCCCGCAGGCCCACGAGATCATCCGCACCTGGCTCTTCACCACCGTCGTGCGGGCCCACCTCTCCCACGACAGCCTCCCCTGGAGCAACGTGGCCATCTCCGGGTGGATCCTCGACCCGGACCGCAAGAAGATGTCCAAGTCCAAGGGCAACGTGGTCGTCCCCACCGACCTGCTGGAGGAGCACGGCACCGATGCCGTCCGCTACTGGGCCGCCTCGGCACGTCTCGGGGTCGACACCGTGTTCGACCCCCAGCAGATGAAGATCGGCCGGCGCCTCGCCATCAAGCTGCTCAATGCCAGCCGCTTCATCCTCTCGCGCCTCGCCGAAGCCGAAGCCGAAGCCGGGGCCGATGCCGATGCCGATGCCGATGCCGGGGCCGATGCCGATGCCGGCGCGAGAGCGGACGGCGGGCGGCCACCTGCCGGCGGGAGCGGCGCCGGGCGGCTCGAGCCGCTCGACGAGGCGATGCTCGCCCGCCTCGGCGAGGTCGTAGCCGAGGCGACCGCCGCCCTCGGCGCCTACGAGCACGCCCGTGCCCTCGAGGCCACCGAGCGGTTCTTCTGGGCGTTCTGCGACGACTACCTGGAGCTCGTCAAAGGCCGCGCCTACGAGGCCGGCGGCCCGGCCGCCTCGGCCCGCCTCGCCCTGCGGCGTGCCCTCGAGGTGCTGCTCCGCCTGTTCGCCCCGTTCCTTCCGTTCGCCACCGAGGAGGCGTGGTCGTGGTCGCACGACACCTCGGTCCACCTCGCCCCGTGGCCGTCCGCCGAGGAGGCGACGGCCGGCCTGGTCGAAGGGGACGGCGACCTGCTCGACGGGGTCGCCCGTGTGCTCGGCGAGATCCGCCGGGCCAAGACGACCGCCAAGGTGTCGATGCGGGCCCGCGTCCGCCGGGTGGCCGTCGTCGGCCCGGCCGCCCTGATCGAACGGATCCGGCTGGCGGCCGACGACCTCCGGGCGGCCGGGAACGTCGAGCTGCTCGAGCTGGACGGCGGTGCACCCGAGCTCGTCGTCGAGGTGCAGCTCGCCGAGCCCGACGCCGCCTGAGCGGATCGCCCCATCGGGCAGCGTTTGCCCGATGACTGGCATCGCCGGCGCGCCGGTAGTCGACTGAGGGTCCGAAGGAGCCGGAGCGCCGCGGCGTGCCCGGCGTTCGCCACCACGAGGGGACCCTCCACGCATGACCTCCCACCCGCACCGCCCCCGACCCGGCGCGCACGGAGTGGCCGCAACGCTCGCCGGTGCCGCGGCGCTCGCCGCCGGGCTCGCCGCCCCGCTCGCCGGTGTGGCCGGAGCGACCGGCGTCGCCGGGCTGCCGCCGTCGGCCGTGGTGACGCGCGCCACCGACAGCGTCCGGAGCGCCAGCGCCCTCGTGCTCACCGGCACGCTCCGCTCGGGGAGCGGCCGGCTCGCCTTCGACGTGGCGAGCACGGCCCACGGCACCGCCGCCCGCGGCGTCTTCGTGTCGCACGCCCGCAGCGTCGGCTTCACCGGCCGGCTGGACTTCGTCGAGCGCCGCGGCGCCGTCTACCTGCACGCCGGGCGGGCCTTCTGGGCGGCCGAGGTGGCAAGGGGCGGCGCCTCCCTGACGCCGGCCCAGCGAGCCGCGGCGGCGGCCGTCCTCGCCGGGCGCTGGATCGAGATGACCGGGACGTCGGCCAAGGCGATGGAGGCGAGCGTCGGCCCGCTCACCCGTCCAGCCGACTTCGCCCGCACGCTGCTGTCGGCCCGTGCCCTCGGCACGCTCCACAAGGGCCGGCTCACCCACTTCCGCGGCCACCTCGTCGTCCCGGTCACCTCGAGCAAGGGCGGGACGCTCTACGTGGCCGCACGCGGCCCCGCCCGACCGGTCGGCTTCGTCGCCCGCGCCGGGTCGGCGAGCGGGACGATCCTGTTCGGCTACCCCTCCCACCTCGCCGTCGCCGCGCCGGCCGGGTCACGCACGGTCGCCCAGGTGGTGAAGGCCGTCGCCGGCTGAGCCGCTCCGCTCGGTGCACGAGCCCGCCAATAGCGACGGGGAGGATGCGCCCGGAGGCGCGGAGCTGGAAGACTGCTCCCGTGACCTCGCCCCCCGCTGCCCCGGTGCACGACCCGACCGAGCAGCGGGCGGGGCTGGCGCTCGCCGTCATCATCACCGGCGTCCTCGTCGCCGCCATCGACACGACGATCGTCGTGCTCGCCCTGCCCGACATCCAGCGGGCCCTGCACGCCGGCCTGGCCTCGCTGACGTGGGTGATCATCGGCTACCTGCTCGTCATCACGCTCCTCGCCATCCAGGTCGGCCGCCTCGGCGACATGTACGGGCGCGTCCGTATGTACCAGGCCGGCTTCGCCGTCTTCGTCGTCGGCTCCCTGCTGTGCGCCCTGTCGTGGGACGTCACCTCGATGGTGGTGTTCCGCATCCTGCAGGGGGTCGGCGGGGCGCTGCTCACGGCCAACTCGGGCGCCGTCATCGCGGACACGGTGCCGCCGCGCACCCGCGGCCGGGCGTTCGGCCTGCTGGCGGTCGGCTGGAACCTCGGCGCCATCCTCGGCATCCTGCTCGGCGGGCTCATCACCACCTACATCTCGTGGCGCTGGATCTTCGGCATCAACGTGCCGATCGGCACCGTGGCCTTCCTCGTCGGGCTACGCGTGCTGCACGACCGCAGCCCGCGTGCGGCCAGGCGGCTCGACGTGGCCGGTGCCCTGCTCGTCGGCCTCGGCCTGCTCGGCATCCTGTGGGCGATGGTCGAGCTCGCCACCGCCCCGTTCGACGGGCGCATCGCCGCCGCCATCGCCGGCGGGGCGGTGCTGCTCGTGGCGTTCGTCGTCGTCGAGCGCCGCACGGCCGAGCCGATGGTCGACCTTGCGCTCTTGCGGGTGCGGACGATGACGCCCAGCCTGCTCGCCTCGATGCTCCAGGCGCTCGGCACCTTCGCCGTGCTCTTCCTCCTCACCATGTACCTCCAGGGCGTGCGCGGCCTGTCGCCGATCGCGGCGAGCGGTCTGCTCGTCCCGGGCTACCTCGTGGGCGCGCTCGCCGCACCGCTCGGGGGCCGCCTCGCCGACCGTGTCGGTCCCGTCCTGCCGGCCACCATCGGTATCGGCGCCTCCATCGTCGCCCTGATCGGCTACGCGGCGCTCGGGCCTCGCACGACCCTCGTGCTGGTCGTGGCGGCGAGCATCGTGAACGGGCTCGGCAGCGGGCTGTTCTACCCGGCCAACACCTCGGCGGTGATGACGGTCGCCGGCCCGAAGGCGTTCGGCGTCGGCTCGGGGCTGCTGCGGACGTTCTCCAACACCGGCATGGTCTTCTCCTTCTCGGTCGCCCTGCTCGTCGCCTCCCGCACCATCCCGCGCCAGGTGGCCTTTGCCATCTTCGTCGGCACCACCAAGCTGACCCACCGGGCCGGGGTCCAGTTCACCAACGGCCTGCGCGCCGCCTTCCTCGTGTCGATCGGCCTCCTCGTGGCCGCCATGGCGCTTTCGGCGTACCGCGTGGTGCACCGCCGGCAGTCGCCACTGTCACCCGGCCACGCCCGCGGCGAGGTGCCGGCCGACCCGGTGCTTCCCGGCTAGCGCCCGTGCGACGGCCGATGCCGGCCGCGCCACCCGCCGGCGAGGCGGGCCGGCGCCGGCGGCTGCTCATCCTCGTCATCTGCGCGTTCAGCCTGTTCATGACCTACCTGGACAGCACGATCCTGAACGTCGCCCTGCCCACCGTCGAGCACCAGCTGCACGCGAGCCTGTCCCAGCTGCAGTGGGTGGTCGACGCCTACATGGTGGTGCTCGCCAGCCTGCTCCTCGTCGCCGGCGCAACTGCCGACCGGATCGGGCGGCGAGCGATGTTCAGCGTCGGCCTGCTCACCTTCGCCGCCGGCTCGCTGCTGTGCAGCCTCGCTCCGAGCGTCGGTTGGCTCATCGCCTTCCGGGCGCTGCAGGCGGCCGGCGGGTCGATGCTCACGCCGGTGTCCCTCTCGATCGTGCGAACCACCTTCACCGACCCCGGCGAGCGCGCCCGGGCGCTCGGCCTGTGGAGCGGTGTCTTCGGGCTGGCCACCGCCTGCGGCCCGCCGCTCGGCGGCCTGCTCGTCGACCTCGTCGGCTGGCGGTCCGTGTTCTGGGTCAACCTGCCCGTCGGCATCGCCGCCTTCCTGCTCACCCGCCGGTTCATCCCCGAGTCCACCGCCGACCGACCCCGCCGGGTGGACCCGCCCGGCCAGGCCCTCGTCGTGGTGGCGCTGGCCAGCTGCACCTACGCCATCATCGAGGGGCCGAGCTGGGGCTGGACGGCACCGACCACGCTCGGCCTGCTCGCCGCCTCGGCGGCGGCGTTCGCCGCTCTCGTCGCCGTGGAGCGACGGAGGGTGGAGCCGCTGCTCGAGACCCGCTTCTTCCGCAGCCCGCCCTTCGCCGGGGCGTCGGCGATCGCCGTGCTCACCTTCACCGTCCTCGCCGGGTTCCTGTTCGTGAACACGCTCTACCTGCAGGACGTCCGCGGCGCCTCGGCGCTCGTCGCCGGCCTCGAGACGCTGCCGGCGACGGCGCTCATCGCCGCCTCCGCCCCCTTCGCCGGCCGTGTCGTCGCCCGCCACGGCCCGCGCTGGCCGCTCGTCGTCGCCGGGCTGCTCCAGGCGGGTGGCGCCGCCATCCTGTACGGCGCCGGCCGCGCCACCCCGTACGGCGTGCTCGTGGTCGCCTACGTCCTGCTCGGCACCGGCTTCGGCGTGATCAACCCGCCGATCACGAACACCGCCGTCACCTCGATGCCCCCGGCGCAGGCCGGCGTCGCGTCGGCGGTCACGTCGGCGACACGCCAGCTCGGCAACGTCCTCGGGGTTGCCCTCGGCGGCGCGCTGCTCGCCACCCAGGTCCACGCCCACCTCGCTGCCCTCGGGCGGGCCCCGTGGGCCCTCTTCGTGGCCTGCGGGCTCGGCTGTGCCGTGGTCGGCCTCGTCACCACCAGCCGCCGCTCGATGGCGGTCGCCCGCAGCGTCTACTCCGACCTCGGCCACGAGGCTCGCAGCGCTCCTTCGGCGCCACGAGCGGCACCGACGCGGCAGTAGGGCGGCCAGTCGCAGTCCCCTTGCAACGAGCGCCCGCAGCCGGCAGGATGCGACGAGGGACGCCGGGGGGGCCGGCGCCGGGAGGAGGGACCGTGACCGCGGTACGCGTGCTCGTGGGGACGCGGAAGGGCGCCTTCGTGCTGCGCTCGGACGGATCCCGGGCCTCGTGGGAGGTGGACGGGCCGTTCTTCGGCGGCTGGGAGGTCTACCACGTGAAGGGCTCGCCGGCCGACCCCGACCGCCTGTACGCCTCGCAGTCGAGCGGGTGGTTCGGCCAGGTGGTCCAGCGAAGCGACGACGGCGGGCGGACCTGGGCGGCGGTCGGCAACGAGTTCGCCTACGACGGCGGCCCGGCCACCCACCAGTGGTACGACGGGACGCCCCGCCCGTTCGAGTTCACCCGTGTCTGGCACTTCGAGCCCGACCTCGCCGACCCCGATGCCGTCTACGCCGGCGTCCAGGACGCCGCCCTGTTCCGGTCGAGCGACGGCGGCCAGCACTGGTCCGAGCTGCCCGGCCTGCGCGCCACCGGCTCCGGCGACGCCTGGTCGCCGGGCGCCGGGGGGATGTGCCTGCACACCCTCCTGCTCTCTCCCGGGCGCCCCGATCGCCTCCTCGCTGCCATCTCGGCGGCCGGCGTGTTCCGCAGCGACGACGGCGGCACCACCTGGCAGCCGTCCAACGCCGGGCTGCGCTCCCCCCAGCTCCCGGACGGGGACGCCGAGGTCGGCCACTGCGTCCACAAGCTGGCCCACCACCCCGACCGACCCGACACCATCTTCATGCAGAAGCACTGGGACGTCATGCGCAGCGACGACGGCGGACGCACCTGGGCCGAGGTGAGCGGCGACCTGCCGACCGACTTCGGCTTCGCCATCGACGTCCACGCCCACGAGCCCGACACGGTGTACGTCGTGCCCATCACGAGCGACAGCCAGCACTACCCGCCCGACGGCCGGCTCGCCGTCTACCGCAGCCGGGCCGGCGGCGGCGAGTGGGAGCCGCTCACCACCGGGCTCCCCCAGGAGCACTGCTACGTCGACGTGCTCCGTGACGCCCTCGCCGTCGACCGGGTCGACCCGTGCGGCATCTACGTGGGCACGACCGGCGGCCAGGTGTACGCGTCGGCCGACGACGGCGACTCGTGGGCGCCCATCGTGCGCGACCTCCCGCCCGTGCTGTCGGTCGAGGTGCAGACGCTCTGATCCGCGTCGTCCTCCCCTACCACCTCCGCCGGCTGGCGGCGGTCGACGGCGAGGTGCGCCTCGATCTCGGCGACGACGCCACCCAGCGCAGCCTGCTCGACGCCCTCGAGGCCGCCTACCCGGTGCTCGGCGGGACGATCCGGGACCGGTCCACCGGCCGGCGCCGCCCGTTCGTCCGGTTCTTCGCCTGCGAGGAGGACCGCTCCCACGACGACCCCGACGCCCCACTGCCGGCAGCGGTCACCGCCGGCGTCGAGCCGTTCCACGTCGTCGGGGCCATGGCCGGCGGCTGACCACCGGCGCCGCTCACCACAGGCGGCCCGGCCGCGGCCGGTCGCCGAGGTGGCGGCGCACGTAGGCGCCGGTCGGGTCGAGCTTGGCGGCCTGTCGCTCGGGGCTGAGCATCCGGTTGGGCCGCGGGTCGTTGCCCGTGCCGGCCGCCCACTGCCAGTTCATCCGGTTGTTCGCCACGTCGGCGTCGACGAGCAGCCGCTCGAAGTGGTCGGCCCCCTCCCGCCAGTGCACCCCGAGCTGCTTCGTCAGGTACGAGGCCACGAGCAGCCGCACCCGGTTGTGCAGGTACCCCTCGCTCGCCAGCTGGCGCATGCCGGCGTCGACGAGCGCCACCCCCGTGCGCCCCTCCCGCCAGGCGGCGAGCGCGCCCGGGTCGTCCCGCCAGGGTTGCCGGCGGGGCCGGTAGTCCTCGACCGCGACCGACGGGCGGGCGGCGAGCACCTGGTCGAAGAAGTCCCGCCAGCACAGCGACCGGGCGAAGGCCGCCGCGCTCTCGGACGCCGCCGTCACGCCGGACGCCGTCGCCGCCCCGCCCGCGCCACCGCCCGCGCCCGCGTCACCGCCCGCTTCGGCGTCGCGGGCCGCCGTCGCCAGCTCGAGCGCCGACAGGCAACCGAGGTGGAGATCGGCCGACAGCCGGCTCGTGGCGTCCGCCGCGAGGTCGGTCTGGGCGACAAGGTAGGCGCCGAGACCGTCCCCGAGGAACCGAGCCATCCGCCGGCGGGCGGCCGGCTCGCCACCGCCGAAGGGATGGGGGCGGCCCGACCCGTCGCCTCCCGGCGGGAGGGCCCCCACCTCGACGCCCTCGGGGAGCCGCACGGCGGCCGGCGGGTCGAGCACGGTCCGCCACCGGGCGCCCGACCACGCCCGGAAGTAAGGGGTGAACACCTTGTAGTGGTCACCGCTTGCCGGCCGGAGCGCGCCGGGAGCCACCACGCCGACGGCGTCCACGAGCCGGAGCGCCATCCGATCGCTGCCGCAGGCGACCGCCAGCCGCCGCTCCCGTCGGGCCGCGAACGCCGTCACGTCGCGCCCGCACACCACCGTGTCGGCCGCGTGGTCGCGGGCGAGCGCCACGGCGCAGGCGACCGGGTCGCCCCGGCGCACGACGAGGTCGCCGCCGCGCGCCCGCAGGCCCGTCCGGAGCGCCCCGAGCGCGTCGGCGAGGAGCGACGAGCGTGCCCCGGCCACGATCCGGTCGTCCAGCACGAACAGCGGCAGCACCCGCTCGTGGGTGGCACAGGCAGCAACGAGGGCCGGGTTGTCGTGCACGCGCAGGTCCCGCGTGAGCAGCACCACGGCGGTCGTGCCGACGCCCCGGACCGCCCTGCCGGGCCCGGCGTCGCTCCCGGCAGGCATGGCCACACCGTAGCGGCCGCCCGCCGGGCACCCCGGAAGGTCAGTGGCCGTCGCCGCGCACGAGCACGGTGGTGCACGCAGCGTGCCGCATGCACGCCTCGCCGCAGTGGCCGAGCAGGAGGCCGGCGACCCCGGCGTAGCCACGCTCGCCGACAACGAGCAGCCCGGCGCCCCGCGACGCCTGGACGAGCACCTCCTCCGGCCGGCCTTCGACGACCTCGAGCACCACCCGGTCGGCCCCGGCGCCGATGGCCTTGTGGACAGCCTGCTCCAGGCGGTGCCGGGCCTCGTCGTGGAGGGTGCCGCCGCGCAGCTGGAACCCGAAGCCCGTGTCGTGCTCCCAGGCGATGACGGCATGGAGGGACGAGCCGGTCAGCGCGGCGTAGTCGGCCGCCCAGCGGAGCGCCGCCACGCTCCCTGACGAGCCGTCGACCCCGACGACTACCGGTCGACCCGCCCGCTCGGGCGCCGGGGGGACCCCCGACACGCCGGTGCGCACCTCGGCCATGGCCCCCACCCCCGCTCAGACGGCCGAACCCGCCGGGTCCGGGCGTGGCGACCGGCCGATCCGCTGCTCGACCTCGTGCAGGTGCCGGGTCACCCGCAGCACGCTGTCGGGGTTGAGGCTGACCGAGTCGATCCCGAGCTCGACCAGGTACTCGGCGATCTCGGGCAGGTCCGACGGCGCCTGGCCGCACAGTCCCGAGTGGATCCCGTTGCGGGCGCACCCCTCGACGGCGAGCCGCAGCATCTCCTTCACCGCCTCGTCCCGCTCGTCGTAGTCGAACGCCACGAGCTCGCTGTCCCGGTCGACCCCGAGGGTGAGCTGGGTGAGGTCGTTCGAGCCGATCGAGAGCCCGTCGAACAGCGGGGCGAACCGGTCGATGGCGACGACGTTGCTCGGCACCTCGCACATGGCGTAGATCTTCAGCCCGTGCTCGCCCCGGCGAAGGCCGAGGTCGGCCATCCGCCCGAGCACCCGCTCGGCCTCGTCGACCCGCCGCACGAACGGCAGCATGAGCACGACGTTGTCGAGCCCCATGTCCTCTCGCACCCGGCGCATGGCGGCGCACTCGAGGGCGAACCCCTCCTCGTAGGCCGGGTGGGCGTACCGGCTGGCACCCCGGAACCCGAGCATCGGGTTGTCCTCGACCGGCTCGAACGCCGCCCCGCCGAGCAGGGTGGCGTACTCGTTGGTCTTGAAGTCCGACATCCGCACGACCACCGGCTTCGGGTAGAACGCCGCCGCGATCGTGCCGATGCCCTCCGACAGCCGCTCGACGAAGTAGGCACCGCCGTCCGGGTAGCCGGCCACGAGCTCGGCGATGGCGGCCCGCTCCGACGGGTCGACCACCCGCTCGGGATGGAGCAGGGCGAGCGGGTGGGCACGGACGTGCTCGCTCACGATGAACTCCATCCGGGCCAGACCGACGCCGTCGTTCGGAAGGAACGACGTCGAGAAGGCCAGGTCGGGATTGCCCAGGTTGACCATCACCTCGGTCGCCGGCCGGGCGAGCTCGCCGAGCTCGGACCGCTCGACGTGGAACGGGAGCGCCCCGGCGTAGACCCGCCCGGTCTCCCCCTCGGCGCACGACACGGTGACGGGGGCGCCGCTGTGCAGGACCTGTGTCGCCGTCGCCGTGCCCACCACTGCCGGGATCCCGAGCTCGCGGGCGACGATGGCGGCGTGGCAGGTCCGCCCGCCCCGGTTCGTCACGATGGCCTTTGCCTTCTTCATCACCGGCTCCCAGTCCGGCGTCGTCGTGTCGGCGACGAGGACCTCGCCCGGCCGGAACCTCGACAGCTGGTCGAGCCGGTCGATCACCCGGACCTCGCCCGATGCCGCACGCTCGCCGACGGCCCGGCCCTCGACGAGCACCGTGACCTCGCCGCCCTCTGGCACGTCCAGCAGGTAGCGCTCGAGCGTCGTCGCCGCCCGCTGCGACGCCACCGTCTCCGGGCGGGCCTGGACCATGTAGAGCAGGCCGTCGATGCCATCCTTCGCCCACTCCATGTCCATCGGACGGTCGTAGTGGCGCTCGATCGCCACGGCGTAGCCGGCGAGCTCGAGCGCCTCGTCGTCGGTCAGGCAGAACCGCGCCCGGTCGGCCTTCGGCGTCGGCACGTTGCGGGTGGTGCGACCGGTCTCCCCGTCGACCAGCACCAGCTTGACCGCCTTGTCGCCGCGGCGTCGCCGCAGCACGGTCCGGTGGCCGCGCTCGTAGGTCGGCTTGTGCACGTACAGCTCGTCCGGGTCGACGGTGCCCTGGACCACGTTCTCGCCGAGCCCGTACGAGCCGGTGATGAACACGACGTCGGGGAAGCCCGTCTCGGTGTCGATGCTGAACATGACGCCCGACGAGGCCAGGTCGGAGCGGACGAGCTTCATCACCCCGATCGACAGCGCCACCGAGTAGTGGTCGAATCCCTGGTCGATCCGGTAATGGATCGACCGGTCGGTGAACAGGCTGGCGAAGCAGCGGCGGCAGGCATCCACCAGCTGGTCGTCGCCGCGTACGTTGAGGAACGTCTCCTGCTGGCCGGCGAAGCTCGCCGTCGGCAGGTCCTCCGCCGTCGCCGACGACCGCACGGCGAGGCGCAGCTCGGGCCCGTACTGCCGCTGCAGCTCGTGGTAGCCGGCGAGCAGCTCGTCGACGAGCGGGTGGGGCATGCCGGCGCCGTACACGATCTCCCGCGCCCGGCGACCGCGCCGCGCCAGGTCCTCGAGGTCGCTCGGGTCGAGCCCGTCGAGCGCCTCGTGCAGCGGCTCCCACGCCTTCGCCTCGTCCATCACGTACCGGTAGGCGTCCGCCGTCAGCACGAAGCCGTTCGGGACCCGGATCCCGGCCGCCGAAAGGTTGCGGTACAGCTCGCCGAGGTTGGCGTTCTTGCCCCCCGCCACGGCGACGTCCCCCATGCCGATCTCCTCGAAGAAGCGCACGTAGGTCGCCATGTCGCACCGTCCCTCGTCGCCTTGGCCGCGCCGGCGGCGCTCCCGCCGGCGGCGGGGCCCTGGTCATGGGCCAACCCCACCATCGCCCACCCGCCCCCGCCGACCTAGGGCCGAACGTCACGAGCGGCGGGCGATCCGCCGGCCGCCGCTCGGTGCGCCCACGCGTCCGGCCGGAACGGCGGGAGGCAGCACGCGCCGTGGCACCACGCCGCTGGCTCCATCGCCTAGCGTAGGCATGTGCTCGCGCTCCTCAACCCGCAGACGCTCGTCGCCTCGTCCGGTTACGCCGCGATCTTCTTCCTCTCGGTGCTGCAGTCCTGCTGCGTCCCGACCTCGTCGGAGCTCACCCTCGGCTTCGCCGGCGTGCTCGCCGCCGAGCACAAGCTGAGCCTCCCCTACGCCATCGCCGCCGGAGCCGGCGGCGAGCTCGTCGGTGCCTACATCGCCTGGATCATCGGGCGCACCGGCGGACGGGCCTTCGTGGACCGGTTCGGCAAGTACGTCCTGCTCAGCCACCACGACCTCAACCGGGCCGAGGCCTGGTACCAGCGGCACGGCCGCTTCGGCGTGTTCGGCAGCCGGCTTCTTCCGGTCATCCGCAACTTCGTCGCCCTCCCGGCCGGTGTCGCCGAGGTGCCCCTCGTCCGCTTCGGCCTCTTGACCCTGCTCGGCTCGCTCATCTGGGACGGCGCCTGGGCCGGCATCGGCTACGGGGTCGGCACGCGCTGGCAGACGATCGTCCACGGGTTCAACGACGCCGGCTACCTGCTCGGGGCGCTCGCCGTCGTCGCCCTCGCCCTCGCCATCGTCCACCGCTACCGCTCCTACAAGCGGGCGACCGCCGACGGCCAGCAGGCGACTGCCCCGGGCGGTCGCCGCACGCCGACACCGCCGCCGGGCAGCCGCCGGGTCGAGCCGGTCCCGACGGTCCGCATCCTCTCGAAGGACGCCGCCCCGCCCGACTAGGCCGCCCCGCCCGGGCGTGCGCCGGCCCGCCTGGCCCGACCCGCCTGGAGCTCAGTCGCCGTCCGCCGCCTTGAGGGCGTCGGCCACCCGGCGCTCCAGGGTCCACTGCCCGCTCGGCAGGTGGTGCTCGCCGGCCCACGCCACGGTGTCGGGGTGGCTGCCGGCGGCACGCAGCAGCTCGGCGCCGATCCGGTCGTGGGTCAGGTAGGCGGCAAGGCGCTGCCGCCAGCTCCCCGGCCGGTCCCCCGCCCGAGGGCCTGCGCCGGGTCCGGGTCCGGGTCCGACAAGACGGTCGCGGCCCACGACGAGCGTCACCACCGTCGCCCCGACCCGGCCGAAGGTGCCGAGCCCGGATGCCACCTTGCCGACGTCGTGGAGCAGGGCGCTCGCCGCCACCTCGCGGCCCGGGGTCCCGCCGTCCTCCGAGAGACGCCCCAGGGCGTCCCGGGCGACCCCGACGGCGTGCCGGCGATCGGGCCCGGACATGCGCGCCCACAGCGCCTGCTCGCCCGGCAGCAGCTGGGCGAGCGCCCACTGCTCGTCGTCCGGCCGGGGGCCGGCCGGCGACAGGGCGCCGAAGAAGCGCCCGACGAGGTGGCGGACCGAGCCGAACTCCCCCGCCAGGCCCATCCGGGCAGCGTAGCGGGCGGCGGCGGCGGGGTCCTAGACGGTCGGGTGGGCCACGCCGGTGGCGGCGAGCTCGGCCGCCGTGCGCACCGGCGCCCGCAGCACGAGCGCACCGGCGCACGGCGGCGACCACGAGCCCGCCGACCAGGGGCACGGACCGCTCGTGCTCGTGCGGGTACGCCTGCCCGGGCCGGGCCGTCGCAAGGACCGTCGCATCATCGACCACTCCCTCCTCGCCTCTGCCGCGACCCTGCGGTCACAGCACCCCGCTTGGCCACCGGTCGTCGGTGCCGGCGTGCACCAACCGCCTGCCCTCCCGGGCGACCGGGCAAACGCGCCGGACCGGGCCGGCGGGCTCACCGGTCCCGGCCTGCGGACGCGGTGCCGGGTCAGACGTCCAGGCGGGCCCGGACGGCGTCGGCCTCCCGGTCGAGCCGGGCGAGGATGCCGGGGACGATCCGCCCCTCGACCCCCCGGCCGAGCCCAACCAGGGCGACCACGAGCTCGCCGTCCAGCCGCCGCAGCGTGCCGGCGCCGTCGGCGACCAGCTGGAAGGTCGCCCGACCCCGCAAGCGCCCCGGGGCGGCCTCGGCGTGGAGCTCGAGCTCGCCGGTCCCGTCTGCCCGGTCCAGGCGAAGCTCCTGCAGCCAGGTGAGCGGCCGCCCGGCGAGCAGCCGGCGCACCAGCGGATCGAGGTGGCCGGTGAACTCGTAGCGGAGGCGCACGACGGCACTCGTCCCGTCGCTCGCCGCTGCCAGCACCTCGGGGACGGCGACGTCGGCGAGGTCGAGGCTGCGATAGAAGTCGGCGTCCGCCAGCACGTCGGCCACGGCCGGCGGCGGCGAGGCGAACCGGTGCTCGGCGTGGAAGCGCACGGTTCAGCCTGCCCGGGCGCCCGTCGCCGGCGCCGCTCGTCCGGGCGGCACGGGCGGCACGGGCGGCACGGGCGGCACGGGATGCTCGGGCGGCACATGCGGCTCGGGCGCGACGGCGCCATAGACCTCGGCTGCTGCCTCGTGGAATCCAGGGGGAATACCAACCGCCGCGAAGGTCGCGGCGATCTCGTGCATCTCGCCGACCCACCGCCAGCCCTTGCGCGCCGCCTGCAGGGCCGCCCGGTCGCTGTCGCCGGTGAGGGCCGGGGACAGGTCGGCCCACTCGAGGAGCAGCTCCTGCTCGACGCCGCTCGCGCGCGCCAGGGCCCGGACAGCGAGCAGCAGCGCCGCCGAACCCTTCGTCCAGGCGGCGAAGGCGGCCTTCAACGAGGACGCGGCCGTGTCCCCGGCCTGCACGACACGGGCGCGCACGTCGGTCCGGGCAAAGCGCGCCGCCACCTCGTCGGCGCCACGGCCGGAGAGCCACAGGTGGACGGGTCGCCCCGGCGCCGGCGGTGGGCCGATCAGGCTGCCGTCGACGTAGCGGGCGCCGGCCGCCTCGACGGCGGCGGCGACCGAGCGGGCCGTCGCCGGCGACACGGCGTTGGCGTCGACGAAGCAACCGGCGAACCCGGCGCCGGCCACCTGGCCGGCGACGGCAAGGGCCGCGTGCGGCGGGCAGATGGACAGGACGAGCGGGCAGCGGCGGGCCAGGGCCGACAGCGTCCGGACGTCGGTCAACCCGGCCGCCGCCGCCCGGTCGACCGTCGCAGGGCTGCGGCCCTCGGACGCCCAGCACACCTCCGTGCCGACCGCCCGCAACGCCGCCCCCACCGCCGCGCCCATCGCTCCCGGATGCACCACGCCGACGGCCAACGCCACCTCCTCGCCCACCTCAAGCTACCGCCGGCCGGTCGGTGCAGGCCCCGTCGGCCCGCTCGCGTGCGTCTGGGTGCCGTCGCTCCCGTTGGCCGCGCCACCCGGTACGTGGTGTCGGAGGTCGAGACGGCAAGCAGACGGGCCTGAGACGCACCCTTCGTAGGTTTCGGGTGAGCGAGCGGCCTGGAGCCCGGGAGCGAGGCGGGAGGATGATGATCGACGTCGCAGTCATCGGCATGGGCCCCTGGGGCCTTGCCGTGCTCGAACGCCTCGTCACGACGTGGATGGAGCGCTCCGACATCCCCGGCCTCACCGTGCACGTGATCGACCCGAGCATGCCCGGCCCGGGGGTCTTCGGCGGCGACCAGCCCGACTACCTGATCCTCAACACCCCCTGCGGGGAGCACTCGATGTACCCGTTCCCCGAGGCGGCGCGCGGCCGGCGGGCGACCGGGTTCCACGAGTGGGCCGTCAACGAGGGGTACCAGTGGGTCGGCGACCGCTGCGAGCGGACGACGGCAGGCCGGCCGATCAGCCCCCACGACTTCCTGCCGCGCCGGCTGATGGGCGAGTACCTCGCCTGGTTCTACCGCTGCCTCGTCGAGGAGGCACCTGCCTCGGTCCGCATCGTGCACCACGAGACGCTCGCCGTCGACGTGGCCACCCGTGAAGGCAGGGAGCGGGTGCAGCTGGCGAACGGCGCCGTCCTCGAGGTGGACCACGTGGTGCTCACGACCGGTCACACCGCCAACGAGCGGTCGCTGCCGGAGTTCATGCTGGCGCCGTACCCGGTGGGAGCCCTGCAGCGCGCCATCCGTCCCGGGTCGTCGGTCGCCATTCGCGGAATGGGGCTCGTCGCCGTCGACGTCGTCACGGCGCTCACCGTGGGCCGCGGCGGGACGTTCGTCCGACGCAACGGCGGACTGCACTACCTGCCCTCCGGCGAGGAGCCGAGGCTCAGCCTGTTCTCGCGCTCCGGCTACCCGTACTGCGCGAAGTCGCTCGGGGCGGCCGACATGACCGGTGGCTACCGGCCCACCATCCTGACGCCGGAGGCGGTGGCCAACCTGCGGCGCATCCCGGGGCCGCCAGCGGCCTCGCCGCTGGCACCCGACGGTGCCGCGCCGCCGCGACCGGGCGGCCGACCGATCGACGCCCGGCGCGAGCTGGTGCCGCTCGTGCTCGCCGAGATGACGTCGTGCTACTACCACGAGTGCGCCGCGGCGGAGCAGGGTCCCGAGGCGGGCCGGGCCGTCGCCGCGACGCTGGCCGCTGCGTGGCGCACCGGCACCTACCCGGCAGCCGTCGCCGACCTCGCCGAGCGCTTCGGACCGTTCGACGCCACCGAGGCGCTGTTCGCCAAGGGCGGCGGCTCGTTCCTCAGCGGCAAGGACTACCAGACCCACGTCTCGGCGATGCTCGAGCAGGACGTCGCGGCGGCGCGGGTGCCCAACGGGTCGAGCCCGCACAAGCGCGCCCAGGAGGTGCTGCGGGCGCTGCGAGACACCTTGCGGCTCGCCCTCGAGTTCGGCGGGCTCACCGCCGCCTCGTACCGGGACTTCCAGGCCAACCTGCGCAACCCGCTCGCCCGGCTGGTCGCCGGGCCGCCGGTGCACCGCTCCGAGCAGCTGCTGGCGTTGATGGACGCCGAGATCGTCCGCATGCCCTTCGGGCCGGCCCCCGCCGTGCTGCCGGCGAAGCAGGGGGCGGTCGTGGTGTCCCGGTTCCTCGACAACCCGCACGCCGAGCGCGTGGACCACGTGGTCGTCGGCCACCTCGACGAGCCGACCATCCACCGCTCGAGCTCGCCGCTGCTCCGTCGCCTGTACGACCGGGGCCGCATCCGCCAGCTGCACCTCGACGGCGAGGACGTCGGCTCGATCGACCTCACCGACGACTTCCACCCGCGCACGGCGAGCGGTGTGGAGCGACGGCTCTGGGTGTTCGGCGCTCCGAGCGAAGGGGTGCGGTACTACACGGCCTACCTCCCGTCGCCGGCCAGCAGGGTCCGGGCGTTCCTCGACGCCGGGCGCTGCGTCGACGAGATCGCCGGGGGCGCCCCGTGAGCGGGCTCCCCGCCGTGCTCGTCCCGCACGGCTACCGCTCGCTGCCGGTCCTCCAGCTGGCCGGTGCCGCCTCCGGGCTGTGCCGGCCGGTCTTCCTCGTCGATCCGTCCGACCCCGACGTCGTGGCGACCCGCCGCCTGCTCGACCACCTGGGCCCGGTCGTGCGCACGGACCAGCCGTTCGCCGTCCTCGTCGCCGAGCTCGCCGGCCACGAGCTGGCCGGGGCGGTCGCCTTCCGCGACGACGACCTCGTTCTCGTCGCCCGCCTGGCGGCGGCGCTCGGCCTGCGCTTCCACCGTCCCGAGGTGGCCGAGCGGCTGGCCGACAAGCTGACCCAGCGCCGGGCGCTCGCCAGCGCCGGCCTGCCCGGCCCGGCGATCGTGCCCCTCCTCGACCCGAGCGACCTCGAGGCGGCGGCGGAGGCCGCCCGGCACGTCGACTTTCCGGCCGTGCTCAAGCCGCGACAGGGCTCGGGCAGCTACCACACGTTCCTCGTCGAGGACCCCGGCGACCTGGCGAGGGCGTTGGGCGAGGTGTCCGGCTCGGCCGGTGCCCCCTCGGCGATGGTGCTCGAGGAGTACCTCCCGAGCATGCAAGGGGCCACCGACGGGCCGTTCGCCGACTACGTGTCGGTGGAGACGCTCGCCACCTCGCGCGGCCTCGTGCACGTGGCCGTCACCGGCCGCACACCGCCGGTGGCGCCCTTTCGCGAGACCGGGTTCTTCCTTCCGGCCGGCCACCTCGACCGGGCCGCCACCGCCGCCGTCCTGTCGACGGCCACTGCTGCCCTCGAGGCGCTCGAGGTGACGACCGGCTGCTTGCACACCGAGGTCAAGCTCACCCCGGACGGCCCGCGCATCCTCGAGGTCAACGGCCGGATGGGCGGTGGCATCCGCGACCTGCTGCTCGCCGCCTCCGGGCGGGACCTGCTGGTCGACCATCTGCGCGGCGCGCTCGACCTGCCGGTCGACTGCCCGGCCCTCCTCCCCTGCCAGCGGTTCGGCTACCGGTTCTTCTACCAGCCGCCCGTCGAGGCCCGCCGGCTCGTCTCGCTCTCCGGGCTGCGCGAGCTCGCCTCGGCACCCGGGGTGGAGAGCGTGGCGCCGCACCTGCCGCCCGGGAGCACCTTCGACCCGCGCCTCGGCTCCCGGTCGTTCCTCTTCTCGGTCGTCGGCACAGCGCCCGACCTGGCCGGGGTGGCAGCCGCACGCCGCCAGCTGGACGACCTCGTCGAGGCCCGCTACGAGCTCGCCGATGACTACGCGCTCGCTGAGGGCGGCGAGGACGGCAGGACGGTCGGCAGGGCGCCCCAGCAGCAGGCGGCCCTGGCGGAGCGGCGGCCGGCGGTGGCGTGACGATGGGCTCGCGGCCGGCCGCCGTCGAGGTGGCGCTCGTCAACAACATGCCCGACGCCGCTTTCCTGGCGACCGAGCGCCAGTTTCGTGACCTGCTCGAGGCGGCGGCGGGCGGGCGGCCGTTCGTGCTGCGCCTGACCTCGCTCCCGGATCCCGGCCGGGGGGACGGCGTGCGCCACGAGCTCGACGGGCGCTACGAGGCCGTTGAGGACCTGCAGCGCCGGCCGCCCGATGCCCTCGTCGTCACGGGCAGCGAGCCCCGCTGTCGCGACCTGCGCGAGGAGCCGACCTGGGCTTCCCTCTCGTCGCTGCTCGACTGGGCGAAGCAGTCGACCCACTCGGTTGCCCTGTCGTGCCTCGCCGCCCACGGTGCCCTCCTCGCCGGCGACGGCGTCGAGCGGCGGCGGCTGCCGCAGAAGCTGAGCGGGGTGTTCCCCCAGTGGGTCGACGCCACCCACCGGCTCACCCGGGACGTCGGCCCCGTCGCCTGCCCGCACTCGCGCCTGCACGACGTCACCCCAGCCGACCTCGAGGCGAGCGGCTATCAGGTGCTGGCCGGGTCGGACACCGTCGGCTGGACGGTCGCCGCCCGCGACGACGGCTGCCTCCGCCTGCTGCTCCAGGGGCACCCCGAGTACGACGCCACGACGCTGCTGCGGGAGTACCGGCGTGACGTGCGCCGCTACCTGGCCGGTGAGCAGGACAAGTACCCCGAGCTGCCCTCCGGCTACCTCCCGGCCAGCGGCGCCGCCCGCCTCCGGGACTTCCGCCTTCGGGCCATCGGGCGCCCGTCGGGCCTGGCGGACGCGTTCCCCTTCGAGGCGTGCGCTGCCGGCCTCGACGCCACCTGGCGGCCGCCGATGGTGCGCCTGCTCGCCAACTGGCTCGACGAGGTCGCCCACCGCAAGGCTGCGACGACCCGGCGGGCGGGCTGAGCGAGGAGGGCGCGTGCGCGACGAGACCGTAGCGATCCACGGCGGCTACGCCGGCGAGGCGACCGGGGCAGGCGCCGTGCCGATCTACCAGACGGTGTCCCACGAGCTCGAGAGCGCCGAGGTGGCCGGGAGGATCTTCGACCTCGAGCAGCCCGGCTTCCATTACAACCGGCTGGCCAACCCGACCAACGACGTCCTCGAGCGTCGCATGGCCGCCCTCGAGCACGGCACCGGCGCCCTCAGCTACGCCTCGGGCATGGCTGCCGTGTACCAGGCCGTGCGCAACCTTGCGACTGCCGGCAGCAACGTGGTGACGGTGCCCAACCTGTACGGGGCGACCTACACGCTGTTCGCCCACGGGCTCGCCGAGGAGGGCATCGAGGCGCGCTTCTCCACCGACGACCGCCCGGAGGCGGTGGCCCGCCTGATCGACGACGACACCCGGCTCGTCTACTGCGAGAGCATCGGCAACCCGGCCGGCAACCTGGTCGACCTCGCCGCCCTCGCCGAGGTGGCCCACGAGGCCGGCGTTCCGCTGGTCGTCGACAACACGATGGCCACGCCGCTGCTCCTGAAGCCGATCGACCACGGCGCCGACGTGGTCGTGCACTCGCTCACGAAGTTCGTCGGCGGACACGGCACGCTGCTCGGCGGCGTCGTCGTCGACGCCGGCCGCTTTCCCTGGGGCGACCACCCCGGGCGCTTCCCGATGCTCAACGAGCCCGAGCCGGCCTTCCACGGCGTGGTGTACGCCCGCGACTTCCCCGAGCGCGCCTACCTCGTGCGGTGCCGCACCGTCGGGATGCGCAACGGCGGGCCGACCCTGGCACCCTTCAACGCCTTCCTCGCCCTCCAGGGGCTCGAGACGCTGGCCGTGCGGCTCGAGCGGCAGATGGCCAACGCCCGGGCCGTCGCCGAGTACCTGCGCGACGACCCGCGAGTCGCCTGGGTCAGCTATGCCGGCTTCCCCGACCACCCGAGCCACGACCTCGTCGCCCGCTACCTCGGCGGGCGCTGCCCGTCGGTGCTCACCTTCGGGGTCGCCGGCGGCTACGAGGCCGGCCTTGCCTTCTTCGACGCCGTGCAGCTGTTCAAGCGCATGCTCAACCTGGGCGACACCCGCTCGCTCGTGGTCCACCCCGCCTCGACCACCCACCGCCAGCTCGGCCCGGCCGACCTCGAGGCGGTGGGCATCCGCCCGGACATGATCCGGCTGTCGCTCGGCCTCGAGCACGTCGACGACCTGCTCGACGACCTCGACCAGGCGCTCGGTACGGCGACGGGCGGCCCCCCGGCATGACGCGCGGCGCCGGCACGTCGCGCACCGCCCCTCCCCGGCGGCCAAACTAGGGGGGTGCCGGCCACCGGAACCCCCCACCCCGACCGCCTGCTCCCGCCCGACCCGGCGCTGCGCCCGATCGCCCGCCGGCTCTACGAGGCGGTGCGCGACGCCCCGATCGTGTCGCCCCACGGGCACGTCGACGCCCGGGTGCTGCTGGACGACGCCCCGTTCGCCGACCCGGCCAGCCTGCTCGTCACCCCCGACCACTACGTCACCCGACTCCTCCACGCCGACGGCGTCCCGCTCGAGCTCCTCGGGCGGCGTCCGGCCGGCGTGGCGAGCTCGCCGCCGAGCGAGGCCGAGGCGCGGGCCATCTGGCAGCGGCTGTGCGAGCGGTGGACCCGGTTCCGGGGAACCCCGGTGCGGTGGTGGCTCGAGCACGAGCTCGCCGACCTGTTCGGCGTCGACGAGCCCCTGTCGGCGGCCTCGGCCGAGCGCACCTACGACGCCGTCGCCGCCCGGCTCGCCGAGCCGGCATTCCGCCCGAGGGCGCTGTTCCGCCGGTTCCGCCTCGACGTGCTCGCCACCACCGACGATCCCTGCGACGACCTCGCCGCGCACGCCGCCCTCCAGGCGGCCGGCTTCTCCGTGCGCCCGACGTTCCGCCCCGACCCCTACCTCGAGCCCGGCCGCCCGGGCTGGCCAGCCCACCTCACGCGCCTGGCAAAGGCGGCCGACACCGACACCGGCACGGCAGCCGGCCTGGTCGAGGCACTTTCTGTACGACGGCGCCACTTCATCGAGAACGGCGCCACGGCGAGCGACCACGCCCACCTCGACGCCGGCACCGAGCCGCTGTCGGCATCGGAGGCCGAGCGGATCCACCGGAGCGCCCGCGCCGGCACGGCGACCCCGGCCGAGGCGGCGGCCCTTCGCCGCCACCTGCTGCTCGAGATGGCCCGCTGCTCGTGCGAGGACGGCCTCGTCATGGCCCTGCACGCCGGCGTGCTGCGCGGCCACCACGGCCCCACCACCGAGCGGTTCGGACCGGACACCGGCCACGACATCCCGGTCCGCCTCGAGCTCACCCGTTCCCTCCGGCCGCTGCTCGAGCGGTTCGGCACCGTGCACGGCTTCCACCTCGTCGTGTTCAGCACCGACGAGACCGTCTGGTCGCGCGAGCTGGCCCCCCTCGCCGGGTTCTACCCGAGCGTGTACGCCGGCGTGCCGTGGTGGTTCCTCGACGCCCCCGATGCCATCCGCCGCTTCCACGAGGCCGTCACCGAGACGGCAGGGTTCAGCCGCCTGTCGGGCTTCGTCGACGACACCCGTGCCTTCTGCTCCATCCCGGCGCGTCACGACATGGCACGCCGGATCGAGGCGGGCACGCTGGCCCGGCTCGTCGCCGAGCACCGCCTCGGCGAGGACGAGGCCGCCGAGGTAGCGGCCGGCCTCGTCTCCCAGGCGCGCACCGCCTTCAAGCTGTGAGCCAACCGCTCGCCCGGCACCGGCCGGCACCACCGGTCCGCCTGGTCCACCTCGGTCTCGGCAACTTCTTCCGGGCGCATGCCGCCTGGTACACGGCCCACGCCCCCGACGCCGCCGAGCACGGCTACGCCGCCTTCTCCGGTCGCTCCGCCGCCCTCGCCGAGGCCCTCGAGCGCCAGGGGGGCCGCTACACGCTGGTCACCCGGGGTGCCACCGACGCCTTCGAGGTGGTCGACGCCGTCGCCGAGGCCTACCCGGGAAGCGACGACGCCGCGTGGCGCCGCCGCTGGCGGGACCCGGCGCTGCAGGCCGTCACGGTCACCGTCACCGAGGCCGGCCATCACCTCGACCCGGCCGGGCGCCTGCGCCAGGGGGATCCGGACCTCGACGACGACGTCGCCGCCCTGCGCCGCTCCCCGGAAGGGCCGGCGCGTACCGCGCCGGGGCGCCTGCTCGCCGGTCTGGCCGCCCGGGCAGCGGCCGGGGCACCGCCGGTGGCGCTCGTCGCCTGCGACAACCTCCCCTCCAACGGCGCCGTGCTGGCCGGGGCCGTCCGCCAGCTCGCCGAGCGGGTCGACGCCCGGCGTGCCGCCGCGCTCGTCGCCCTGCTCGTGCCGGTGACGACGGTCGTCGACCGGATCACCCCTGCCGCCACCGACGCCGACCGGCGGCTCGTCGCCGCCGCCACCGGGGCCGACGACGCCGCTCCGGTCGTCACCGAGCCGTTCGCCGAGTGGGTCCTCGCCGGCGACTTCCCTGCCGGCCGCCCCTCCTGGGAAGCGGCCGGGGCGCGCCTCGTCGACGACGTGCGGCCGTATGCCACCCGCAAGCTCCTCCTGCTGAACGGCGGGCACTCGCTCCTCGCCTACGCCGGCGGCCTGCTCGGCCACCGCCAGATCGACGAGGCCGTCGCCGACGAGCGCTGCCAGGAATGGCTCGAGCAGTGGTGGGACGAGGCCGCCACCGTTCTGGCCGGTGGCCCCGGTGGCCCTGCTGGCCCCGGTGGCCCCGGTGGCCCCGGTGGCCCCGGTGGCGCCGGTGGCCCTGCTGGCCAGGGCAGCGCGGCCAGCGCGGGCGGGGTCGATGCCGGGGCGGGCGACCCGCTCGGGGAGAGCGACCTCGCCGCCTATCGAGCGACGTTGCTCGGCCGGTTCGCCAACGTCCGCCTCGCCGACCGCCTGGAGCGGATCGCCGCGGACGGTACCGACAAGCTGCGGGTGCGGGTCGTCCCGGTGCTCGCGGCGGCACGCGCCGGGCGGCGGCTGCCGCCCGGCGTCGTGCGGCTCGTGGCCGCCTGGCTGTGCCACCTCGACGGCCTGGGCGCCCCGGTGCGGGACGCCCGTGCCGGCGACCTGCCGGTCGGGGCCGGCCACGGCCCGGAGGCGGCCCGGCGGGCGCTGGCCGCGCTCGACCCGCCGCTCGCCGACGACACAGAGCTGGCGGCGGCCGTCGCCGCCGAGGCGGCAGCGCTCGCCGCCCTCGCTGCTGCGAGCGGCACCGGGCGCTGAGCGCTGGCCGCACGGCCGGCGCATGCCTCGGTCGGCGCGACCACCGACCGGGCCACGTCCGGCGGCGGCGGGGCTACGCTCACGCCGATCCGGGCGGTGGGGCCCGGGGTCTGGAGGTGGTCGGCGTGCGGACCCGCGGCGCAGTCGTCAGGAAGACGCCCGGCAGCTTCGAGGTGGTCGATCTCGAGCTGGACGCCCCCCGCCAGGGCGAGCTCGGCGTGCGGATGGTGGCGAGCGGCCTGTGCCACTCGGACGACCACGTGGCCACCGGCGACATGGCCGTCGCCCGGTACCCCTGCCTCGGCGGCCACGAGGGCGCCGGCGTCGTGGAGTCGGTCGGCCCCGGCACGCCGGGCTGGGAGGTGGGCGACCACGTGGTGTTCTCGTTCCTCCCCGGGTGCGGCCGCTGCCGCTGGTGCGCCGAGGGCATGCAGAACCTGTGCGACCTCGGCGCCTACGCGCTGGCGGGCCACCGGTTCTTCGACCACGACAGCTACCGGTTCCACCTGACCGACGGCACCCCGGTCGCCCAGCTGCTCGGCGTCGGGTCGTTCGCCGAGCACACCGTGGTCGACGTCAACTCGGCGGTGAAGGTCGACCGGGACCTCCCGCTCGAGCGGCTCTGCCTGCTCGGCTGCGCCGTCGGCACCGGCTGGGGCTCGTCCGTGTACGCCGCCGGGGTCAAGCCGGGCGAGACCGTCATCGTGATGGGCCTCGGCGGGATCGGCATGAACGCCGTCCAGGGCGCCGCCCACGCCGGCGCCTCCCACGTCATCGCCGTCGACCCGGTCGCCTTCAAGCGCGAGCAGGCACCCGTGTTCGGCGCCACCCACGCCTTCGCCACGATCGACGAGGCCGCCGACCTCGCCCGCAGCGTCACGAACGGCCAGGGCGCGGATGCCTGCATCGTCGCCATCGGCGTCGTCCACGGCGAGCACGTCGCCGAAGCCGTCTCGGCCATCCGCAAGGCCGGCACCGTCGTCATCACCGGGCTCGGCGACGCCGGGGAGAAGGGCATCCCGGTCTCCTTCGTCGAGCTGACCACCTTCCAGAAGCGGATCCAGGGCACCGTGTTCGGCTCGTCCCGGCCGAGCTCGGACATCCTTCGCCAGGCCCGCCTCTACCGGGAGGGCCGCCTCAAGCTGGACGAGCTCGTCACCACCGAGTACTCCCTCGACGAGGTCGCACGCGGCTACGAGGACATGCACGCCGGCAAGAACATCCGCGGCGTCATCCGCTACTAGCGCGCCGCCCCGGCCCCGGCCCGGCCCCGGCCCGACGCCGGGGCGGGCCTCCGCTAGCGGACGGCGACCTGGACGACCTTCACGATGACGAGGGCGAACGCCACGAGCAGGTAGAGCCGGAGCGCCAGGAGCCCCGCCTTGCGCTGCCGGTTGAGCAGGGGC
Source organism: Actinomycetes bacterium (assembly GCA_021809425.1). Lineage (GTDB taxonomy): Bacteria > Actinomycetota > Acidimicrobiia > Acidimicrobiales > Bog-793 > JAKBAA01. The sequence continues at coordinate 58,815 of JAKBAA010000001.1, read as the reverse complement.
TGCTCCAGCAGGCTGAGCGCCGGCATCCGCCAGGTGGCGCGACGCCCCGGCGTCACCTCGGTGACGACGTCGGCCACCCCGACGGGGGCCCGCCGGGCCGACAGCGCCACGAAGGCACCGAGCGCCATCCCGAGGATGGCGCCGCCGACGAGGATGGCGACGATCGCCCGCCCGCTGATCGCCGGGAACAGCACGCTCGCCGTCAGCACCACCGACAGCAGGAGCAGCACCCAGACGACGGCAGCCGTGAAGGCGTTGAGCCACCGCGAATTCACCCACGGGCCGAGCACGGCCTTGTCGTTGCACAGCAGCAGCAGGAACACCGTGGCGCTCGGAAGCAGCACGCCGGCGAGCGTCTGGACGCCCTCGGTGAGCAGGCCGAGCGGGGCGCCCGGGACGAGCACGATCGCCCCGGCGGCGGCGACCAGCCCGGCGTAGCAGACGTAGAACCCCTTCGCCTTGGTCACCGGGCGGTGCAACGAGTGGTTCACCCCGAGCACGTCCGCTGTGGCGTAGGCCGTCGACAGGCTGACGGCACAGGCACCGATGATGCTGGCGTCGAGCAGCGCCACGGCGAACAGGTCCCCGGCGATCCGCCCGGCGTGCCGGCCGAGGGCGGCAGCCACCCCGGCGGCATTGGTGAACGGCGTCCCGTGCCCGCCGGCAGCAGCGGCCGAGAAGCCGATCATGGCGGCGCCGCCCGCCACGGCGACGGCGATGCCGAGCCACAGGTCGACCCGCTCGTAGCGGATGAAGCGCGGCGTGATCCGCTTGTCGATGACGTACGACTGCTGGAAGAACAGCTGCCACGGTGCCACCGTCGTCCCGACGATGGCGATCACGAGCAGCATCACCGTCGACAGCTGGCCCTTCGGGAGCCCCGGCACGAGCAGCCCGTGCGCCATCTGGCCGACGCTCGGGTGGACGAGCAGGTAGATGGGCAGCAGCAGCAGCGACCCGGCGACGAGGGTCAGGCAGATCCGCTCGAACCGCCGGAAGCTCCCCGTGCTCGCCGCGCCGACAACGAGCAGCCCGGCCAGCACCACCGCCGGGACCTTCGGCACGCCGAGGTAGCCGGTGGCGAGCGTCACCCCGATGAACTCGGTCACGATCGTGAGGGCGTTCAGCACGAACAGGTCGATCACCGAGAAGGCGCCCCACACCTTGCCGAAGCGCTCGAGGATCAGTCGGGCGTGCCCCACCCCGGTCACCGCCCCGAGGCGCAGCACCATCTCCTGGTTCACGTACAGCACCGGCACCAGCAGCAGCAGCGTCCACAGCAGGTGCGTCCCGAAGCTCTGGCCGGCCTGCCCGTACGTGCTGAACGCCCCGGCGTCGTTGTCGCCCACCATCACGATGAGGCCGGGCCCGACGATGGCGAGCAGCGTCTTCAGCTTGGCCGACATCGCCGGTCGGGGCCCGAGGTCGGCTCGGCCGATCGTGCCGAGCGCGCCCCGGATGTCGCCGACGTGCTCGGTGTCGAGGACGGCGGCGCCGGCGGTGTCGAGGACGGCGGCGCCGGCGGTGTCGAGGACGGCGGCGCCGGCGGTGTCGAGGGCGGCAGGGGCCGAGGTCGCCTGGGGGCGGCGGAGACGTGGGACGCCGCGGGACGCGACGGGCGGGCGGGCGCGGGACATGGGACGACCTCCGGGACAACCGACGGGCACGGGACGACCGGCACGGCCGTGCCATCGCACGGGTGCCGGCGTGGTGCGCTCCGCGGTCGGCGCGGCGGTGGCGGAGCAAGCGCCGCCCGGAGCCGCCGGCTCAGCGCCCTCGGATCAGCGCCGTCTCAACGAGACGACGGGCCGGACGCGCCGCGGAGCGGCCAGTTACTGGGGGGCTCGGATCTCAACCTGGCTCACCTCCTCGGGGCACGAGGGCTTCGTCGGCCGGGAAGTGTAGCCGCGCCGCACCACGGCCGGCCAGGTGGCCAGCTTCAGCGACCGGCCAGTTCGCCCAGCTCCCCGTCGGCCGGAGCGCCGGCGAGGCGAAGGCCACCCGACGGGCCGCGCCGCCGCCACAGGGCGACCGACCCGGCGACGGCCGCGGCACCGGCCACCACCACCATGAGCGGCGCCGGCCCCAACCCTATATACTTGCACCCAGACGCCAGTATAGCCAGCGCCATGGCCGGGCGCACGGCGGCGTCGGGAAGGCGCGACGAACAGAGGGCGCCCACCACGACCGCCGGCACGCTGCCCACCACGACCGCCGCCGTCAAGCCGAGCGCCACGTGGCCGAACGCCAGCGCCCCGGCCGCGGCCGCCAGCGACAGCGGGATGGCCTGTGCCAGGTCGGTCCCGACGAGCGCCCGCGCCCCGATGCACGGGTAGACGAACAGCAGCAGCACCGTCATCAGGCTGCCGGCGCCCACCGACGTCGTCCCCACCACGAGGCCGCCGACGGCACCCACCGCCACGCTCAGGAACGGGCGGACGGCGAGCTCGTCCAGCCGCTGGTCGCGCCGGCGGCCCGAACGCCGGTCGAGCTCGTGGCGCAGCACCATCGCCGCCGCCCCCGCCAGCAGCGCCGTCCCGAGCGCCAGCTCGAGCGCGGCCGGGGCGCCGCTCGCCGCCCCGAGCACGTGCAGCAGCGCCGTGCCGGCGACCGCCGCCGGCACCGACCCGACCGCAAGCCAGGCGACGAGGCGCCCGTTGACGTTGCCGCGCCGAAGGTGCACGGCGGCCCCGAACGGGCGCATGCACACCGCTGCCACGAGGTCGGACGAGATGGCGGCTGACGGCTTGACCGACAAGAGGAGGGTCAGCATCGGCGTCATCAACGCACCGCCGCCCGCCCCCGTCAGCCCGACCAGCAGCCCGACGAGGGCACTGCCGAGCACCACGTCCCCGTTCACCCGCCGCCCTCCCGCCGCCGCCCTCCGGCGAGCTGACCACTATTTCAGCAAAGTAGATCGTGTAAGTCAACTTTTGTGCTCGACGCCCCTCCGCGGCGGCCGAGCGGCGACACTGGTGCCATGTACGTGTCGGCCCGCTGCGACTACGCGCTCCGGGCGCTGCTCACCCTCGCGAGCGACGGCGTCCCGCGCACGGCCGAGGAGCTCGCCAGCCGCCAGCACCTCCCGGTGAGCTACCTCGAGGCCACCCTTCTCGACCTACGCCGCGCCGGCATCGTGGCGAGCCGGCGGGGCCCGACCGGCGGCTACCGCTTCCGGCGCGACCCGGCGACGGTGACCCCGGCGGACGTGATGCGTGCGCTCGAGGGGCCGCTCGCCGAGGTGCGCGGCCTACGACCGGAGGCGGCGACCTACGAGGACGCCGCCGAGCCCCTGCAGCGGCTGTGGGTGGCGCTGCGAGCCAGCCTGCGCACCGTGCTCGAGGGCGTCACCCTCGCCGAGCTCGCCGCCGGCGAGCTGCCCGACGCCCTCGCCGCCCTCGTCGCCGACCCGGATGCCTGGCGGTCACGGTGACCCGGCGTGCCACCGTCCCTCCTGGCGCGCCGGCGGCCGGGGGTATTCTCAGTAAATGACCGCCGGGGCCACGACGGGGCGGCCGGCGGGGCGGCCGGGAGCGCGGCCGGGAGCCGGCGGCGACGCCACGGTCGGGCTGGCCGAGGCGGCCGGGCGGCTCGGGGTGCACTACATGACCGCCTACCGCTACGTGCGCACCGGGCGGCTGGCGGCCACGAAGGACGGGAGCGAGTGGCGGGTTGCCGAGGACGAGCTCGCCCGGCTGTGCGGCGCCGGCCAGGTGCCTCCCCCGCGGCCGCTCCCCCGCTCGACCGCTCGCCGGCAGCTCGAGCAGCGCCTGCTCGCCGGCGACGAGCTCGGCGCCTGGAACGTGGTGGAGGCCGCCCTCGCCTCGGGGGCCGAGCCGGTCGAGATCCATCTCGCCATGCTGGCCCCCGCCCTGCGGTCGATCGGCGAGCGCTGGGCGGCCGGGGAGCTGTCCGTCGGCGAGGAGCACCTGGCGACCGCTGCGGCACGGCGGGTCGTCGGCCGGCTCGGCCCCCGGTTCACCCGCCGCGGCAGGAAGCGGGCGGTCGTCGTCGTCGGCGCCGTCGCCGGCGAGCGACACGAGCTTCCCGGGGCGATGCTGGCCGACCAGCTGCGCGGTGCCGGCTTCGAGGTGGTCGACTTCGGAGCCGACACGCCCCCCGAGGCCTTCGCCGCCGCTGCCAGCCGCCTCCGGCCGCTTGCCGTGCTCGTCGGGGCCACCGGGACCGGCCACGCCGAGGCGCTGCGCACGGTCGCCTCCGCCGTCCACGATGCCGCCGAGGTGCCCGTGCTGCTCGGTGGCGCCGGCGTGCCGGTGGCCGTCGCCGCACGCGACCTCGGTGCCGACGGCTGGAGCGGTCTCGACGCCCAGGCGGCGCTCGTCGCCGTCGAGTCGCTGCTCAGCCGGCGCAACCCGCGAGCTGGTCGCGCCACCCCGGCGTTGCCAGCACCATCTGCACGTCGCTCACGTGCCGCTCGAGGAACGCCGCCTCGCAGTAGCTGAGGTACAGCCGCCACAGCCGCTCGAACCGCTCCCCGAGCCCGAGGGCTGCCACCTCGTCGGCGCGCTCGTCGAGGTTGGCCCGCCACCGCCGCAACGTCTCGGCGTAGTGGTGGCCGATGTCCTCGAGCCCGGTCAGCCGAAGGCCGACCCTCGCCGCTGCGCGCACCAGCACCTCGACCGACGGCAGGCAGGAGCCGGGGAACACGTACGCCTTGACGAAGTCGGTCCCGGCCTTGGCCCGGTGGTAGCTGCGGTCGTCGATGGTGATGGCCTGCAGCGCCATCAGCCCGTCCGGGCGGAGCAGCCGGGCACAGGTCGAGAAGAACGTGTCGAGCCGGCGCCAGTCGACCGCCTCCACCATCTCGATCGACACCAGCCGATCGAACCGCCCGTGGCCGGCGAGGTCGCGGTAGTCGTCACCCCGCACCTCGACCAGCCGGCCCAGCCCCTCGCGGGCCACCCGCTCCCGCACGGCCGCCTCCTGGGCAGCCGAGATGGTGGTGGTGGTGACCCTGCACCCGTAGCGGGCGGCGGCGTGGCAGGCGAGACCACCCCAGCCGGCGCCGATCTCGAGCAGGTGGACACCTGGCCCGAGGCCGAGCCGGCGGCAGATCCGGTCGAGCTTCGCGACCGACGCCTCCTCGAGCGACATCCCCGGCCGCTCGAACACGGCGCAGGAGTAGCTCATCGTCGGGTCGAGCATCAGCGCGAACAGCTCGTCGCCGAGGTCGTAGTGGGCCCGCACCCGGCGCCGGTCGTCGGCCTTCGCCGGAGCCCCGAGCCGGCGCAGCGGGTCGAGCAGCGGGTGCACGAGCCGACCGAGGTCGTCCCTGACCTTGCCCAGGCGGCCCCGGTTGGCCACGAGGACGCGCACGAGCGCCGTCAGGTCGTCGGCGTCCCACCACCCTTCGATGTACCCCTCGCCGAGCCCGACCGAGCCGCGGGCCACGAGGGCCGCGACGGCACGGTCGTCGTGGACCACGACCGAGGCGTGCGGCTCACCCTCCCCGGCCCTCCAGCTCCGGCCGGCCGCCGTCACCGTCACCGACCCGACGTCCAGTTGGCGGCCGAGCTGGCGGAGCAGCACCACCCCGAGCCTCCCGGCCAGGGCGCCCGCCCGGCTGCCTCCGGTGACCGGCCCGCCGGGGCGGCGGGCCCGGCCCGCCCGCTCGAGCAGCTCCTCGGCGCTCATCCGGCCCGGCGCGGGTGACGGACGAAGGGCGCACCGGCACGCCACAGGGCAAACGCCTGCCGGTAGATGCCTGCCGACACCCCCAGGCTGGCGAGCGGGTACGCCGTCAGCAGCCGCTGCAGCGCCGCCCGGCTCATCGGGCGGCGGCGCAGCTCGAGGCTGGCCTGGAACACCCGCGCCCCGCCCTCCTCGTTGCCGAGGCGCACGACGAGCTCCTCGCCGGGCGCCCGGTAGTCGAGCACGTAGGTCTGGTCCATCGGCAAGAACGGCGACACGTGCAGCGCCTTCGCAAACCGGTGCTCGCCGGGCGGGCCCACCACGTAGGTGTGGCGCTCGTGCCACGGCGTGTTTCGCACCTCGGCCACGAGCGCCACCACGTCGTCCCGGTCGTCGCTGCCGTAGCAGAAGTAGCACGTGATGGGGTTGAACAGCCACCCGAAGGTCCGCAGGTGGCCGAGCGCGGCGACCGGTCCGGCCGGGCGCGTCCCGAGCGCCGCCGCCGCGGCACGCACCGTGTCGTCGAGCGGCCGTGCGGCATCGCCCAAGTGGTCGCGCCGGTTGAAGCTCGCCACGTTCGCCCGCTCGGCCGAGAACAGCGGGTGAAGGGCCATCACCTCGCCGACCTCGGCGAGGTCGAGCAGCGGCATGGCCACCCGGTAGGTGAACCCGTGGCGGACCTCGGTCTGGCGGGAGTGGCGCAGGGTGCCCTCGTACACGGCGCTGCGCAGCGGCCGGCTCACCACCCGACCCCGAGGGCGGCGCACACGCGCAGCGCGCTCTGCACCCCGTCCTCGTGGAACCCGTAGCCCCAGTAGGCGCCGGCGTAGGAGATCCGCTGACGGCCGCTGATCTCCCCGTGGCGAGCCTGGGCGGCGACTGCCGCGGCGTCGAGCACCGGGTGGGCGAAGTCGAGCTCGGCCAGCACGTGCTCGTCGGCGATGGCCTCCGGCCGGTTGAGCGTGACGCACAGGGCGTGGCGCGACCGGATCGACTGGAGCCGGACGAGGTCGTAGGTCAGCGTCGCCGAACGCGACCGCTGGGCGGGGCGGAAGTAGTTCCAGCTCGCCCGGGCCCGTGCCGTGCGCGGCAGCACCGAGGCGTCGGTGTGGAGCACCGCCCGGTTCGGCTGGTAGGCGATCGCCCCGAGCACCTCCTTCTCCGCCCCGACCGGCTGCTCGAGCAGGGCGAGCGCCTCGTCGCTGTGGGTGGCCACCACCACGTGGTCGAACCGCTCCCGTCCGCCGTCGGTCACCACCTCGACGCCGTCGCCGGCCCGCCGCAGCAGGCGCACCGGCGTGCCGAGCCGCACCCGCCGGCCGAGCGGTGCGAGGATCGCCTCGACGTAGCGGGCCGCGCCGCCGTCGACGGTGCGCCACTCCGGCTGGTCGCCCACCGACAGCAGGCCGTGGTTGTCGAAGAACCGCGCCACGGTGGCTGCCGGGAACTCGAGCAGCCGGTCCGGCGCTGCCGACCAGATGGCCGAGCCGAGCGGTACCAGGTACCAGTCGACCAGCTCGCGCGACAGGCCTTCCTGCTCGACGAGCGCCCCCAGGGTCACCGTCGACGCCCCGCCCGCCGGCCCCGCCGCCCTCCCGCCCGCCGGGCCTGCCGCCTCGAGCAGGCGGCGCGCCACCCTTCGGAACCGGACGACGTCGCGCGCCATCCGGTAGAGCTGCGGCCGCAGCAGGTTGCGGCGTTGGGCGAACAGGGTCGTGGCCGAGGTGCCCCGCCACTCGACGCCGCTCGCCTCGTCCGACATCGAGAAGCTCATCTCGCTCGGCTTGGTCGCCACCCCGAGCCGCCGGAGCAGCCGCGTGAAGCCCGGGTAGCACCGCTCGTTGTAGACGATGAACCCCGTGTCCACGGCGTGGGTCTCGTCGGCGAGGTCCACCCGCAACGTCCGGACGTGACCCCCGGGCCGGCGATCCTGCTCGAACACCGTCAGCTGGTGGCGCGGGGCCAGGAGGTGGGCCGCCGTCAGCCCGGCGACGCCCGTCCCGACGATCGCCACCCGCATGGTGTGCGAAGTTAGCACTAAGCGTAGAGTTGCCCGACATGGGCGGTCCGCAGTCCCCCGGTGGTCCCGGTCTCGCCCGGGCCCTCGACGCCGCGCTCGACGCATCCGTCGTCGGCGGCTTCTCCCGGCTCGGCTACCTGCTCCGGCGCGGCGTCGAGCGGTGGGGGCCGCCGCCGGGGATCCCCGGGGCCAACGCCGTCGTCGTCGGTGCATCCTCGGGCATCGGACGGGCGATCGCCGTCGGCCTCGCCGCAGCCGGCGCCGAGGTGTGCCTCGTCGGGCGCGACGAGCGGCGCCTCGCCGAGGCGGCGGCAGCGGCGGACCGGGCCCGGGTAGCCGGGTCAGCCGGGTCAGCCGGGTCAGCCGGGGACGGCCGCCCGGCACGGACGGCGTCGGTCGACGTCACCGACGCCGTCGCCACCGGCGCCTTCGTCCGGCGGCTGGCGGACGAGCACGACCGGCTCACCGTGCTCGTGCACGCGGCAGGCAACCTCCTCCGGCGTCACACGGTGGTGGCCGACGGCACCGAGGCGACCGTCGCCACCCACGTGCTGGCGCCGTTCCGCCTCACCCTCCTGCTCGCCCCGCTGCTCCGGGCGGGCGGTGGCCGGATCGTGACGGTGTCGTCGGGAGGGATGTACCTCGCCCGGCTCGACGTGGCCCGACTCGATCCCGGCCCGGCCGCCTACGACGGCCGGCGTTCCTATGCGCTCGCCAAGCGGGCCCAGGTGGTGCTCGCCGACCTCTGGGCCGACCGCCTCGGAGGCGACGTGGCGAGCTACGCCCAGCATCCCGGCTGGGTCGACACGCCCGGCCTCGCCTCCGGCCTGCCCGGCTTCACCCACCTCGGTCCGTTGCTCCGCCGGCCGGACGAGGGCGCCGACACGGCGGTCTGGCTGGCGGCCGGCGGCGCCCTGCCCGAACGGCGCGGCTTCTACCACGACCGGCACCGCCGCTCCCTCCACCGGCTCCCCGCCACGACGATGCCCCCGGCCACGGCGGCCGCCGAGGCGGCCGCCCTCTGGGGCTTCTGCGCAGAGCGCACCGGGCTCGGCGCCGACACCTGAGCCTGGGCCAGGGGGCCAGCGCCAGGGAGCCAGCGCCAGGGGCCAGCACCAGGGAGCCAGGGAGCCAGGGCGCCAGGGCGCCAGGGAGCCAGCGCCAGGGGGCCAGGGGGCCAGGGGGCCAGGGGGGGGAGGCGAGCCAGGGCGGCGGCGGCGGAGTCGTGCGAGCATGGGGCATGCCTGCTCGCCCCTCCGGCCCCGGCCGGCTCGACGTCGGCGACATCGCCGTCGACTTCCTCCCCGACGGCGCCATCCGCCACGACCCGGCTGCCTCCTACCCGGGCAGCAGCCACGCCCTGTGGGCGTCGTCGGCGGAGTACCTGGACGAGGACGGGCGCCTCGTGATGAGCCTGGGGGCGCTCCTCGTCCGCACCGGCGGCCATACGGTGCTGGTCGACCTCGGCTGGGGCCCGTCGTCGACCGACCTCGTCGACCCGGCGACCGGCGCGCCGAACGGCCGGATCGAGGGGGGCCAGCTGCTCGACAGCCTGGCGGCGATCGGGGTGGCGCCGGCCGAGGTGGAGGCGGTGCTGTTCTCGCACCTCCACCGCGACCACGTCGGCTGGCTCGGTGACCCCGGTCACCCGACCTTCCCGAGCGCCACCTATCTCGTGGCAGACGCCGAGCTCGACCACTGGCGTGGCGCCGGGCGCACCGGCATCGGGCCGGCGCCGACGGCGGAGCAGCTGGCGGCGGTCGAGGGGCGCGGGCACGCCGTCGCCGACGGCGACACGCCGTTCCCTGGCATCTCCGTGCTCGCCACGCCCGGTCACACCCCGGGCCACCTCAGCTTCGTCCTGTCCTCCGGCGACGGGCGGGCGGTCGTGCTCGGCGACGCCGTGCACTGCCCGGTCGAGATCACCGAGCCCGAGCTGGCCTTCGTGGTCGACGTCGACCCGGCGCTCGCCCAGCGCACCCGTCGCCACCTCGAGCAGGAGCTGCTCCGGCCCGGGACGATCGCCGCCGGACCGCACTTCCCCGACGTCGTGTTCGGCCGGCTGCTGCCCGGCAACGGCCGCCCCTCGTGGAGCTTCACCCGCCCCTGAGCCCGGGAGTCGGCCATCGCCCTGGCTACGGTGGCAGCGATGCAACGGCTCATCGTCGGCTACCACCGGGACGAGGAGGGCGACTGGGTGGCCCACCTCGCCTGCGGGCACCGCCAGCACGTCCGCCACCGACCGCCCTTCGTCGTCCACCCCTGGGTGCGCGAGGCTGGCGGGCGGCACGAGCACCTCGGCACGCCCCTGTCGTGCCCGCTGTGCGACCGGGGAGAGCTGCCTGAGGCCGCCCTGGCGGCGCGCCGCACGCCGAGCTGGGACGAGCGCTCCATGCCGGAGCGCCTGCGCGACGACCACCGGCTCGGCCCGACGACCTGGGGCGAGGTGGTCGTCGAGGAAGGCGATCTCGTGCTGTCGGCGCCGACCATCGGCCAGCCACCGCCGCTCGAGCGCAAGCTGGTCGCCGGCGAGCGGGCTGCCGTGCCGCCCGGCGTCCCGCACCGGGTCGTCCCGCTCGGCGCCGTCCGGTTCCACCTCGAGCTCTACCAGGTCGAGCCGACCGACGGCACCGACGGCGGGGGCGGGGGCGAGGGCGAGGGCGGGGGCGAGGGCGAGGGCGAGGGCGGGGGCGAGGGCGAGGGCGAGGGCGAGGGCGGCTAGCCGGTCGGGGGGCTGCCGTCGAGCCCTCGGACGGCCAGCTCGAAGGCGCCGACGAGACCGGCACGCGATCCGAGCCCGGGAGCGACGACGAGGTCGTCGAGCGGTCCGGTCCCCCCCTCGCCCGTCCGGCCGAGGCCGGCGTAGCCGTTGAGGTGGGCGCCGGCGTGACGGCGGACGTCCTCCAGCAGCCCGGGGTGGGCCAGCACGCCGCCACCCAGCACGAGCCGGTCGGGGGCCAGCGTCACGAGCAGGTCGGCCACGCCGAGACCGAGGTAGTCGGCCTCGACCGCCCAGCCCGGATGGTCGGCGGGCAGCTCCTCGGCCCGGCTGCCGTGGCGGCGGCGCATCGCCTCGCCGGAGGCGAGGCCCTCCCAGCAGTCGTCGTGGTACGGGCAGGTGCTCGCCGCCTCGTCCCCGGGGCGGCGGCGGAGCCGCAGGTGGCCCATCTCGGGGTGGCGCCGGCCGCGCAGCACCCGGCCGTCGAGCACGCAGCCGCCGCCGATCCCGGTGCCGACCGTGACGTACACCGCCACCGCGGCGCCCCGTGCGGCCCCGTGGTGCCACTCGGCGAGGGCGGCGGCGTCGACGTCGCTGTCGAGCACGAGGGGCCCCCCGGTCAGCTCCCTCGCCCGCTCGCGCCACGAGAAGCCGTCCCAGCCGGCCTTCGGCGTGCTGACGATCGTGCCGGCGTCCAGGTCGAGCGGGCCGAACGAGGCCACACCGAGGGCGTCCACCGGCCCGGCCCCGACGAAGAAGTCTCGCACCTCGGCCCAGGTGGCCCGGGGGTCGGGCCCGGTCGGGACGACCGCCTGGCTGGACGGGTCGAGCAGCTCTTCCAGGGTGCGGCCGACGCCGCAGACCATCTTCGTCCCGCCGGCCTCGATGGCGCCGACGCGCGGTCGTGCCGTCACGCCATCGCGGCGAGCGCCGGCGAGCGGCTCGTGTCGAGGTCGTCGAAGGCGGCGGCGAACCGCTCGAGGGTGGCGGCGCACAACGCGCTCGGCTGGAACGTGCCGGCCGCCAGCGTGTGCAGCCACGACGCAAGGCCGAACGCCGGGGCCGCCCGGTACCGGGCGGTCGCCTCGGCGCCCGACGGCGCCTCGGGCCACCGGCGGCGAAGCTCGTCGAGGTAGCGGTCGAGCAACGACTGCTCGTGGGCGCGGCGGTCCTCGACGGCGAGGCTCGACACGACGAAGTAGCCGACGTCGTGCAGCGGGTGGCCGAGGCGGACGAGCTGCCAGTCGTAGAACCCGGTGCGGCCGGCGCCGTAGCCGTAGGTGTTGCCCGGGTGCGGGTCCCCGTGGAGCACCGTCTGCAGGCCCGTCGCCGCCAGGTGGGCGCTGCGCCGGAACTGGCGCTCGAGGGCGACCGGGCCGCCCCGGCCGAGCACCGGCAGGCGGACCCCGAGCCGGTCCATCTTCTGCAGGCCCCGCCACAGGCTGGCGGCGGACAGCGCCGCCCAGGCGGCGCCCAGCCGCCACGGCCGGAGGAACGCGAGCGCCGGCGGCAGCGGGCGCCCGGCGAAGGCACCGTGCAGGCGGGCCAGCTCGCCGAGCCCGTCGCCCACCTCGCCGACCGACAGCGGGGCGGTCGCCGCATTCGGGCGGCCCCCGTCGGTCGTGACGTCGTCCATCACCACCACCGTCGCCAGCCGCCGCCGGTCGAGGCCGCCGCCGTGCAGGCGGGGGTGGGCGATCGGCAGGCCGACGGCCGCCTCGGCGAGGCGCGCCTCGGCGGCGAGCGCCCCGAGGGCCACGAGGGCCAGCCGGTTGAGCCGGCGTGCGCTCAGCTTGACGAACACGGCCGGCGGCCCGTCGCCGCGGGCGTAGGTGAGCCGAACGCTGGCCCGGCGGTTGGTGCCGTCGGTGACCGCGCCCACCTCGGCGCCCGACACGACCGCGCCCGGGCAGCGCCGCTGCAGCGCCGCCGTGACGAGCGCCGGGGTCACGTCGGCGAAGCCTGCCGGTACCTCGAGCACGGCGACATCCTCGCGCGGCTACCATCCAGTCGACCACGGGAGCCCATCCGGGCTGAGAGGGCGCCACGGCGCGCCGACCGTCGAACCTGATCCGGGTCATGCCGGCGAAGGGAGCGCAAGGGTGACGATCACGACGACCGCTGGCCCCGGCCCCGCCGGATGGTCGCTCGACTGCTACCTCGTCACCGACCGCGCCCTGTGCGCCGGTCGCGGCCTCGAGGCGACCGTCGCCGCCGCCGTCGCCGGCGGGGCGACCGTCGTCCAGCTGCGCGACCCCCACGCCTCCGGCCGCCAGCTGTTCGACCTCGCAACCGGCCTCCTGCAGTGCCTGGAGGGGACCGGCGTGCCGCTCTTCGTGGACGACCGGCTCGACGTGGCGCTGGCCGCCGGCGCCCACGGTGTCCACCTCGGCCAGGCCGACCTGCCGGTGGCCGCCGCACGCCGGCTCGCCGGCCCGGACCTCGTGATCGGCTGGTCCGTCCACGACCTCGCCGAGCTCGAGGCCGCCACCCGGCTGCCGCCGGGGACGGTCGACTACCTGGGGTTCGGCCCCGTCTACCCGACGACGACGAAGACCGACGCGAAGGAGCCACTCGGGCTCGACCGCCTGGCCCGGCTCGTCGCGGCAAGCCCCCTGCCGGCGGTCGCCATCGGCGGGATCACTGTCGCCCGGGCGGCGGCCGTCTGGGCGACCGGCGTCGACGGCCTGGCCGTCGTCTCGGCGGTCTGCGCCGCCGACGACCCCGGAGCCGCCGCCTCCGCCATCCGGGCGGCCCGATCGGCCGGACGCCGGTGAGCGCCGTCCCGAACGTCCTGTCGATCGCCGGCACCGACCCGAGCGGGGGCGCCGGCATCCAGGCGGACCTCAAGGCGATGTCGGCGAACGGCGCCTACGCCATGGCCGCCGTCACCTGCCTGGTCGCCCAGACCACCACCGGCGTGCGCTCGGCAGTGGCCGTCGACGCCTCGTTCGTCACGGCCCAGCTCGACGTGCTGTGCGCCGACGTACGCGTCGACGCCGTCAAGGTGGGTCTGCTCCCGAACGCCGAGGTCGCCGTCGCCGTCGCCGAGGCGATCGCCCGCTGGCGCCTTCCGTTCGTGGTCGTCGACCCGGTGCTCGTGGCAAAGAGCGGTGACCGGCTGGCCGACGTCGACACGGTCGAGGCGCTGCGCTCGGTGGTGCTGCCCCGCGCCGACCTCGTCACGCCCAACCTCGACGAGGCGGCGGCCTTGCTCGGCGGCGAGCCGGCCGCCGACCTGGCCGCCATGCACCGCCAAGCGGCGGCGCTGCTCGCCCTCGGCGCACGCAGGGTCCTGCTGAAGGGGGGCCACCTCGCCGGCGGCCAGTGCATCGACGTCCTCGCCGAAGCCGGCGCCGCCCCGGTCGAGCTGGCGGCGGGGCGGATCGCCACGACCAACGACCACGGCACCGGCTGCACCCTCTCGTCGGCCATCGCCGCGCTCCGGCCGCGCCGCCCGAGCTGGCATGCGGCCGTGGCGGACGCCAAGACCTACCTCACCGGCGCCCTCGCCGCCGCCAGCCAGCTCGACGTCGGCCACGGCCACGGCCCCGTGCACCACTTCCACGCGCTCTGGCCCGCCATCGCGCCGGCCGGCTCGCCGACGGCCCCGAGGCCGGAGCGGGCGGGCGGCTGAGCCGGAGCCGGCTCAGCGCGTCCCGGAGCTGCGCCAGCGGGCGCCGAGCAGGTCGGCCCGCGCCGCCAGGTCGGGCAGGGGCAACCGCCCGGCCCCGGCGCGTGGCCCCGGCCGCTGGCGCTCCCTTGCCAGGCTGTCGACGTCGGCGAGCAGCGCCTCGACCAGCCCGTCTGCTCGACGGCGGGTGGCGTGCAGGTAGCGCACCACCGGCCGCTGGCCGAGGCCGGGGACCTCGAGCAGGCGGCTGCGCGCCGCCCCGTCCACGTTGGGCCGGCGCACCAGCACGTTGCGTCGAACGGCGAGGGTCCGGAGGCGCTGCAGCTGGGTGAGCCACCCCTCGGTCTCGTCCTCGCTGCCGCGCACGGCGAGCACCACCGGCCGGGCCGAGGCGAGCTCGATCCCGGCTCCCTCGGCGAGCGCCACGAGCACCGTCCAGTCGTCGGCGGCCGGCCGGTGCGTGCGCAGCGGCGACGGTCCGGCGAAGCGCTCGACCTCCTCGAGCAGCGCCTGGGCGGCGGCGTCGACGCCAGCGCACAGCGAGGAAAGGACGCCGTCGATCGCCATCTCCACCCCGACGAACCGGTCGAGGCCGACCTCTCGCTCGGCGAACTCGAGCGCCTCGAGGTACCAGTCGGCGGAGCGCAGCTTGAACCGCGCCCAGGCGTCGGCCCCCTTGCCCTCGACCCAGCGCAGGTAGTGGGGACCGAGCGGCCATGACGGCCCGGCAACGTCGGCGCGTCCGGCCACCGGCCCGCCGGCGGGATCGACCGCCTGGTCGGCCGGCACCGGGCCGAGGGCGATCGCCGGGCCGCTGGCGGCGGCCGGCTCGGCAGCGGCCGCGGCGCCGGTGGGTACGGCCCGCGCCACGGGGACGACGGGCGGGTCGACCACCGGCGGGCGGCCACGACCGGAAGGATCGGCGGCGCCTGCGGGCAGCACGGTAAGCCCGCGCAGGTCGAGGTGGAGATCGACGACGACCGTCGCCGGCGCTCCCCCCCGCTGCGAGGACTTCTTGGTCTTGTCGTTGGTCTTCTTGACCTTGCGCTTGCGGCCGTCGCCGCCCATGGACGGCAAGCGTACCGGTGCGCGACCCTGCTCTTGCAAGGCACCCTGCCAGATCGCCGGTACGGCCGTGCAGACTGCACGCCGTGACCGGATTGGTGACGGCGGGCGCGCTGGCGGCCCGGCTGGCTCGGGCGGGCTGCGTGGCAGCCGACGACGAGGCCGCCGAGCTGCTCGCCACGACCGACGACGGAGCGGCGCTCGAGGACCTCGTGCGACGCCGTGAGCAAGGCGAGCCGCTCGCCTGGCTCGTCGGCGCCACCACCTTCTGCGGCCGCCGCCTGGCCGTGCACCGGGGCTGCTACGTGCCGCGAGGCCAGAGCGAGCCGCTCGCCCGGCGGGCCGCCGACGTCCTGCCCGCCGGGGGACGGCTGGCCGACCTGTGCACCGGCGCCGGCGCCGTGGCCGCCCACGTCGCCGGCGCCGTCCCGTCGGCCGTCGCCGTCGGCACCGACCTCGACCCGGCAGCGCTCGCCTGCGCCCGGGCGAACGGCGTACGTGCCGTGCGTGCCGACCTGGCCGGCGGGCTGGCCGGCGGGGTGTTCGACGTCGTGACCGCCGTCGCCCCGTACGTGCCGACCGCCGACCTCGCCTTCCTCCCCTCCGACGTCCGCCGCTTCGAGCCGCTCGCCGCCCTCGACGGCGGACCGGACGGGTGCACCACCCTCCGGCGGGTCGTGGAGGCGGCGGCCCGGCTCCTCCGCCCGGGCGGGACGCTGCTGGTGGAGCTCGGCGGCGACGAGGACGAGGTGCTGGCGCCCACGCTTCTGGCCAGCGGCTTCGCCTCGTGGTCGACCTGGCACGACGAGGACGGCGACCTGCGCGGCCTGGCGGCCCGGCGCGACTGAGGTCGCCGACCCGAGGCGGTACCCTCGGCCGGACGGGGTCAGACGACGAGGGAGGCGGCACATGCAGCTCGGGATGGTCGGACTGGGGCGGATGGGCGCCAACCTCGTGCGGCGGCTGCAGCGTGCCGGCCACACGTGCGTCGTCTACGACGTCAACCCGGACGCCGTCGCCACGCTCGCCGGCGAGGGCGCCACCGGGGCGGTCTCCCTCGAGGACCTCGTCGCCAAGCTGGAGCCGCCGCGGGCCGTCTGGGTCATGGTGCCGGCCGGCGAGCTCACCCAGCAGACGGTCGACGCCTTGGCAGTCCACCTCGAGCGTGACGACGTCGTCATCGACGGCGGCAACACCTACTACCGCGACGACCTCGCCCGGGCGGCGTCGCTCGCCCCGGAGGGCCTCCACTACCTCGACGTGGGCACGAGCGGCGGCGTCTGGGGGCTCGAGCGCGGCTACTGCCTGATGATCGGCGGCGACGACGTCGCCGTGGACCGGCTCCGCCCGATCTTCGAGGCGATCGCCCCCGGGGTGGAGGCGGCGCCGCGCACCCCCGGGCGGGACGGCGAGGCGACCCCGGCCGAGCACGGCTACCTGCACTGCGGACCGGTCGGAGCCGGCCACTTCGTGAAGATGGTCCACAACGGGATCGAGTACGGCCTGATGGCCGCCTACGCCGAGGGGCTCAACATCTTGCGGCACGCCAACGCCGGCAGCCTCGACCGCCAGGCCGACGCCGAGACGGCGCCGCTCGACGACCCGGAGGCGTACCGGTACGAGCTCGACCTGAAGGAGATCGCCGAGCTCTGGCGGCGGGGCAGCGTCGTCGCCTCCTGGCTCCTCGACCTCACGGCGACCGCCCTCGTGCGCTCGCCGCAGCTGGACGAGTTCGCCGGGCGGGTCTCCGACTCGGGCGAGGGACGCTGGACGGCCATCGCCGCCATCGAGGAAGGGGTCCCCGCCCCGACCCTGACGACGGCGCTCTACTCGCGCTTTTCCTCGCGCGACCTCGACCGGTTCGCCAACCAGGTGCTGTCGGCCATGCGCAGCGGCTTCGGCGGCCACGACGAGCGGCCAGCCGGCCCCTCCGCGCAGGGCTGACCGGGACGTTCGGCGCTCGGGAGCGTTGGTCGGTCCGCGGTCAGGGCTCGTCCCAGCGCTCCCCGTCGTCGGGGGGCAACGGCCCGCCGCCGTCGAGCCCGTCGTCCGAGCCGGACCCGGCCCCGGTGGGCAGCCGATGCTGCTCGAGGACGTCCGCCTCGGAGGCGTCCGGCGGGAGGCCACCGGTGAGCTCGACCACCGGCCGGTCGTCGACCGACTCGAGCAGGTCCGCCGCGTCGGCGCCCGCCAGCCGGTCGCCGAGCGCCTCCGGTGGCCCGGGATGCTCGAGCGCCCCGTCGGCGGCCTGGTGGCTCGCCAG
This sequence comes from Actinomycetes bacterium, assembly GCA_021809425.1. Taxonomy (GTDB): domain Bacteria; phylum Actinomycetota; class Acidimicrobiia; order Acidimicrobiales; family Bog-793; genus JAKBAA01. The sequence goes on along the minus strand of JAKBAA010000001.1, from coordinate 41,462 downwards.
CCAGTCCGCCTCGTCCACCTCGGTCGGCACCGTTCCGGGTTGTCGTGCCTTGTCGTCCGCCATCGGCTCTCGCCTCCTGTCGGTCGCCCCTCCCCTCACCCTCGCACACCGGCCCCTCCCCCGGCGCCGCGCGAGCCGGGTGGCTCCTGGCGGGCGGCGGCGATGAGGTCGGCGAGCAGGCGACGCGGCTCGATCGTCGACCGTCGGCTCGCGTGTGGACCTCCGCCGTCGGCTCGAGCGGCAGGCTGCGCTCGTCGTAGGCCTCCTGGACGGCAAGGTCCTCGGCGAGGACGGCCTCCTCGAAGGCCACCGCCACGGCCGTTCGGGCCGGGTCGCCGTCGAGGTCGTCGCGCCACAGCGTGCACTGGATCCGGCAATGGTCGGCGGTCTCGGGCTGGAGGAAGAACCCGATCACGTTGGTGCCGCCGGCATCGAGGAAGTCGGGGCGCAGCACCAGGTGGAACGGGGCGCTCACCCGACAGGTGACCCGCCGGCGCTGGCGCAGCGGGCGGGTCCCCGCCGCCACGCCGGGGTCCTCGCGGTTGAGGAGCTCGTGCTCGCTGCCCGCCATGAACGACCATCCGTCGCCGCGGACCTCGAGCGGCGGCACCACCGGCGCTCCGGCGCCGAGGGTGGCCGCACGGACGAACGGCAAGTGGGCGAGGTCGAGGAAATTGTCCGCCAGCAGCCCGGCAGCGGCGCGAGCGGCGACGACCGGGGGCTCGCGGGACGGCTGCGGCGTCCCTCGACCGCAACGCGTACGGCAGGGCTGCCGGTGGCCCGGGATGGTGGCGGCGGGCGGCATCGGCGGGCGGCCCGTCCCGGGGCCGCCGCAGGTCACTTCTTGGCGGCCTCGTAGAACGGGTTGGCACCCTCGGCGTGGGCCGTGACGTCGACGACGCGTTGCACCTCGGGGACGGCGTCCTGGATGGCCACGGCGATCCCCTGGCTGAGGGTCACCGACGCCAGCCCGCAGCCCTGGCAGCCACCGGAGAGGACGAGGTAGGCGACACCCTCGTCGTCGACGCCGACGAGATCGGCCCGCCCGCCATGACCGGCGATCTGCGGGTTGACCTCCTCGGCGAGCACCCGCCGCACGGCGTCGGCGACCGGACCGTCGAGGGTGCCGAGCGCGGCCAGGTCGACGGCGCCCGGCTCGGGGGGCGGCGTGTTCGGGTTGAGCACGACGAGGCCGCTGCTCCCCACGTCGAGCGTGGCGCCGGCCAGGCGCTCGGCGCTGCCCTCCTGGACGACCACCGCAAGGTCGCCGTGGTGATCGACGTGGTCGCCAGGGCCGGCGTCCCGGGCCGCCTCGAACCACAGGTCGTAGGTGTACGCCCCGTTGCTCGTGCCGGCAACCTCGACGAACAGGCCCAGGCCGGCCGGCTCGGGCTCGCCGTCACGTGCCGCCAGGACGGCGGCGAGGGCGGCCTCGGTGATCGACAGCAACGGCTGCGGGCCGTCGCCTGGCAGGTCGGGAGGGGTCACCTGCCCATGGTACGGGGCGGGGAGGGGGGCGCGTCCGCAGTGGCGTGGAACCGTCACAATGGTGGGCGATGTCGCGCGTCGTGCTGCTCGTGCCCACGGCCACCTACCGGGCGGAGGCGTTCCTGGCGGCCGCCGACCGCCTCGGCGTGGCCCTGACGGTGGCGTCCGAGCGCCGCCAGCTGCTGGCCGAGGTGATGGGCGACCGGTTCGTCGAGATCCCGCTCGACGATCCGCCGGCGGCGGCCGCCGCCATCGAGGCGTTCGCTGCCGCCCACCCGGTCGACGCCGTCGTCGCGGTCGACGACCAGGGCCTGCTGGCCGCCGCCCTCGCCGCCGCCGGGCTCGGCCTTCGCCACCACCCGCCGGCGGCCGTGGCCGTCACCCGGGACAAGGTGGCCATGCGCCACCTGCTGGCCGCCGCCGGGGTGCGCCAGCCGGACTTCGCCGCCTGCGCCGCCGAGCCGGGCGAAGCCGTCGAGGCCGTGGTCGAGCGGGCCGTCGAGCGGGCCTGCCGGCTCGGCCCCCCCGTCGTGGTGAAGCCGCCGGGCCTGTCGGCTAGCCGGGGGGTCATCCGGGCCGACGACCCCCGGCAGGTCCGGCAGGCGGCAGCCCGGGTGATCGCGCTGCTCGACCGGATCGGCGAGCCCCGGCGGCTCGTCGTCGAGCGGTACGTGGACGGGGACGAGGTGGCCCTCGAGGGGCTGGTCGACGACGGCCGGCTCACCGTGCTGGCGCTGTTCGACAAGCCGGACCCGCTCGTCGGGCCGTACTTCGAGGAGACCATCTACGTCACCCCGTCGCGGCACGCCCCCGAGGTGCAGGCAGCGATCGCCGCCACGGCGCAGGCCGCCGCCACGGCGCTCGGGCTGACCGACGGCCCGGTCCACGCCGAGCTCCGCCTGCCACCCGGCCCGGACACGGAGCCGGTGGTGCTCGAGGTGGCGGCCCGCACCATCGGGGGGCGGTGCGCTTCGGCGCTGCGCTTCGCCACCGGCGGGTCGCTCGAGGAGCTGGTGCTCGCCCAGGCCCTCGGTCGCCCGCTCGCCACGGCGCCCGCCGGCGGGGCCAGCGGCGTCATGATGCTGCCCATCCCGGCCTCCGGTCGCCTCGTGGCCGTCGGCGGGCGCGACCGGGCGGCCAAGGCGCCCGGCGTCACGGCGCTCGAGCTGAGCACCCCGGTGGGCGGCACCATCGAGATGCTGCCGGACGGCGACCGCTACCTCGGGTTCCTGTTCGCTCGGGGCGACACCCCGGAGGAGGTCGAGGCGGCACTGCGCGCCGCCCACGGCGAGCTGGACGTCCAGGTGGAGCCGGCGGGCCAGGTGGAGCCGGCGGGGCCGGTGGCGTGAGCCGGCTCCTGCTGCTGTCCACCTACGAGCTCGGTGCCCGGCCGCTCGGCTGCACGGTGCCGGCCGCCCACCTGGGGGCCGCCGGCCACGGGGCAGTGGCGGTCGACCTGGCGGTCGAGCCGTGGCCGGCCGACCGGCTGGCCGAGGTGGACGGCGTGGTGCTGTCGGTCCCGATGCACACCGCCTGGCGGCTCGGCCTGGGCGTGGTCGAGCGGCTGCGGGCCGAGCGGCCCGAACTGCCGCTGTTCCTCCACGGCCTGTACGCCGAGGCCGCCGCCGACGCCGCCGCCGACCTGCTCGGGCCGGGCGACGTGGCGGCGAGCGGGGAGGTGGCCGCCGAGCTGGTCGCCTGGGCCGACCGGCTCGGTCGCCCGGCAGCCGACGGCCCGAGGCGCAGGCGGACCCTCGGCCCGGCCCGGCCCGGCCCGCGCCCGGCCCAGGCCCGCGCCGGCCTACCCGGCCTCGACGCCTACGCCGTGCTGCACGTCGACGGCGAGACCCGCCTCGTCGGCACCCTCGAGAGCTCGACCGGCTGCAACCACCGCTGCCGCCACTGCCCGGTCCCGGCCGTCTACGGCGGGCGGTCCCGGGCGGTCGCCCTCGAGGCGGTGATGGCCGACGCCGCCGCCCTCGTGGCGGAGGGGGCGCGCCACCTGCACCTTGCCGACCCCGACTTCCTCAACCGGCCCGCCCACGCGGCGGCGTTCGCCCAGGCGCTCGCCGGGACCTTCCCGGCCGTCACCTTCGACGCCACCATCAAGGTGAGCCACCTGCTCCGCCACGAGGCCCTCGTCGGCGAGCTGGCCACCTGCGGGATGCGGTTCGTGATCAGCGCGCTCGAGTCGACGAGCGACACGGTGCTGGCCCGGCTCGACAAGGGCCACACGGCCGACGACGGTCGCCGGGCGGTCCGACTGCTACGCCGCTGCGGCGTCGAGCCGCGCCCGTCGTTCCTGCCGTTCACCCCGTGGACGACCCGGGACGACGTGGTGGCGCTGCTCGACTTCGTCGCCGCCGAGGACCTCGTCTGGAACGTCGACGCCGTCCAGTACGGCATCCGGCTGCTCCTCCCGCCCGGCTCGCTCCTGCTCGACGAGCCCGACCCGGCCCTCGCCGCCGCACTGACCGGCGCCGACCCGGAGGCCGGTGGCACCGGCTGGCTTTCGGGCGACCCGGCGCTCGACCACTGCCAGGCGGCCGTGGCTGCCTGCGCCGAGACGCTCGAGGCGGAAGGAGCCGGCGCCGAGGCGGCCTACGAGGCGGTGCGGGCCACCGCCCTCGACGTCCTCGGGCGGTCCGGCGCCGGCCGGCCGGCCCCGGCCGGCCTCCTCGGGCCGCCCGGTCCGCTGCGTCCACGGCTCAGCGAGTCGTGGTTCTGCTGCGCCGAGCCCACCGGACGCCAGCGCGGCGGCGTCGGTACCGGGGGCGGGGCCGGCTGCTCGGCTCAGGCGCCGGTGACCGCCCCCTCGAGCCCGCGGCGGCGCCCGTCGTAGTAGGCGGCCATCGTCTCGTTGGCACGACGGGCCCCCTCGAGCCGGGCGGTGGTCGCCTCGAGGTCGGCGCCGGCCAGGACGGCGAGCAGGCGGTCGGCGCCCACCTCGGTGAAGATGCGCATGCCGGTGCACCCGGCCGACAGGGCGGTCCGGCCGTCGGCGATCGCCAGCGGCAGGGCGGCGCAGCCCGGGCGGCCGAAGAGGCCGCGACGGGTGGCGTTCGTCCAGTCGACCTCGCCGGCCGCCTCCTGCAGCAGCATCGCCTGGCTCGGCTGCAGCCAGCACACGACGACGTCCGCCGCCACCGGCAGGTCGGCCAGCGGCCCGTACACGATGCCGGCCGACGGGCGCCCCACCGTCGGGATGCGCGCCGGCTCGTCGGCACCGAGGTAGCCGCAGGCGCCCATCGTCTCGATGGCCTCCTGCAACGCCGACTGCACGGCGGGAGCGGCCGGGAAGCCCATCACGTGGCTGCCGACGGCGCAGTTGGCGTGCTGGGCGGCCGAGGCGAAGAACGTCCCCGACCGGGCTTCCCGCCAGAAGCTGCACGCCGACGGCACCACCCCGTCGAACACCGGCACGCCGTCCGGGGCGGACTCGACGAAGGCCAGGCCGACCGGCGGATCGTCGAGCGCGAGCGCCTCCGTGATCCGCCGGGCGAGCGCCGCCACCCCCGCTGCTGCTGCCGCCGTCGTCGCGTCGGTCGTCACGGTGCTCCCCTCGTCCCTCGTCCGGCCATCCTGGCCGGGTGCCAGGCGAACGCCGGCGCCAGCCTAGGAGGCGAGCGGGAACCTCACGGCATGGTGGGCGCCGTTGGTCGTCCACTGGAGGTCGATCGCCGTGTACTGCAGCCCGGCCGGCAGACCCACCGCGGCGCCGGTCAGCTCGACGGTGACCGGCGCCCGCACGTACCGGCCGGCGGCGCAGTCGGGCGTGCACGTGTTGGACACGAGCGTCCCCGTGGCCGTGGCGACCCCCAGCTGCCACGACTGCCAGGTCAGCCCGACGAGCCGGGTGTTGCCGTCGGCACAGGCGACGACGTAGCTGGGCGGGCGCACCACCGGAGCGTGCCCGCAGGTGACCACCTGCTCGGGCACCGCCACCAGCGGAAAGGTCATCTGGTGGGCCGTGCCGCCAGCCGTGTACTGCCAGGCGAGCCCGGTGTAGACGAGCCCGAGATTGGTCTGGAGGGCGCCGGTCACCTCGACGAGCGCAGGGTACGACACGTCGTGGCCGGCGGCACAGGTCGGGGTGCACGTGTTGTACGTGTACGTCCCCGTCGCCGCCGCCGCGCCCGGGCTCCACGCCACCCACGACAGCCCGGTCAGGCCCGAGTTGGCGTCGGCGCACGAGATCACGAACGACCGGGGCGTGACCACCCGCTGGTGCTGGCAGTCGAGCATCGCCTCCTCGGCCGGCGGCGCGCCGGCCGTCGCGGCCCGCCCCGAAGCGGCAGGCGCAGCAGCAGGCGTCGCGACCGCCGGCGCCACCGCTGCGGGTCGGCCGGCGGCGAACGCCGGCGGCACGGCGACGAGCACGGCAAGGAGCGCGCCGGCGAGCGCGCCGGCGAGGGGGCCGGCGGGCACGAGGCAACGGGCGAGGGCGGCGGCGCGGCGGCGGATCAACGGTGCTCCCTTCGGGGCGGCTCTGGTGGCGTTCCCACGATGCCACCCGGCGGGCGGCGCCGCCGGTCCGGGTCAGGGGGCGGTGGCGGTGGCCGTCCGGCCGGCGTTGCCCGGGACGAGATCCTGCCAGGGGGCCCGGTCGTCGACCACCTCGGCGGCTGCCCGCACGCCGGAGAAGTCGAAGCCCTCGCCGCGCGCCGGCGGCTCGCCACCGTGCTCGACGGCCCGGGCCGCCTCGAGGAGGAGGCGGCGGAACCGGATGACGGCGGCATCGGCAGGGACCAGGTTCTCGTTGGCCCGCGAGAACCGGCTGGTCCGACCGTTGACGCCCTGGACGGCGGCGTCCTGGGGGCGGTTGCCGCCACGGAACCCGGCGTAGCTCGCCCTGACGGCCATCGCCCGGCGGTCCTGGGCCGGCAGCCGGTAGCGGCGGGTCTCGGTCGGGTCGTTGGTCCAGCCGTCACCCTGGCGGAACCGGGCCCGCAGCCGGTCGTCGGCGCAGTTGGGCATCTCCAGGATCCGACCGTCGAGGTCGTACTTCCAGCCGTGGTACAGGCAGCGCAGCCCGCCGTCCTCGGCCCGGCCGTACACGAGGGAGGCGTTGCGGTGGCAGCAGAGCTCGTCGAGCAGCCCGTACCGGCCGGACGTGTCGCGCACCGCCACGAAGTCCTGGCCGAGCACCCGCACGTGGATCGGCGGGGCGTCCGGCTCGGGCAGGTCGCCGAGCTGGAACGCCGGCACCCAGTACCGCCGGAGCGCCTCCCCGACCGGCGACCCCGGCCCCACCCGGCAGAGCCGGTCGTTCTCCTCCGCCGACAGCATCGCCCGCCTCCCTCCCTGTCCCCGGCGCGCACCCTACCGCTCGCCCCACGAGCCCGGAGCGCCCCACCGGACGGCGGGTCGGTCCGGGCCGTACCATGCCGGTCGATGGCACGCCTCCCGTACGTCCAGCCCGACGACCTTCCCGAGCCCGCCCGCTCGGTGCTCGCCGGCTACCGGGTCAACCTGTTCGAGGCGCTGGCCAACGCTCCCGATGCCATGGTCCACCTGCACGGCCTCGGCATGTGGATCCGCGAGGCCCAGTCGCTCCCCTCCCGGCTGCGCGAGCTGGCCATCCTCCAGGTGGGGGCCTCGGCGCGCAGCCCGTACGAGTTCTCCCATCACGTCCGCATCGGCATGGCCCACGGCCTCCTCCCCGCGGACGTCCGCGCCGTCACCGACCCGGGCGGCCCCGAGCGGTCCGGCCTGTCGGCCCTCGAGCAGGCCGGGCTGGCCGCCGCCGCCGAGCTGACCGTCGAGGGGACGATCACCCCGACGACGTGGACGGCGCTGGCCGACGAGCTCGACGAGCGCCAGCTCGTGGAGCTCGTGGTCACGATCGCCTTCTACAACGCCGTCGTCCGCATGCTCGCCGCCCTCGAGGTCGACCTCGAGCCCGAGCACCAGGCGCTGCTCGCCGAGTTCCCCCTGCCCGGCTAGCGCGCCAGCGGACCCGCCCGTGCGGCGCTGGCCGGACGCACCGCTCGGCAGGTCGGCGTGGGGTCGGCCGTTGACCCCGCCGCGCCCGCTCCGGCGGCCCGGGGTGGGCTAGGACGGTCCGCCAGGGTCCACGTCGCCCGGCTGTCGATGGGGCAGGTCCGAGGCCGGCACCACGCCGAGCCGCCCGGCCTGGTAGTCCTCCATCGCCTGGATGATCTCGTCGCGCCGGTTCATCACGAACGGGCCGTAGTGGACGACCGGCTCGCGGATCGGGCGGCCGCCGAGGACGAGCACGTCGAGGGCCGGGTGCCGCGCCTCCTGCCGGCGGTCGGCAGCCACCCGCAAGGTGTCCCCGGCGCCGAACACGGCCAGCTCGTGGCTGGCGATCGGGCGGCGCTCGGCCCCGGCGGTGCCGTGGCCGGAGAGGACGTACACGAGCGCGTTGAAGTCGGACCGCCACGGGACGGCCAGCTCGGCACCGGGGCTCACGGTGGCGTGCAGCAGCGTGATCGGCGTGAACGTCACGCCCGGCCCCTCGTGGCCGGCCAGCTCGCCGGCGATCACCCGGACGAGCGCCCCACCGTCCGGGCTCGACAGCAGCGACGACTCGCTCGCCCGCAGGTCCTGGTAGCGCGGCGGGTGGAACTTGCTGGCGGCCGGCAGGTTGACCCACAGCTGGATGCCGTGGAACAGCCCGCCGCTCGCCACCAGGAACTCCGGGGGCGCCTCGATGTGCAAGATGCCCGCCCCGGCCGTCATCCACTGGGTGTCCCCGTTGGTGATCCGGCCACCCCCGCCGTTCGAGTCCTGGTGGTCGAAGATGCCGTCGATGATGTAGGTGACCGTCTCGAAGCCGCGGTGGGGATGCCACGGCGTCCCCTTGGGCTCGCCCGGGGCGTACTCGACCTCGCCCATCTGGTCCATGTGGATGAACGGGTCCAGCGTCGCCGTGCTGACGCCGGCGAACGCCCGGTACACCGGGAACCCCTCCCCCTCCAGCCCGCTCGGGGCGGACGTCACCGACACCACCGGCCGGTCTCGGGCAACGGCAGGGTCGGGCTCGGGCACCTTCGGCAGGACGAGCAGGTCGTCCACGGTCACTGCGGGCATCGGATCCTCCTTGCGCCGTCGACCGGCGCCACTAGCATCGAAGGGTGGTGCATGACGAACGCCCGCCCCGGCTGGCGGCGGCCCGCCAGCTCCTCCATCACCTCAGCCGCGGCGACGCCACCTCGGCCATGGGCTCCCTCAGCCCGGGGGTCCGCGTGGTGGTGCCCGGGCGAAGCGACCTCGCCGGTGACTTCCGCGGACGCGACCAGGTCGCGGGCCACCTGCTCCGGCTCGTCGCCACCGTGTCCGACACCATCGAGGCGCTCAAGTGGGAGGACGTCATGGAGGGCGACCAGCACGTCGCCGCCCTCCTCGTCGTCCACGCCCAGCGTCCCGGGCACGTCTACCAGGGTCGCCACCTCTACCTCCTCAGCTTCGACCCGGACGACCGGATCGCCGAGATCCACTTGTTCCCGGAGGACCAGGGGGCCTTCGACCGCTTCCTCGCCGGCTAGCCGGCGTGCCGCCACCCCGTAGCCAACGGGGGGCGCCGCCCTGCTATTCCCCGCCGGCGGCCCCACCGCCGCTGGCAAGGCTGGCGGGCCGTCCGGACAGGCGCTGGACGGCGGTGACCAGCGCCTGGGTCCCCTGGGCCCCGAGACCGGCGGCGCTGACGGCCACGTACAGCTCCTTGGCGAGCGCCAGCCCGGGGAGGGCGAGGCGGAGGCGGGTGGCCTCCTCGAGGGCGATCCCGAGGTCCTTCACGAAGTGGTCGACCTTGAACCCCGGCGCCAGGTCGTCGCGCAGGATGCGCGGCCCGTAATTCTCGAGCGACCACGACCCGGCCGCCCCCCCGCCGATGCAACCGATCAGCTCGGCCAGGTCGAGCCCGGCGGCGGCGGCGTAGCAGAGCGACTCGCACACCCCGACCATCGTGGAGGCGATGGCCGTCTGGTTGGCCATCTTGGCGTGCTGCCCGGCGCCGGCCGGCCCGAAGTGGGTGACCGACCGGGCGAAGGTGTCGAGCAGCGGGCGCACCGCCGCCAGGTGGGCGGCCTCCCCGCCGACCATCACCACGAGCCTGCCCTCCCGGGCCCCGACGTCGCCGCCCGACACCGGGGCGTCGAGCATGCCGACCCCCCGGACGGACGCCAGCTCGGCGAGCTCGCCGGCGAGCGACGGCCGGCTGGTGGTCAGGTCGACCACGACCGCCCCGCCGGGCACCGTCGACAGGACGCCCTCGTCACCGGCCACCACCTGGCGGACGTCGTCGGGGTAGCCCACCATGGTGAACACCACGTCCGCCCCGGCAGCCGCCTCGGCCGGGGTGGCCGCCCAGCGTGCGCCCACGTCGAGGAGCGGCTGTGCCGTTGCCGCCGTGCGTGTGTGGACGACCACGTCGTGGCCGGCGGCGACCACGTGCCCACACATCGGCGCCCCCATCACCCCGAGCCCGATCCAGCCGACGCGACGCCGATCCGACCGCTGTCCACTCACCCGTCGTCCTCCCGTGCCCGGCTCCGGCGCCTACCCTTGCACAGGGGCGGCGCCAGAGCCCGGACGGGGCGGAGCAGGCGGCTACTTCATCGAGACGTCCTCCCACAGGGTGAGCGGCCCCTCGCCGAACGCCGCCGTCACCGAGGTGAGCCCCGGCCCCTGGACGCCCGGCTTCACGACGTCCCAGCTCTCCGGGGCGCAGATGAACGGCGTGTAGGCCTTCTGGTTGAGCACGCTGGCCAAGCTGGCGTACGCCTTGGCGCGGGCCGCCGGGTTGGAGGTGGCGACCCCGGCGTTGATGTACTTGTCGACCGACTTGTCGGCGATGCCGGTGAACGGCCCGGTCGAGAGCAGCCGGAAGGCGACCCCGGTGGCCGTGGCCGGGTCCCAGGCGCCGATGGCCGCCGGGATGATCGTCCACTTGTGGGTGTTGTAGGTGGCGACGAGCGAGGCGATGTCGGGATCACCCTTGATGGTCACCTGCATGCCGGCCTGCTGGTACATCGTCTGCAGGGCCTCGGCCTCCGACTGGTTCACGTTGCCGAGCTCGAAGTAGTACATCGTGAAGCTCAGCCCGCCGATCTGCTTGACGAGCGCCTTGGCCTTGGCGAGGTCGTAGTTGCGGTACCCGGGAACCTTCGGGTTGTAGAACAGGCCGCCCGGGCCGGTGAACGACTCGGTGAGCGGGCAGGTCCCGTTGTAGACCGCCTTGTCGATCGCCGCCGCGTCGGTGGCGTAGTAGATGGCCTCGCGGGCCTTCAGGTTGTTGAACGGCGGGATCTCGGCGTTCATCTGCACGTCCGTGCCGAACACGGCCGGGTCTGTCGTCAGCTGCAGGCCGGCCTGGCGGAACCCGGAGACGAGCTGGGGGGTGTCCATGTAGTTGTACGCCTGCGCACCGCCCGACCGCATCACCTCGAGGGCCGTCTCGTCGTTGGCCACCGTGTGGAAGATGAGCCCGTTCAGGTACGGGTGACCGGGCTGCCAGTAGTGCGGGTTCTTCTTGAGCACCAGCTTGGTCGTCGGCTCGTCGCTCACCATGATGAACGGCCCCGCCCCGACCGGGTAGGCGCGGAACTTGGTCTCGCCTTCCTTCTTGAGAGCGGTCGGCGACACGATCCAGTTCTCGTTCGTGTCCTGGAACTGGTTGACCGCCGCGCCGTCGGGTGCCGAGAAGTTGAGGACGACCGTGTCCGGCCCGGTGGCGGCGATCGAGGTGAGCGGCGGCCAGGCCGGGTTCGACTCCGAGTGGGCGGCCAGGTCCCGCTTGATGTTGAACACGACCGCAGCGGCGTCGAACGGCGTCCCGTCGGTGAAGGTGACGCCCTTGCGGATCTGGATCGTGAGCGTCCGGTTGCCGTTGCTGAAGGCGTAGCCCGAGGCCAGGTCGTTGATGCCCTGGTTGTTCGTCCCCACCTCGAACAGCTCGCCGTAGATGGCGTCCATCACCGAGCCGATGGCCAGCGCGTCGGTGCTCGTCGCCGGGTCGAACCCGGGCGTCCAGTCGCCGATGTAGGCGGTGTTCTCGAGCACGGTGAGCGTCCCGCCCGAGTGCACCCGGGCGGACCGGGCCGGATGGACGCGATGGCTGCGCAGCGTGGCCGACGCCGGCAGCACGACAGCGGTGGTGGTGGCGAGCGACGCCACCCCGACGGCCGCCGCGACGACGGCCAGGCGTCGCCGTGGCCGCTCGCCGGTGCCAGCCGGCCGCCAGGCGCGGCGGACGCGGTCCGACAGGTCCCGAACGTGACCCATTGTTCCCCCCTTGCGACCATGTCGCACCGGCGGTGCCCCCCGCACCGCTCCCCCCAGCCGACCGCCCCTGCCGTGCCGATGACACGCCGTGGGAACGGATCGGCCGTTCGGGTCAGCGTAAGCGGGCCGTCCTACAAAGGCAAGGGTCGCGCCACCGCGTCCTCGGGCTCGCTGAGCGACCAGCCGGACTCGTCACGGCGGTCGTCGACGCACGACACGACCGACCACGAGCGTCGGGTCCACCCGTACAGCGCCTCCTGGCCGAACCGCCGCCCGAGGGCGACCGCCTCGTCCTCGGCGAGCCCGACCACCAGCACGCTGTCCTCCCGGTGGTCCGACGACAGGTCCCAGCCGACGGCCGGCCACCACCTGCACGAGGCAGCGGCCAGCGCAGCGGCGAGCTCGGCCTGGCGGGCCCGGTTGGCGGCGTCACCGAGCGGGGCACTGCCCGGGTTGCACGCCGTCAGCACGAACGCCGGCTCCTCCAGCCCGGCCGGGAACACGCCGGGGGGTCCCGGGCGCTGGTGGACGCGCAGCGGCCGTGCGCCCGGGGGGAACAGGTCGACGACGGCGCTGCGGTAGGACGCCCACCGCCGCCCAGCCGGGTCGGTCACGGCCGTGGCGCCGGATCGGGCTGGCGGTCGGCGGCCCGGCGGGACAACCGGCGGACGACGACGGCCGCCACGGTGACGGCCAGGGCGATGAGCACGTAGACGCCCGCCCGGGTCAGCCAGTGGTAGATCGTCGTGATGTGGTCGCCGGCGAGCGACCCGACGGCGACCCAGCAGCCCACCCAAAGGGCCGCTCCGAGGGCATTGAAGGAAAGGAAGCGCAGCCAGCCGAGCTCCACGATGCCGGCGACGATCCCGTTGACCTGGCGCAGCCCGTCCACGAACCGGGCGACGGTCACGATCCGGCCGCCGCGGCGCTGGAAGAAGGCCTCGGCCCGCTCCAGCCGGGCCTCCGTGAGGAGCACGTGCCGTCCCCACCGCACCACGGCGGCATGCCCGGCGTAGCGGCCGATCAGGTAGCCGATGTTGTCGCCGGCGACGGCGGCGACGAAGGCCACGATCGCCACCACCACCACGTTGAGGCGCCCCGCCCCGGCGTACAGGGCGCCGGCGACCAGCACGGTCTCGCCGGGCAGCGGCACGCCGAAGTCCTCGAGGAGCACGAACCCGCCGACCGCGAGGTAGCCGTAGTGGGACAGCAGCGGCGCCAGCGCCCCGAAGATGCCGGGAAGGTGGACAGGGGTGGGCATGCAGCTCCTTCGCGCTCGGGCGCGGCACCGACGGCCGCCGCAGACGGCGCTCAGTCTCGCCTGGCCGCCGTTCCGGCGGGGGTCGCCAACCGGTCGTTCCCCTGACCGCCGCCGGCCGCTCCCACCCGGAGGTCGCCGCCCGGCAGCGGCTCGCCCGGGTGCCCGCCGGGCCGGTAGGGTCGCCCCATGACCGGAGCCGCCGCCGTCCGCCACACCGACGGCGGGGAGATCGAGTGCGCCTGCCCCCGCTGCGGCAGGCCCACCCGCCAGCGCTTCTACGGGCCGTGCGCCGACTGCTACCAGCAGCTCGGCGCCACGATGCGCCGTGGCCGGGACGACGCGGCCAGGGGACCGGCGGCCTACGAGCCGAAGATGAACGTCGTCCCCAACTTCGTCGCCACCAAGGACTGACCGCCGGCTGGCAGGGCGCCGGCTGGCAGGGCGCCGGCCGTCAGGCAGGCGAGACCGAGATGGCGACCCGGTCGGGATAGAAGGCGACATGGCCGGCGATCGCCCCGACGGGAGGGTAGGGAGCCGGGTAGTACCAGACGGCCCCCTCGAGCGCCGGCGCACCGTCGGGGAGGAGGTCGTAGTAGGCGGCCTCGCCCTTGTAGGGGCAGTAGGTGCGCTGGCCGTTCGGCCGGACGACGCCCGGGCGGAGGTCGTCCTCGGGGAGGTAGTAGACGGGCGGGTACGAGGCTTCGCGAAGGACGAGGGCGCGACGGCTCTCGGCGACGACGGCGTCGCCGACGCGGACGGTCACCTGCTCGGTGGCGTGCTCGATGCTGATCGGATGGTCCGGTCCCGGCTCGAGACGGGGGCGTGCATCGGTCATGGTCGGACTCCCTCGCTGGCGGCCACGCCGGACACCTGGCCGGGTCCCTACGACGGTAATGTCCGTCGATGCGCGCCGTGGCACTGTGGCGATTCCCGGTCAAGTCGCTGCAAGGCGAGCGGTGCGAGGCGCTCGAGCTGACCTCGGGCGGCGTCGCCGGCGACCGCAGCCTCGGCGTGCTCGACGTGGCAGCCGGCACCATCCTGTCGGGCAAGCGGGACGGGCGCCTGCTCGAGGGACAGGCGTGCTGGCGCGACGGGGAGGTGCGCGTCCGGGTGCCGGGCGACCGCGTCGAGCGGCCGCCCGGGGCAGCCCTCGACGACGCCGTCACCCGGTGGCTCGGCTTGGCGGCGCGGGTGGTGGCGGCGGCGTCCCACGGGGTGGGCACGTTCGAGTCGCACGAGGACGCCTGGGACGACGCGTCGACGTTGGTGCGGTGGGAGGGGATCGACGGCTCGTTCGTGGACGAGAGCCATCTCCACCTGGTGACCACCGGCGACCTCGACCGGCTGGCCGGTGAGCGGCCGGAGCTGCAGTGGGACGCCCGCAGGTTCCGGCCGAACGCCGTCGTCGAGGCCCCGGCCGGGTGGCTGGCGGTCGGGTCGCGGCTGCAGCTCGGCACCGCCACCGTCGAGGTGGTGAAGGGGTGCACCCGGTGCGCCATGACGACCCGGCCGCAGCCGGGGGGGCTGGTGCACGAGCCGGACCTGCTGCGCCACGTGCGGGCCGCCCACGACAACGTGGTGGGCGTGCGCGCCCGGGTCGTCCGGCCCGGCTGGCTCGGTCAGGAGGATGCCGTCGAGGTGGCGGTGGCGGCAGCCGAGTCGGGCTGAGCGAGGTCGAGCGGGCCGGCGGTCACGGCGCCCAGCTCGGCGGCGCACCGCCGGATGCGCTCGCCGAGCGGCTCCCCGGCCGGGAGGTCGTCGGCGATCCACCGGTCGAACGCCACCCGGAACGCGACCATCCCGGCCTCGGCGGCCAGGCGAGCCGTCGGGCCGTCCACCCCCCTCCGACCGAGCGCCTGGCTGATCGCCGCGGTGAGCGACCCCAGCTTGGCCACCTCCCGCTCGCCCAGCTCGCGGTTGGCGGCGATCACCGCCTGGCGCTGGCGCGCCCACGACAGGAGCCCGTCGAGCTGGTCACCGAAGGCGCTGGACAGTGCCGCCGTCACGGCGGCAAGCGGCGGCGCCGGCGGCAGGTCGACCACCAGCTGGGCCACCCGCTCGGCCAGCTCGTCGGAGCCGGCGAACAGCACCTCGCGCTTGTCGGCGAAATGGCGGAAGAACGTCCGCTCGGTCAGGCCGGCCCGCTCGGCGATCTCGGCCACCGTCGTCCCGTCATAGCCGTGCTCGGCGAACAGCTCCATGGCGGCTGCCCGCAGGCGACCCTGCGCGTCCGGCTGCCATCGACCCATTGGTCGAGTCTACGGGGCCGCCCCGGCGATGACAGGGGGTGCGCCCCCACCGTCCCCCTCGACGGGGGGACTTGTGGTCGATTACTCTGATTGGAGTACTTTGAGGAGGAGCCGTGGTCGGGAAGGGACGGAGCAATCCGCTGGCGCTGGCCGTGCTCGTCTGCCTGTACGAGGCGCCCATGCACCCGTACGAGGTGAGCCAGACGCTGCGCGCCCGGCACAAGGACGAGAGCGTCCGGCTCAACTACGGGTCGCTGTACGCCGTGATCGAGTCGCTGCACAAGCGTGGGCTGGTGGCCGTCGCCGAGACGGAGCGGTCCGGGAGGCTCCCGGAGCGCACCATCTACCGGATCACCGACGCCGGGGTGCACGAGCTGCGCGACTGGCTGGCCGAGCTGCTGGCGGTGCCGCACAAGGAGTACCCGGACTTCGAGGCGGCCCTGTCGTTCCTGCCGGCCGTCGCGCCGGACGAGGCGCTCCAGCTGTTGCGGGACCGGCTCGAGCGGCTGGAGCTGGCGATCGCCGGCTACGAGGCGGCGCGGCAGCTCGTCGAGAAGGGCGGGCTGCCGCGGCTGCTGTGGGTGGAGGCCGAGTTCGCCCACGCCCGCCACCAGGCGGAGCGGGCGTTCACCCAGGCGCTCGTGGAGGAGATCGCGGGGGGGACGCTCGACGGGCTCGCGTGGTGGCGACAGCTGCACGAGACGGGCGGCGACGTCGAGGCGCCGTGGTCGCGGGCGGCACGGTGACGGCGGCGATCGAGGTCGACGGCCTGCGCAAGTCGTTCCGGTCGCGGGCGGTCACCGTCGAGGCGGTCCGTGGCATCACGTTCGCCGTCCCGGGTGGCACCGTGTTCGGGCTGCTCGGGCCGAACGGGGCGGGCAAGACGACGACGCTGCGGATGCTGACCACGCTGCTGCCGATCGACGGGGGCACGGCGACGGTGGCCGGCGTCGACGTGGCGCGCCAACCGGCGACCGTGCGACAGCGCATCGGGTACGTCAGCCAGGCCGGCGGCGCCGACGACCTGGCGACCGGGCGGGAGAACCTGCGGCTCCAGGGCGCGCTGTACGGGGCGGCGCGAGGTCAGCTGGAGGGCCGCGTCGCCGAGCTCGTCGAACGGCTGGACCTGTCCCCGTTCGCCGACCGCCGGGTCCGGACCTATTCGGGCGGGCAGCGCCGCCGCCTCGACGTCGCCCTCGGGCTGGTCCACCGGCCACAGGTGCTGTTCCTGGACGAGCCGACCACCGGTCTCGACCCGCAGAACCGGGCACACCTCTGGGAGCACGTCCGGTCGCTGGCCGACGACGGGACGACGGTGGTGCTGACCACCCACTACCTCGAGGAGGCGGACGCCCTGTGCGACCAGGTGGTCATCGTCGACCACGGCCAGGTCGTGGCGGAGGGGACGCCGGAGGCCTTGAAGCGGGAGGTCGTCGGGGAGTCGTTGTCGCTGACCGTGCGCGACCCCGGGCGGCTCGACGACGCGCTGGGGGCGGTGCAGGCGGTCGACGGGGTGCTCGACGGGACGATCGACGGCGCGGAGGTCCGGCTGCGGGTCGGCGACGGGTCGGCCGTCCTGCCGGCCGTGCTCGGGATGCTCCAGGCCCGCGGGGTGGACGTCGAGTCGGTCAACCTGGCGCGGCCCAGCCTCGACGACGTGTTCCTCGCCCGCACCGGCCGGTCGCTGCGCGACGCCGGCGGGCCCCGAGCGGAGGTGGCGGGCGAGTGAAGCTCACGAGGGACGTCGGCCTGCTGTTCTGGCGGTCCGAGCTGCAGCTGCTGCGCAACCCGGTGTGGCTGCTCGTCGGGGCGTCGACACCGCTGCTCTACCTCGCCCTGTTCACGCCGCTCCTGGGCGAGCTGCCAGGGCTGCACGGCCGGGGCACCGGTGCCGTCCTCGACGAGTTCCTGCCCGGGATCCTGTCCCTGCTCGCCTTCTCGAGCGGGGCAGGGCCGGGGTTCAACGTGATCTTCGAGCTCCAGTCGGGCGTGATCGAGCGCTTCCGGGTGACCCCCACGAGCCGCCTCGCCCTGCTCGCCGGTCCGATCCTGGCGAGCATGGTGGCCATGTTCGTGTTCGACGCCATCCTGGTCGCCGTCGGCATCGCCTTCGGCTTCCACGCCCACCCGGCCGGCATGGCCGTCCTTGCCGTGCTGGCCGGCCTGCTCATGGCGATGGTTGCCGCCTTCTCGATGGCGACGGCGCTCACCACGAAGGAGATCTCGGGCTTCGCCGCCGTCATCAACGGGCTCAACCTGCCCGTCCTGCTGCTCGCCGGCGTCCTGCTGCCGATTGCGTTGGGGCCCTCCTGGATCCGGGCGCTGGCCCACGTCGACCCGCTGTACTACCTCGTCGTCGCCTCCCGCTCGCTCGCCACCGGCGGCCTTGCCTCGTCGGCAACCTGGGAGGCGTTCGCCGTGCTCGTCCCGCTGTGCGGCCTGACCCTCGCCTGGGCCACCCGCGTCTACCGGCGGGCGGTCGCCTGAGCCTGGTCCGTCGAGCCTGCCGGCACCGGTATCGTCCCGGGTGTGGCCGACGACGACTGCCCGCAGCCCGCACTCCACGCCGCGCTGTCGCACCTCGCCCCGCTCGTCGGCGCCTGGTCGGGCGTCGGCCACGGCGAGTACCCGACCATCGAG
Source organism: Actinomycetes bacterium (assembly GCA_021809425.1). Taxonomy (GTDB): domain Bacteria; phylum Actinomycetota; class Acidimicrobiia; order Acidimicrobiales; family Bog-793; genus JAKBAA01. Next base: position 23,576 of record JAKBAA010000001.1, on the reverse strand, counting down.
CCGTTCGACTACCGGGAGCACGTCCGCCTCGACCCTGCCGGGAGCAAGCCGTTCCTCGTGTACGAGCAGCGCACCTGGCATGCGAGCGACGGACGGCCGCTGCACGTCGAGCTCGGCTACCTGCGTCCCGCCGGGCCCGACCGGGTCGAGCTCGTCCTGGTGCAGCCCACCGGCATCGCCGAGGTCGACGAGGGCATCCTCACCCGCACCGACCACGGACTCGAGCTCGTGCTGACCTCCCGGCTCGTCGGGCGCACGAGCACGGCCAAGGAGGTGACCGCCGTCCGACGGCTCCTCCGCCTGACCGGCCGGCGGCTGGACACCCGCCTCGACATGGCCGCCGTCGGTCGGCCTATGGGGCGGCACCTCACCTCCGAGCTCCACCGGATCGATCCCGAGACGGACGGCAGCGGAGCCCACTGACGCCACCCGCCACCCGCCACCCGCCACCCGCCACCCGCCACCCGCCACACTTCACAGGCCCCGGCGGCCGTGCCCGACGGGGGCTTCCCGTCGAGGTGGCGCTACCCGTCGAGGTGGTCGTGGAGGAACCGGAGCGCCTCTGGCCACACCCGGGCAGCAAGCGCTTCGTCGGTGTTGCCGAGGGCGTTCTCGGGGTTCATGAAGGCATGACCGGCCGGGTGGACGGTGAAGGCGACGTCCTTGCCCATGGCTTGCAGCTTCTGCTCGAGCGCCCTGGCGGCGTCCGGACCGAAGAAGTCGTCCCGCTCTGCCATGTGCCCCTGGACGGCCGCCACCATCGGGGACCAGTCCGGCTCGTGGTCGCCCTGGGGGAACCCGTAGAAGGGGACGATCGCCCGTACCTTGTCCGGCCGGTGGGCAGCCAGGTGGAAGGCGAGCATGCCCCCCATGCAGAAGCCGACCACCCCGATGCCGTCACCCGACGCCGCCTCGTGGCCGGCCAGGAAGTCGACGGCCCCCGACATGTCCCGGGCAGCCCGGTCGGGTGGGAGCTTCTGCATCAGCTCGGCCGCCCGGTCGGGCTCCTCGTGACGTGCGACCTCGCCCCGGTAGAGGTCCGGCGCGAGCGCCACGAAGCCGCCCTCGGCCAGCCGGTCGACCATCACCTCGAGGCTGTGGTCGAGCCCCCACCACTCCTGGACGACCACCACCCCCGGGCCGCGCCCGCCGCTCGGGACGGCAAGGTAGCCGCGGGCCGACGAACCGTTGCTCGGGAACTCGACGATCTGGCCCACAGCGCCTCCCTCTCGTGCCGCGCCCCCGGTCGGGGCCCGGTCGATGGTAGCGAGCGGCGGCGTCGGCCGGGCAACCCCCGCCGAACCGGCCGGTCAGTGGGTGGCCGGCTCGGCCCGCCGCCGGCGGATCGACAGGTCGTTGCACTCGACGCAGGCCGCCTCCGGCAGGATGCCGGCCCGGACGAGGAACGGGAACGCCTTGCACGCCAGGCAGATCCCGGCGAACGCCTCCAGGCCGGCGGCGCCGAGCAGCACCGACAGTAGCGCTCGTGCTGCCTTCCGCTTGCCGGCGGCCAGGCCTACGACCATCGCCGACGACGACAGCACCAGGCCGATCCCCTGGGCCAAGCGCTTCGGTGCACCTTCCACCGGCCGGGGCGGACCGCCCAGGCGCGGCACCACCACCTTCGTGGCCAGCTGGCCGAGCGGGCTCAGCCTGGGACCGGCCAGCACCCGGGCGGCGAACCCGTAGGTGAGCGGCGCCGTCAGCCACAGCCGGTCGGTCAGCACCGCCGCCGCCGTCATGGCGACCACGCCGCCGGCCACGGTCCGAGCGGCGCGCTCGTCGACGGTCTCCGGGAACCCGATCCAACCTGCCATCCGAGCCCTCCTGCTCCGGCCTGCTCGGCCTGGTCCGCCATGTTACGGCGGCGGCGCTCGGTCCAGCACGGAGGCGGCTCCCCGGTCCGGCCGACCGCCCCGGGGAGCCGCCCCGCCTCCCGCCAACGGCGACCGAGACACCCCCCAAGTAGGGTCGACCGCCGATGCCCCCCACTGCCCCCGTTCCCCGCCCCGTCGGGCTGCCCGGCTGACGACGGTGCTGGTCCTCCACCGCGCCGAGCGGGCCGACCTGCTCGCCGACCTGCTCGGCGACCTGCTCGCCGACCCGCTCCCCGACCCGATGGCCGCCGAGCTCGTCTCGGTGCCTACCCGGGGCGTCGAGCGGTGGCTCACCCAGCAGCTTGCCGGCCGCCTCGGTCGACGGGTCGGGCGGGCGGACGGCGTGTGCGCCAACGTCGAGCTCCCCTTCCCGGGGGCGCTCGTGCGGCGCATCCTGGCCGAGGTCGGCGGCGAGGACCCGGTGGCGAGCGCCTGGACCCCGGAGCGGCTGACCTGGCCGCTGCTGGCCCTCGTCGACGCCCACGAGGACGAGCCGTGGCTGGCGCCGCTGGCCGACCACCTGCGGGCCGCCGCCGACGGGGGCGTGCGGCGCCGGCTCGGCTACGTCCGCCACCTCGCCGACCTGTACGACCGCTACGGCGTGCACCGCCCCGAGCTGCTGCTGGCCTGGGCCGACGGCGGCGACGGGGGCATCCCGCCGGCGAGCGCCTGGCAGGCCGAGCTGTGGCGGCGGCTTCGTGCCGAGCTCGGGGTGCCGAGCCCGGCCGAGCAGCTCCAGGAGCGCTGCGCCCTGCTGCGCCGGGGCGAGGCGGCGCTGACGGTGCCCGACCGGTTGGCGCTGTTCGGCCTGACCCGCCTTCCCGGCAGCCACCTCGAGGTGCTGGCCGCCGTAGCGGCGGCACGCGACGTGCACCTGTTCCTGCTCCATCCGTCGCCCGCCCTTTGGGAACGCCTCGACGGGAGGACGCTTCCCCCCGGGGGGCGCGCCCGGCGCGACGACCGGAGCGGCGACGAGGTCCGCCACCCCATCCTGGCCTCGTGGGGGCGGGACGCCCGCGAGATGCAGATGGTGCTGGCCGCCGAGGCGGCGACCGGCGACCACCGCCCGGTCGTGTCGGCACCGCGCACCCTGCTCGAGCAGCTCCAGCACGACGTGCGCCACGACCTGGCGCCCCCGGGCCCGCCGCTCTCGGGCCGGTCCGACGCCCGGCTCGTGGTCGAGACGGGCGACGAGAGCGTGCAGGTGCACGCCTGCCACGGCCGGGCGCGCCAGGTCGAGGTGGCCCGGGACGCCGTGCTCCACCTGCTGTCGGTGGCGGACGACCTCGAGCCGCGCGACGTGATCGTGCTGTGCCCCGACGTGGAGGCGTTCGCGCCCCTCGTCGACGCCGCCTTCGCCGCCGCCCCCGACCCGGCGGCATCGCCCGAGCGCGGCCCGGACGAGGGCACCGACGACCGGCTGGTGCGCCTTCCGGTCCGGGTGGCCGACCGGTCGCTGCGCCAGACCAACCCGCTGCTCGAGCTCGCCGCCCGGCTGCTCGAGCTGGCCGGCGCCCGCATGACGGCCAGCCAGGTCCTCGACCTGGCCGGCCGCCCGCCGGTGCGCCGGAGGTTCGGGCTCGGCGACGACGACCTGCGACGGATGGAGCGGTGGGTCGGCGACGCCGGCATCCGCTGGGGGCTCGACGCCGGGCGCCGTCAGCCGTTCGGGCTGGCCGGCGTCGCCGCCAACACCTGGTCGGCGGGGCTCGACCGGATCGCCCTCGGGGCGGCGATGGCCGAGGAGGACGCCCGCCGCTTCGCCGGGGTGCTCCCCCTCGACGACGTGCCACCGGGCGAGCTCGTGCTCGTGGGCCGCCTGGCCGAGCTCGTCGACCGCCTCGGCGAGGTCGCCTCCGCCCTCGCCGCGCCGAAGCCCGTCGGGACGTGGTGCGCGGCGCTCGCCGACGCCGTGGACGCCGTCGGGGCCGTGACCGACGCCGACAGCTGGCAGCGGGGCCAGCTCGGCCGGATCCTCGGCGAGGTCCTGGACGAGGCGACCGGCCGGGACGGCCCGAGCGCGGCGCTCGTGTCGCGCCCCGAGCTCGTCGAGCTGCTCGGCAGCCGCCTCGCGGGGCGGCCGAGCCGGGCCAACTTCCGGACCGGTGAGGTCACCCTGTGCACGCTCGTGCCGATGCGGGCCGTCCCCCACCGCGTGGTCGTCCTGCTCGGCATCGACGACGGCGTCTTCCCCCGCTCGGGCGTCCGCGACGGGGACGACCTGCTCCTCCTCGAGCCCCGCGTCGGCGAGCGCGACCCGCGCAGCGAGGAGCGCCAGCTCCTCCTCGACGCCGTCCTGTCGGCGACCGAGCACCTCGTGGTCACCTACTCCGGCCGGGACGAGCGGACCAATGTCGAGCGGCCGCCGGCGGTGCCGATCGGGGAGCTCCTCGAGGCGATCGACGCCACCGCCGTCGCCGCCGACGGCTCGCCGGCAAGCGCCGCCGTCCTCGTCCACCACCCGCTCCAGCCGTTCGACCGTCGCAATTTCACCGTCGGGGCGATCCGGCCGGGCCGACCGTTCGGTTTCGACCCGACCAGCTTCGACGGCGCCCAGGCCCTCGGTGGGGACCGGCGGGCGCGCCCGGCGTTCCTCGTCGAGCCGCTCGGGCGGCTCGACGAGGCCGCCATCGACCTGGCCGACCTCGAGCGCTTCCTGCGCCATCCGGTCAGCGCCTTCCTGCGCCGGCGGCTCGGCTTCGTCCCGGCCGAAGCCGAGCCGCCGATCGACGACGGCGTTCCGGTCGAGCTCGACGGCCTTGCCCGCTGGGCCGTGGGCGACCGGCTGCTCGCAGCGCGCCTCGCCGGTGTCGACCTCGACGAGGCGGTCGCCGCCGAGCGCGCCCGTGGGGCGCTCCCCCCGGGCGCCCTCGCCGACTCGGCCGTCGATCCGATCGCCGCTGCCGTCGACACCATCGTGGGCGCCAGCGGGATCGACGGGCCGGGCGACATCGTCGCCGTCGACGTCGTGCTGCCGTCCGGCGCCCGACTGGTCGGAGCGGTCAGCGACCTCCACGCCGGCGTGGTCCGCCGGGCGGTCTTCTCCCGCCTCGCCGGGGGCCACCGGCTGCTCGGCTGGCTCCACCTGCTCGCCCTCACCGCCGCCGACCCGGCGCGCCCGTGGTCGGCGGTCACCGTCGGGCGGGTGCGCAAGCTGGACAAGGACTCCCCTGCCGACGTCACCGTGGCCACCCTCGACCCGCTCGCCGCCGCACACGGCGAGCGGCGGCGCCTGGCCGAACGCCACCTCGAGGTGCTGGTGGACCTGTACGGCCGCGGCCTGTGCGAGCCGCTGCCGCTCTACCCCAAGACCTCCCTCGCCTGGGCCGAGGCGGTGCGCCGCCGGCACGATCCGGTCCGCGCGGCCCGCGACGTCTGGCGGAGCGCCTGGCGGGTCGCCGGCGAGGACGGCGACCGGAGCCACCAGGAGGTCCACGGCGGCCTCGTCGACCTCGAGGCGCTCCTGCTCGAGCCACCGAGGGCCGACGAGCAGGGCGACGGATGGGCCGTCGACGAGTCCTCTCGTCTCGGCTGCTATGCCCGACGGCTCTGGGACGGGCTGCTCGCGCACGAGCACCTGGAGGATCGATGACCACCGCGCCGCCCGCGGGCGCCGCCCCCCCGGCGCCGTTCGAGCTGTACGGTCCGCTGCCGGCCGGCACGACCCTGCTCGAGGCGAGCGCCGGCACCGGCAAGACCTACGCCATCGCCACGCTCACCGCCCGCTTCGTCGCCGCCGGCACCCCGCTCGAGCGCATCCTCGTCATCACCTTCACCCGAATGGCCACCGGCGAGCTGCGAGCCCGCGTCCGGGATCGCCTCCGGTCGGCACGCCACGGGCTCGACCGGGCGCTCACCGCCGGCAGCGGCCACCCGGCCGGTGACGGCCGGACCTCCGACGCCGACGAGCTGGTCGCCCACCTGCTGGCCGACGGCACCGCCGCCGCCGTGGAGCGGCGCGACCGGCTGGCCCGCGCCCTCGCCCAGTTCGACGCCGCCACCATCGAGACCACCCATGGCTTCTGCCATCGCGTGCTCGCCGAGCTCGGCGTCGCCGGCGACGGCGGCCGGTCGCTCGCGATCGTCGACGACGTCGGCGGGCTCGTCGAGGAGGTGGTCGACGACCTCTACGTCCGCAAGTACCTCCGCAACGGCACGCCCGATCTGACCAGGGCCGCTGCGCTCGAGCTGGCGCTCCAGGTCGTGCGCAACCCGTCGGCCGCGCTCGCTCCGCCCCTCGGTGACGGCGCCGACGTCGCCTCGGTCCGCCGCCGGCTCGGCGAGGCGGTCCGCAACGAGATGGCGCGCCGCAAGCGCCAGTCGGGCATCCTCACCTACGACGACGTGCTGGTGCGTCTCCGCGACACCCTCGCCCACGAGCGCCGCGGTGGCCCCGCCTGTGCCCGGCTGCGCTCGCGCTACGAGGTCGTCCTGATCGACGAGTTCCAGGACACCGACCCGGTCCAGTGGGAGATCGTCCAGCGCGCCTTCGGCTCGGGCGGCGCCCTCGTGCTCATCGGCGATCCGAAGCAGGCCATCTACGCCTTCCGCGGGGCCGACGTCCAGGCCTACCTCGCCGCGGCCCGGACGGCCTCCACCCTGGCGACGCTCGCCACGAACTGGCGGAGCGACGGCCCGCTCGTGCGCGGCCTCGACGCCCTCCTCCTCGGCGCCCAGCTCGGCGACGCCAACATCGTCTACCGGACCGTCGCCGCCGCCGCCCGCAACGACGTCGCCCGGCTCACCGGCGCCCCGGTGGAGGCGGCCGTCCGGATCCGCCACCTCCCCCGCCGAGCCGTCGCCCGCACCAGCCTCGGCGACGCCGTCACCGACGCCGCCCGGCGCTTCGTCGCCGACGACCTCGCCGCGGACGTCGCCGCCCTGCTCTCGTCGGACGCCAAGGTCGAGGCGGAGGCGCGCCGGGACGACCGCCCGGCCCGTCTCGAGCCGGTCCAGCCCGGCCACGTCGCCGTGCTCGTCCGCCGCAACGCCGACGCCCTGCTCGTCCAGCGGGCGCTGGCAGCACGAGGGGTGCCGGCCGTCGTCGTCGCACCGGGCAGCGTCTTCTCGACCTCGCCCGCCGGCGAGTGGCTCCGCCTGCTCGAGGCGCTCGAGCAGCCGACCTCTCCCAGCCGGGCCGCCGCCGCAGCGCTCACCTGCTTTCTCGGCTGGGACGCCCGGCGGCTGGCGATGGCGGCCGACGACGACCTCGACCAGCTGCACGGCCGGCTCCACGAATGGGCTGGCGCGCTGCGCGACCGGGGCGTCGCCTCGCTGCTCGCCGCCGTCGAGACGGCGACCGGGCTCCCCGCTCGGCTGCTCGGGTCCGCCGGCGGCGAGCGCCAGCTGACCGACCTGCACCACGTGGGCGAGCTGCTCCACGCGGAGGCGAGCGCCGACTCCCTCGGACCGGCTGCCCTCGCCACCTGGCTGCGGGCGCGCATCGTCGAGGCCGACGGCCCGGCCACGAGCGAGGCGAGCGCCGAGGAGCGCAGCCGCCGGCTCGAGTCGGACGCCGAGGCCGTCCAGGTGCTCACCATCCACCGCAGCAAGGGCCTCGAGTTCCCCGTCGTCTACTGCCCCTTCCTCTGGCACGGCAGCGCCGGAAAGGAGCGGTTCCCGATCTACCACGACGCCGCCAACGGCGGCGCCCGCACCCTCGACGTCGGCGGCGAGCGGTCCGGCTTCTCGGCGCCCCTCCAGCTGGCCCTCGCCGAGCAGCTCGGCGAGGACCTCCGCCTCTGCTACGTCGCCCTCACCCGGGCCCGCCACCAGGTGGTCTGCTGGTGGGCGCCCACGAAGGACGCCGGCCGGTCCCCGCTCGGACGCCTGCTGTTCGCCCGCGAGCCCGACGGCGCCGTCGGGACCGGAGGGCGCACCCCGGACGACGACACGGTCTCGGCCCGCCTCCAGGCGCTCGCCCAGGCCGCGCCCGGCTGCGTCGCCGTCGAGGACGCCACCCCGCTGCTCGCCACCTATCGGCCACCGGGCGACACCTCGGACGCGCTCGCCCTGGCGACGCTCCATCGCCGGCTCGACACCGTCTGGCGGCGGCTCTCCTACAGCTCGCTCACCGCTCCCGCCCACGTCGCCGCCACCCACGACGCCGCCACCCACGATGCCGAGGCGGGCGACGGCCAGCTCGACGACGAGGCCGGCAGCGGCCTGCTCCCCGCCCCCGGCGGCGTCGACGGCGACGGCGACGGCGACGGCGCCCGCCTTCGCTCGATCCCGGCAGCGCTCGACCAGGCGCCTGGTGGGACCGACTTCGGCACGCTCGTGCACGCCCTCCTCGAGCAGACCGACTTTGCCGCCCCCGACCTGCGCGGCGAGCTGCGCGCCGCCCTCGACGCCGGGCTCGCCTGGCAACGGGTCGAGGTCGGCGGGCGAGCCCAGCTCGTCGACGATCTCGCTGCCGTCCTCGCGACGCCCCTCGGCCCGGGGCTGGGCGAGCTCCGCCTGGACCAGCTCGACCGGGCGAACCGTCTCGACGAGCTCGCCTTCGAGCTGCCGCTCGTCGGCGGCGACCGCCCGCACGGGGCGCTCCAGCTCGCCGGTCTCGGCGAGCTGCTCGGCACCCTGCTCCCGGCCGGCGACCCGGTGGCGGCCTACGCCCCGCGCCTGTCCGAGCCGGCCATCCAGGCCAGCTTGCGCGGCTACCTGAACGGCAGCCTCGACCTCGTCCTCCGCACCCCTGACGGGCGCTATGCCGTGTGCGACTACAAGACCAACCGGCTCGCCCCCGCCGGCGACCGGCTCACCGCCTACGACTACCGGCCGGCCGTGCTCGACGCGGAGATGGCCCGGTCCCACTACCCCCTCCAGGCGCTCTTCTACCTGGTGGCGCTCCATCGCTACCTGCGCTGGCGGCTCCCCTCCTACGACCCCTCCCGGCACCTTGCCGGTGCCCACTACCTGTTCGTCCGCGGCATGACCGGTGATCCCGAGGCACGGGTCGGCGGGCAGCCGTGCGGCGTCTGGTCGTGGTCGCCCCCACCGGCCGTGCTCGAGGCGACGAGCGACCTCCTCGACGAGGGGGCGCCACGATGACCGGCGCCACAGGCGACCCCGCCACCGCCGAGGCGACCACCATCACGGCCCCGGCCCCGGCCCCGGCCCCGGCCGACCCCGACGACGGCCGGCTGGCCCGGCGTGCCGGCGGCCTGCTGCGCGCCTTCAACGAGGCCGGCATCCTCGACGCCGCCGACGTCCACGTGGCGGGGCGCCTGGCGGCGCTCGCCCAGGTCGACGACCCCCCGGTGCTGCTGGCGGCGGCCCTCGCCGCCCGGGCGCCCCGGCTCGGCCATGTCTGTGTCGACCTCGCCACCATCGCCTCGACGGCCGGCCCCGACGACGGCGAGCCGGCACCCGATCTCGACTGGCCCGAACCCTCCGTCTGGCGCACGGCGCTGCGCGCCAGCCCGCTCGTCGGGGACGGCCGTCCGCTCCGCCTCGACGGCTCACGCTGCTACCTCGACCGGCTGCACGCCGAGGAGTGCCGCGTCGCCACCGCTCTCCTCCAGCGGGCGGCTTCCCCCGTCGGCCCGCTCGACGACGACCAGCTCGACCGTCGGCTCCTCCAGCTCTTCCCGGACGACGGCGCCGGCGACCTGCAGCGCGCCGCCGCCGCCGTCGCCGTCCGAGGCCGGCTGGCCGTCATCGCCGGGGGGCCGGGGACCGGAAAGACCACCACCGTGGCCCGCCTGCTCGCCCTCCTCGAGGAGCAGGCCGTCGCCGTCGGCGCCCGGCCGCCGCTCGTCGCCCTCGCCGCCCCCACCGGAAAGGCAGCCGCCCGCCTCCAGGAGGCGGTGCGCGGTGAGCTGGCCCGGCTCGACCTCCCCCTCCCCGGGGCGGCGACCCGCTGGACCGCTTCGACCATCCACCGGCTCCTCGGCACCCGCCCCGACTCGAGCACCCGGTTCCGCCACGATGCCGCCCACCCGCTCGTCCACGACGTCGTCGTCGTCGACGAGGCGTCGATGCTGTCGCTCTCCCTGATGGACCGCCTGCTCGCCGCCGTCCGACCCGATGCCCGCCTCGTCCTCCTCGGCGACCCCGAGCAGCTCGCCTCGGTCGAGGCCGGCGTCGTCCTCGGCGACCTCGTCGGCCCGCCTGCGGGCGCGTCGGGCACCGCCGACCCGTCGGCCACTGCCGGGGGGCCGGCCACTGCCGGAGCGCCGGGCGTCGCCGGGGGGCCGGCCGCCGCCGGGGACCGGCAGGCACCGACCCTCGCCGGCAGTGTCGTCGTGCTGCAGCGGATCCACCGCTTCGGCGCCGTCATCGCCGAGCTCGCCACCGCCGTCCGTCGCGGCGACGGGCCGCGGGCGCTCGACCTGCTCGGTGCGGGGGACGGCGAGCTCACCTGGATCCCGGTGGCGGCCACCGAGGCGGCCGGCGAGGCGCTCGCTCCGTTGCAGGCCGAGGCCGTCGGCGCCTGGCGCGCCGTCGCCGAGCACTCGGCCGACGGCGACGCCGGCGCGGCGCTCGCCGGTCTCGGCGCCTTCCGGGTGCTGTGCGCCCACCGCCTCGGGCCTGCCGGGGCGTCCGGCTGGAACGACCGGCTCGAACGCTGGCTCGCCGAGGCAGGCGTCGGTCAGGACCGCCGGGGCGGGTGGTGGTGCGGCCAGCCGCTCCTCGTGACGGTCAACGACTACGACCTGCGCCTGTTCAACGGAGACACCGGCGTCGTCATCGGCGACGCCGCCGGACGGCTCAGCGCGGTGTTCGACCGTGGCGACGGCATCGCACGGCTCAGCCCGAGCCGGCTGGCACACGTCGAGACCTGCTACGCCATGACCGTCCACAAGTCCCAGGGCTCCCAGTTCGACACCGTTGCCGTCGTCCTGCCCGACCCCGGCTCACGCATCCTCACCCGGGAGCTCTTCTACACCGGGCTCACCCGGGCCAAGCAACGGGTCGTCGTCGTCGGGTCCCCCGACAGCGTGGTGGCCGCGGTCGAGCGCCCGATCGCCCGGGCGTCCGGCCTGCGGGACCGCCTCTCGTAGACTGTCCGGGTGACTGCCGGCGCCGCCGACCGCCGCACCGTCGAGGTGGACGGCCGCGAGATCCCCATCTCGCACCCCGGTCGCGTCTACTTCCCGGCACTCGGTGCCACGAAGGGCGACCTCGTCGACTACTACGTCGCCGTCACCGCCGCCCTGCTGCGGGCCGCCGGCGGCCGGCCGGCCCTGCTCCAGCGCTTCCCGGACGGGGCGGACGGCCCCTCGTTCTTCCAGAAGCGCGTCCCGGCCGGCGCCCCGGCGTGGCTCCGTACCGCGATCGTGTCCACCCCGAACGGCACCAGCTCCAACGCCCTCGTCGTCGCCGACCTCGCCCACGTCCTGTGGGCCGTCAACCTCGGCTGCCTCGGGCTCCACCTCTGGGGCTACCACGCCGACGACCCCGCCCACGTCGACGAGCTGCGCATCGACCTCGACCCGCAGCCGGGCACCGGCTTCGACGAGGCCCGAGTGGTCGCACGTCACACGAAGGCTCTGCTCGACGAGCTCGGCATCGCCACCTATCCCAAGACGACCGGCAGCCGCGGCATCCACGTCTACGCCCGCCTCCACCCCCGCTGGGACGCCGTCCAGGTGCGCGCCGGCGCCGTGGCGCTCGCCCGCGAGCTCGAGCGCCGCCACCCCGACCTCGTCACGGCACGCTGGTGGAAGGAGGAGCGGGGCCGGAAGGTGTTCGTCGACTTCAACCAGAACGCCCCCCACAAGACCGTGTTCGGCGCCTGGTGCGCCCGGCCCCGCTCGACCGGCCAGGTGTCGACCCCGTTCGCCTGGGACGAGCTCGACACGATCGACCCGGACGCCTGGACCATCGCCACCGTCCCCCACCGCCTGGCCGAGGTCGGCGACCCCTGGGCCGGCAGCGAAGCCGATCCGCAATCGATCGACCCGCTGCTCGCACTGGCCGCCGCCGATCGGGCGGCCGGCCTCCCCGATGCCCCGTGGCCCCCCGAGTACCCGAAGGCGCCCGGCGAGGCGACCCGGGTGATGCCGAGCCGCGCCCGGAAGGAACGCTGACCATGGCCCTCCCCGTCGCCCCGCCCGTGTCGCCGATGCTGGCCAAGCTGGCCCGCTCGCTCCCCGAAGGTGAGGGCTACGCGTACGAGCCGAAGTGGGACGGCTTTCGCTGCGTCGTCTTCTACGACGGCGAGCGCGTCGAGCTCGGCAGCCGGAACGAGCGACCGCTCAACCGCTACTTCCCCGAGCTGCTCGGACCGCTCGCCGCCGAGCTCCCGATGCCGGCCGTCGTCGACGGCGAGATCGTCATCACCGGCCCCGCCGGCCTGGACTTCGACGCCCTCACCCAACGGATCCACCCTGCGGCCTCCAGGGTTCGCCTGCTCGCCGAGCGCACCCCGGCCTCCTTCGTCGCCTTCGACCTCCTGGCCCTCGGCACGCTCGACCTTCGAGGCGAGCCGTACGGGCGCCGGCGCAGCGAGCTCGAGACCTTCCTCGCCCGAGCACGCCCGCCGGTCCACCTGACCCCGGTGACCGGCGATCGGGCGGTCGCCTCCGACTGGTTCTCCCGGTTCGAGGGCGCCGGCCTCGACGGCGTCGTCGCCAAGGCCGTCGACCTCCCCTATCGGGAGGGCGAGCGGGTCATGCTGAAGGTCAAGCACGAGCGAACCGCCGACTGCGCGGTCGCCGGCTTTCGCTGGCACAAGGACGGGGGCGTCGGCTCGCTCCTGCTCGGCCTCCACGACGACCAGGGCATCCTCCACCACGTCGGGGTGGCCTCGGGCTTCGCTGCCGCACGTCGCCGGGAGCTCGTCCAAGAGCTCGAGCCGCTCCGGGCCGGCGCCCTCGACGGTCACCCCTGGGGTGACTGGGCTTCGGCCCAGGCGCCAGCCAAGGCGCCGGCCCAGGCTCGGATGCCCGGCGCGCAGAGCCGCTGGAGCGCCGGCAAGGACCTGAGCTGGGAGGCCCTGCGTGTCGAGCGGGTCGCCGAGGTCGCCTACGACCACCTCCAGGGCGATCGGTTCCGCCATGCGACGACCCTGCGGCGCTGGCGACCCGATCGGCTGCCCGACTCCTGCACCTACGGTCAGCTGGAGGCGCCCGTCCCGGCAGAGCTCTCCTCGGTGTTCGCCGCCGGTCGCTAGCGGTCTCATCGGGCAGCGAGCACCCCGGCGGCCGGACCGGGGCGCCAGGGCACCGGCGACCAACGCCGGGCCTCGCCAGCGGCGCCCCGCGTACGGCACGACCCGACAACCGGCTTCTTCCCATGTTTCCGCCAGCTTCGTGCGAGTGCTCCCTTGACTCTCCGCGCGCTCCGTGCGAGTGTGCCTCAAGAAACCGATGCACGTTGCTTGGGGGTACGCGTGTCGGCCGAGGTGGAGAGGGGGACATGGCGAGGCGCCCTCGGGCGACTCGTGGGCGCGCGGCGATCGGGCCGTGGCGGCAACGCCGAACGCTGTCGCTGATCGATCCAGGGGCGTAGCGAGCGGGAAGGAGGGGCGCGCTTGCCGATTCGCGAGACCACGCAGGCCTCGACCGGGACGACCGACCTGCTGCGGGTCGAGGACCTGAAGGTGCTCTACGGGGACTTCGTCGCCGTGGAGCACGCGAGCTTCTCGGTTCGGACCGGCGAGTGCGTGGCCGTCATCGGACCGAACGGGAACGGCAAGAGCAGCCTGGCGCTTGCGCTGGCCGGCTTCGTCTCCCACCTCGGCAAGGTGCAATTCGGCGGGGTCCTCGTCCCGCCGAGGCGTCCGGCCTGGATGGTCGGGCACGGCCTCTCCCTCGTCCCGGAACGGCGCCAGCTCTTCCCGAGCATGGCGGTCATCGACAACATCCTGCTCGGCTGCTACGGCTGGACCAAGAACCTGCGAAAGGCCCGCGCATCGGAGGCCTTCGCCGAGGCGCTCGAGCTGTTCCCCGAGCTCAAGCCGCGCCTGTCGCAGTCGGCCGGCACGCTCTCTGGCGGTCAACAGCAGATGGTCGCCCTGGCACGTGGCCTCGCGGCGGCACCGAAGATCCTCATCACCGACGAGCCGTGCCTCGGCCTCGCCGAGATCGTCGCTCGGCGAGTGTACGAGGCGATCAAGCAGCTGAACGACCAGGGACGCACCATCTTGCTCGTCGAGGAGAACCCGCTGCGGGCACTCGAGATCTGCCATCGTGCCCTGCGGGTCGAGCGAGGGGTCGTCGAGGAGGCGCCCGACGCGGACGTGCTCGAGCAGGCCGCCAATGTCACGGCCCGCCCGGAGCGGAGCACCTCGTGACGGTCTTCGGCGACCTGCTCCTGGCAGGCATCAGCAGCGGCGCCATCTATGCCGTCTTCGCCCTCTGCCTGACGATGCTCTTTCGCACCTCGGCCCTCCTCAACCTTGCCGTCGGCGACTTCGCCATGCTCGGGGCGCTTGGCGTGGACTTCTTCACCCGCGTCGACCACTGGCCCCTCGCCGGCGCCATCGCCTTCGACCTCGTCCTCGTCGGGCTTTTCGCCTTCCTCTACGACCTGGCCGTGCTGCGGACCGCGCTCGAGGGGAGCCGGGCCCGGGAGGCCATCCTCGTCGTCTTCTTCTTCACCTTCTCCCTCTCGCTCTTCATCGAAGGCGTCTCCCAGCACCTGTTCGGGACCGACGTCCACTCGGCGCCCGCCCTCTGGTCCGGCCCGGCGCTCACCTTCTGGGGCCTCTACATGCAGCGTCCGGCGGTCATCCTCCTCGCGCTGGCCATCCTCACCGGGCTCGGCTTCGCCGGATATCTCCGGTTCAGCCTCATCGGCAAGGCGATGGTGGCGAGCGGTGACAACGGGTTCGGCGCCTCGATCGTCGGCGTCAAGCAGACGAGCTTCCGCCGATGGATGTTCGTCGCCATGGCGGTCCTCGCCGCCATCTTTGGGATCGTCGAGAGCCCGATCACCGGCTACGTGTTCAACTCGGGTGGCCAGCTCAGCCTTCTCGGGCTCATCGCCGCGGCGTTCGCCGGCTTCACCAAGCCCGCCCGCGCCGTCGCCGCGGGGCTCACCATCGGCATCGCCGAAGCCATGCTCGGTGGCTACGTGAGCAGCCAGTACCAGGACACCCTGCTCTTCGCCGTCCTCGTCGCCGTCATCTTGTTCCGCCCGCAGATCCTCGGGGCGGCCTCCCCGATGGCCGGCGACCAGCCGGCCGTCGGCGGCAGGGCGAGCCGGCGGCACCGGCCGCCCGTCGAGCCGAGGGCGGCCAACGGCCTTCTGGCCTCGGTCGCCCGACGCATCGTCAACGAGGGCGGACCGGTCACCCTCGCCGTCGCCGTCACCCTCGTCGTGCTGGCGGCACTGTTGCGACTGAACGGCAATTACAACGACTCCATCCTCGTCCTCGCCGTCTGCTTCGCCTTCGCCATCCTCGGCATGGTCGTGCAGATCGGGCACTCCAACCAGCTGGCCTTCCACCAGTCGGTGTTCATGATGGTCGGCGCCTACGGGGTCGGCGTGCTCAACACGAAGTACCAGGTACCGGTCATCGTGGCCGTCTTCATCATGGTGGCCGGCGCTGCCGTCGTCGGCATGCTCATCGGCAGCTTCGCCACCCGCGTGTCGGGGTTCGCGCTGGCGCTCGCCACCCTGTTCTTCTCGGTGATCGCCAGCGGCTACGTCGTCTTTGCCGGCTACTTCGGGCAGGCGACCGGCATCACGAGCATCGGCAGCATCTGGTCCGGGCCCAGCTACGTCTCGACGCTCGAGCGCTCCGGCGCCGTCGCCGTCGTCCTCCTTGGGCTCTGCATCTACGGCTGCGCCCGCATCCTGCGCTCCGGGGTGGGCCTCGAGCTGTCCCTGCTCGGGGAGAACGAGCCGATGGCTGCCTCCCTCGGCATCAACACTCGACGGCGCAAGCTCGAGGTCTTCGTCCTTTCGGCTGCCCTGGCTGCGCTCGGTGGCGGGGTGTTCGCCGGCACCCAGACCCTCGTGTCGCCGTCCAACTTCGACCAGACGGCCGAGCTCACGCTCCTCATCATGCTGTTCGTCGGAGGCAGGGCAACGCTCATCGGCGGCCTTGTCGGCACGGGGGTCATCGAGTACCTCCAGCTGGGCAACGGCTTCATCTCCTCGCACGTCCTGCTCGTCGAGGGCGTCCTGTTCACCCTGATCCTCCTCTACGCCCCCGAGGGCCTCATGGGCGTCCTGCGGCGCATCGTCGTCAACCTGTCGCGTGCGACGAGCCAGCGCGCCCGTCACCGGCCACTGTCGTCGGTCGGCCTCTCCGTAGCCGTCGCCGGCGCCGGAGCGACCGACGGCGGTCACGCCGGCCGGCTCGGCGAAGCGCGCTTCCAGCCGGTCCCGGGCCGAACGACCGGCGCGCCCTCCCTGCCGGCCGCGGCCGCCCGACCGACCGGCCCGGCACCCTCGGCGGCCGGCAAGGACGACATCACGCTGGCGTGCCGCGGCGTCACCAAGCGTTTCGGTGGCGTCATCGCCGTGAACGAGGTCTCGCTCACGGTGCGCGGTCTCGGGGTCCATGCCTTGTGCGGCCCCAACGGCGCCGGAAAGTCCACGCTGTTCGAGCTCATCTGTGGCGGCCTCCGCGCCGACGACGGCGAGGTGTCCCTCCTCGGGCGCGACGTGACGCGGACGCCGGCGTTCGCTCGCGCCCAGCTGGGCGTGGCCCGCACCCTCCAGGCCGTTCGCCTCATGAACAGCCGGTCGGTCCTCGACAACGTCGCCGTCGCCGCCGTGCCGAGCCACCAGACGTTCCTCACCCATGCCCTGTTTCGCAGCGACCTCAAGGTTGCCTACGAGCGCGCCTGGGAGACCGTCAGCCAGCTGGGGCTCGCTCCGGTGGCCTCTCAGTCCGTCGGCGAGCTGACCCTCGAGGTGCAGCGCATGACCGAGCTCGCGAGGGCGCTCGTCACGCGCCCACGCATCCTGCTGCTCGACGAGCCCGCCTCGGGGCTCAGTGCCTCCCAACGCGGCCGCCTTGCCGAGCTGCTCGTCCATCTCGGGGAGCAGATGACCGTCGTGCTCGTCGAGCACGACCTCCAGATGGTCAGCGACATCGCCAAGGAGATCTTCGTCCTGCTCGACGGTCGGCTCGAGTTCCAGGGCGACGCCTCGCAGTTCGCCAACTCTCAGCTCGTCCGCACCGAGCTCATGGGCCTCATGGCCAACGAAGCCTTGGAAGCCACCAGTGAAGGAGGAACGACCTAGGCAGCACGGCCGATCGCTCAGGCGATCGGCCACGCGCTGACCCTGCCGCCACTGATGGTGGTGCGGCGACAGGCTGCGCAAGAGGGGGCAGTCGGCTCGTCAAGCGAAGGGGGCAACGGTGAATTATCGGACAGGCTTGGCGGCGGTGATCGAACGGCTCCGCCGGCGTGATGCGGGCGTTTCCCGGGTGATCGGCGCCGCCTCGCTGGTCGTCGCCATGGCGGCGACCAGCGTCGGTGCCGTGGCGGGCACGGCGAGCGGCGCCACGGCGCACCCGCGAGCCAGCAGCAGCCCCATCATCATCTGCGAGGTCTCGGCGCAATCTGGCGCCGCACTCGGCGTCGGGCTCGGCGACAAGAACGGGATCACCGCCTACGTCAAGTGGATCAACAGCCACGGGGGCGTGCTCGGGCGAAAGTACCAGCTGATCGCGCTCGACGACGCCTCGACCCCGTCGGTCGCCGTCAGTCAGGTGCGCAAGTGCGTGACCCAGCTGCACGCCAACTTCATCCTCGGCCCGGGCGAGACCAACGACTACGTCGCCGCCGTGCCGGTGGCCAACTCCCTCCACACCGTCCTCATCGAGCAGGGTGCCGGATGGCAGGGCATCGGCATCCCGGCGTCCCAGCTCACCTCCTACTCGTTCCCGGGCCTCTACAACGCCTACTTCCAGAACGACCTCGACATGATCCACAAGATCATCGTCCCCCGTCACTACACCCGCGTCGCCGTCATCGACGGATGTGACCCGCTGTGCAACGCCAACTACAACTTCATGCAGCAGCAGGGGAAGCGGTACGGGTTCAAGGTGGTCGCCGGCCAGTCGGTCACCTACAACCAGACCGACGACACGCCGCAGGTCATCCACCTGCTGGCCGCACACCCGCAGGCCGTCGTCCTCGGGATCCCGCCGGGCCAGGACACGGTCACCTTCTTGAAGGCGCTCCGCGCAGAGAGCCCGACGATCCCGGTCGGCGAGTGCGCCGTCTGCACCCTGCCCAGCTTCTACTCCGCCGTCGGCGGCGCGACCACGCTCAAGAACGTGTACGTGCTCGGCGACTCGTCGATGCTGCTCAAGTACACGCCGGATCCCACGACGAGGAAGAACCTCACCGACTACATCAATGGCATGAAGGCGGTCGGCTACGGGACGACGAGCGACATCGCCCAGGACCTCGTCGGCTGGGCGACGGGTCTCCAGCTCACCGACGCCATCGAGACGGCGAAGAGCATCAACGAGAACGCCGTGAAGAACGCCCTGGCACACCAGTCCATCAACCTGCTCGGCTGGAGCTGGGCCCGCACGCCGCAGAACTACGCGAACGTCGGCTCCTACCACAGCGTGATGGCCACCTGGGGGGCGAACGGCCAGCTGAAGGTCTACAAGGCCTCCTAGCCGTCCCTGCCTTCCGAGGGCACCCGTCGTCCACCGACGGCCCCTCCGCCTCGGGCCCGGTGTCCACGTGGGCACCGGGCCCGGCGGGAGGCCGTCAGCTGGGGGTGCCGGGCTCGTCGGGTCAGCGAGGCACGAGGCGCTCGGCCCGCTCGGCCAGTCGGGGCGCGCCGAGCGCCTTCACCAGCGCGTCGAACGACGAGGTCGGCCCGGTCCAGGCGAGGGCGTCGACCCCTTCGAGGAGGCCCGGCTCGACCCGCAGGGTGGCGAGCACCTTGAACCGCCCAGCGAGCCCCCGCCCCTCGGCCAGGGCCGCCGCCAGCCGTCCGGCGCCGCGGACGGCACGAGCCACCTCGGCGTCCCAGTCCGCCACCGCCTCGGGGATGGCCTCGAGACGGCCGTAGCGCGCCAGCACGGTTGCCGCCGACCGAGCCCCCCAGCCGGGGATGCCCGGGAAGCCGTCGGCGGCGTCTCCCACGAGGGCCAGCCAGTCGGGGATGGAGGCGGGGGAAACCCCGAACTTCGCGGTCACGGCAGCCTCGTCGAGGACGAGGTCCCGCCGCCGGTCGACCTGGACGACCCGCTCGCCGACGACGCACTGGCCGAGGTCCTTGTCCGGCGTGCAGATGACCACCCGGGTCACCCGCTCGTCGGCGGCCGCCACGGCAGCGCCCGAGGCAAGGGCGTCGTCGGCCTCCAGCTCGGCCATCGGCCAAACCACCACGCCGAGCGCCTCGAGCGCCTCCTCGAGGGGCCCGAACTGCTCCAGCAGCTCCGCCGGAACCCCTTCCCCCCGCTTGTAGCCGGGCCACAGCTCGTTGCGGAACGACTCGATCACGTGGTCGGTCGCAACCCCGACGTGGGTCGCGCCCTCCTCGAGCATGCGCAGCAGCGAGGCCACCACGCCCCGAACGGCCGCCCGGCCGGACTTCGGGCCGCCGCCGGCGCCCTGGCCGTGGAAGTAGCGGAACAGCTCGTAGGTCCCGTCGACCAGGTGCACCTCCATCACCGGCACCGTAGACCACCCGATCCCGCGCGGCCGCCTCCCCCACGCCGGCGCTCCGGTCACAGCACGACGCGCCACACTGTTCCCGTGCCCGTGCCCGTGCCGATGCCCGTGCCCCGGGTGTTCGTCGTCGCCCGCAACCCCGACGCAGGCTCGTCGCTCCCGTGCCTGCTCCGCCTGCCGGTCGGCCCCGACGGGATCGTGCTGAAGGCCCGGGACAGCTGGCCGCGCACCGCCAGGGTCTACTGCCACGAGGCCGATGCCTGGCCGGACGATCCGGAGGTCCTCGAGGCCGTCGACGTCCGCTCCTGCCAGCGCCGCGGGCCGGCCATCGACCTCGTCCTCGACCGGTCCCGTGAGAACCGCTCCCAGTTCGTCTTCGCCAGGATCCAGGGCGGCCGCCAGGCGATCTTCTGGCAGAGCGCCCGCACGGCCCGCCAGGCCCGCCCGAACGTCGGCCTCCCCACCCGCGCCAGCCTCGCCGGCCCGCTCGCCATCCTGGTCGACACCCACGAGCGCTACCCGTGGCGCTTCGCCCGCCAGCAGGCCACCACCGAGCGACGTCCGCTCGCCGCCGGCGCGTTGGCCGGCGAGGTCGACGGCGCCCCGGTCGCTGCGGCCGGCACCCGTCGGCGTGCGAGCCCGTACGGGGCGATCCCCCGTCCCTGCCCCCCTCGTAGGGGCCCTGCCCCCCTCGTCGCGGCCCTCCGCCCCTACCCCCCCTCGTAGGGGCGGAGTGCCCTAGCGCCCCCCGCTCCGGGCGCCCCAAGATGTGCGCAGCGCCACCTGGACGACGGAGGTGCCGGATGCAGGCGATCGAGACCACCCTCGAGGCCACGCTCGCAGAGGCAGAGGCGGCGGTGCGCGCCGCCCTCGAGGCCGAGGGCTTCGGCGTCCTCACCGAGGTCGACGTCGCCGCCACCCTGGCCGATGCCCTCGGGGTGCACCGCCGAGCGCTCAAGATCCTCGGCGCCTGCAACCCTGCCGTCGCCCACCGGGCCCTCGAGCTCGAGGCCTCGCTGGCGCTCGTCCTGCCGTGCAACGTCGTCCTCGAGGATGCCGGCGGCGGCCGTACCCGGGTCGCCGTCGCCGACCCGCGGGCGCTGCTCGTCGCCGGGGGCGGCGAGCTGGCCGACGCCGACGAGCTCGACGAGCTCGCCTACGACGCCGCCGTCGCCCTCGAGCGGGCCATCAGGCGTCTCTCGCCTGCCCTGCGCTAGCCGGGCCGATCGGGCGGGCGGCCCCGGATGCCGGCAGCCACGCAGCCCGGCAGCCCGGGAGCCACGGATCAGGGCGTGCAGAGCACCTCGCCGTGCGGCACGAAGAAGCAGGCATCGGGCGCTGCCGCCCACTCCCGCCAGGCATCCGCCAGCCGCTCCAGGTGGGCGGCGGTCGCCAGCCCGGCCCCGACGGCCTGCTCGGCGAAGCGCGACCGCGTCAGCCGCTCGGCCCACAGCCCGCCCCACCAGGCGCGCTCGTCGGGCGTGGCGAAGCACCAGGCGCTCGCGGACTGGACGACACGCGAGAACCCGGCCGCCGCCGCCCATGCACCGAGGTGCCGGCCGCCGTCCGGCTCTCCCCCGGCGCTGCGGGCGACCGCCCGGTACAGGGCACGCCACTCCTCGAGCGGCTCGCTCGCCGGGTACCAGAACATCGCCCCGTAGTCGCCGTCGCGGCAAGCGACCACACCGTCTGGCCGGCACACCCTGCGCAGCTCGGCCAGCGCGGCCACCGGGTCGACCAGATGCTGGAGCACCTGGTGCGCGTGGACCACGTCGAACCGGTCGTCCTCGTAGCGCAGCCGCGCCACGTCGCCCACCTCGAAGCGCACGTTGCCGTCCCCGCTCCCGAAGCTCGCCCGGGCCGCCTCCACGATCGCCGGCTCGGCGTCCACCCCGATGACCTCGCCACCTGGCACCCGCCTGGCAAGTCCCACGGTGATCGTGCCCGGGCCGCAGCCCACGTCGAGCACGTGGTGGCCCGCCGCCAGTCGCCCGAGCAGGTATGCCGCCGAGTTCTCCGCCGTGCGCTGGCGATGGGAGCGCAACACGGCCTCGTGGTGCCCGTGCAGGTACCGGGAGCCCGTCGCGGGGCCGGTTGCATCGGGGCCGGTTGCATCGGGGCCGGGTGCATCGGGGCCGGTTGCATCGGGGCGGGACATGGCCTCATGTTCGACCCTCGCGGCGGTGAGAAGCAAAGAAGGTCAGTGTGGCTGCGCCGTGGCGACGGGAGCAGCGCTCTTCTGGCAGGCATCGAGCTGCCCCGGAGGCTCCTGGCCGTCCACCGTTCCGGCTTGCTGGCCGGTGCCGCCCGACGTCCTCGAGCTCGTGCTCGCGGCCCCGCGCCGGTAGCGCCGGGCCCCCGTCCGTTCGGCACGGTCTCCCGCCTCGAGCTGCCGATCACCCGGCGCTCCTGGCGGCGCGTCCTCGGCCGGCCCTTCTCCGCCCAGCTCGAGGTCGTCGCTCCCGACCTGCGCGCCGGCAGCCAGCCGGTCGCTCAGGGCTCACCAGCTGACGGCGACGTACTTGGACTCGAGGTACTCGAGCATCCCCTCGTGGCCGCCCTCCCGGCCGATGCCGGACTGCTTGACGCCGCCGAAGGGCGCGGCCGGGTCCGAGACGAGGCCGCGGTTGAGCCCGACCATGCCGGACTCGAGGGCCTCGCTCACCCGGAGCCCCCGGGCGAGGTCGGCCGTGTAGAGGTAGGAGACGAGGCCGAGCTCGGTGTCGTTCGCGAGCGCGACCGCCTCCTCCTCGGAGGCGAACGTGACGATCGGGGCGACCGGGCCGAAGATCTCGTGGCGAAGGATCGCCGAGCCCGGCTCGACGTTGGTGACGACGGTGGGCGGGTAGAAGAAGCCGGTCCCCTTCGGCGTCGTGGCCCCGGTGAGCGCCTCGGCGCCCTGGTCGAGGGCGCCCTCGACGAGCTCGGCCACCTTGTCCCGGCTCGCGGCGTTGACGAGGGGACCGACCTCGGTGCCCTCGTCGAGGCCCCGTCCGACCTGCAGGGCCGCCATGGCCTCGGCGAAGCGGCGCCCGAACTCCTCGGCGACGGCCTCGTGGACATAGAAGCGGTTGGCGGCGGTGCAGGCCTCGCCGCCGTTGCGCATCTTTGCGACCATGGCCCCGGCGAGGGCGGCGTCGAGGTCGGCGTCGTCAAAGACGAGGAAGGGGGCGTTGCCCCCGAGCTCCATCGAGGTGGACACGACGTTGTCGGCGGCGGCGCGGAGCAGGACCTGGCCCACCTCGGTCGAGCCGGTGAAGGAGAGCTTGCGGACCCGTCCGTCGGCGAGCCAGGTGGCGACGACCTCCGAGGAGCGCCGTGCGGTGAGCACGTTGACCGTCCCTGGCGGTGCCCCTGCCTCCTCGAGGATCCGGGCGATGAGGAGGGCGGTGAGGGGGGTCTCCGAGGCCGGCTTGCACACGACCGTGCACCCTGCGGCGAGCGCCGGGCCGATCTTGCGGGTGAGCATGGCGGCCGGGAAGTTCCACGGGGTGACAAGGGCGGCCACCCCGATCGGCTGGCGGAGCACGAGGATCCGGTTCGCCCCCGACGGCGCCGTCGTCACCTCGCCGGCGCCCCGGACGGCCTCCTCGCCATACCAGCGGAAGAACTCGGCCGCGTAGGCGGCCTCGCCGCGGGCGTCGGTGAGGGCCTTGCCGTTCTCGAGCACGATCAGCCGGGCGATCTCCTCGCGGCGCGCGGTCATCGCCTCAAAGGCGCGCCGCAGCAGCTCGCCTCGCTCGCGCGGCGCCATGGCGCCAAAGCGGGGGAGCGCGCCCGCCGCCGCGTCGACCGCCGCCCGGGCGTCCTCGACGGTCCCGCTCGCCACCTCGGCGAGCACCTCCTCGCTCGCAGGGTCGAGCACCTCGATCCGGCCCCCGTCGGACGCCTCCCGCCACTCCCCGCCGATGAGCACCCCGGTCGGCGCCGTGTCGAGCACCTCGTCGGCGGCATCGCCGCCGTGGCTCCGTGTCACGCGGTCGCCCTCCTCGTTGCCGTCGCCCGCCTCATTGCCGTCGCCCGCCTCATGCCATCGCCCGCCGCACGCCCTCGAGGATGCGGGCCACCGACGGCAGGGCGGCGTCCTCCAGGTTGTCGGCGGCCGGGAGGGGGACGTGGGGGGTCGTGACGCGCACGATGGGGCCGT